>CAXSDY010000129.1:0-6987 GCA_964235835.1 uncultured Sphingomonadaceae bacterium | reverse complement strand
GGAATGTCCCGGCAGGATCTTCGGTCGTGTCTGGTCCGCCGGCGTCCGCCAGCGCTTCCAGGTCGACCTCACCACTGAACACGTGGCTCGCGGCGCCGCGCATGCGGATTTGCTGACCCGGCGCCCAGGCGACGTGCAACGTGCCGCCCGCCATGGCCACCGCCACCGGCGAGACCGCGCGCCTGGTACGGATCGCCGCGACGGCCGTGGCGCAGGCACCCGTCCCGCACGCCTGGGTCAGGCCGGCACCCCGCTCCCACGTCCGCAGCGTCACGCCGCCATCCTCGATGCGTGCCAGGTTGACGTTGATCCGCTCCGGAAACGCCGGGTCATGCTCGATCCGCGGCCCGAGGGTGCGGAGCCGTTCCGCGTCGATCGCCTCTACGAAGAAGACCAGATGCGGATTGCCGACGTTGACGGCCATCGGTCCGGCAAGCTCGTCCCACGCGATCGGCAAGGCCGCCGTGTCCATCGCATCGGCAAGCGGGATTTCGTCCCACTCGAAGCGCGGTTGCGGAAGGACAACGTCGACCTCGCCGCCGGCGACGCCGCCCTCCACAAGGCCGCCCGCGGTTTCGATCCGCTCCGCCCCGGTCAGCGCGACGACGCAGCGCGCCGCGTTGCCGCACGCCTCCGCCTCGCTCCCATCGGCGTTGAAGATCGTCATCCGCAGCGCCGCCGCGTCCGACGGCTGGAGCAGGATCAACTGGTCGCACCCGATCCCCCGCCGCCGGTCTGCCAGCGCGCGAGCCAGGGCAGGGCGCATGGCGATCGGCTCGACCCGGGCATCGAGGATGACGAAGTCGTTGCCGAGGCCGTGCATCTTATGGAACGGGCGGAGCACGAAGGCGACTTAGGGAGCGGACCCCGAAGTGTCCACTAGACCTCAGTATCCTGCGCAGGGGGGATCACTTCGGCCGATTGATCATGTGGTTTTTCAGCATCAGGTTGGTGCTTAAATCCTCTGGGTCAGCTTTTTGCAGTCAACGGATGCGGCTGCAAGGCGTTAAGAGCCATCATCCAAGCGCTTCAAAGGAACACCTATGCGCAAGTACCTGTTGGCGGCTGCCGCCATCGCCGCCACCACTTCACCGGCTTTGGCCAAGGACGGTTCGCCTTATGTCGGCATCGAAGGCGGCCTTCTCTTCCCGCGCGCGAGCAATTACGATCTCGCGACCCGGACTGGAACTACGACGACGAACTACAACCGTGCGCTCGACGTTCAATACGAGTCAGGGTTCGATGTTGACGGGATAGTGGGCTTCGACTTCGGGATGTTCCGTTTGGAAGGCGAAGTTGGCTACAAGCGTGCGAAGATAAACTATGTCGATCTTAGCACTGCCTTTCAGAACGCAAGTGGTTTTGTTCCATCCAATGTCGATACCGGACAGCGGACGAGCGTCTGGTCGGCGATGGGCAACGCCCTGGTCGACATCGGCATCAACGACAAGGCGAGCTTTTTCGCTGGCGGTGGTGTGGGCGGCGCACGCGTGAAGGCCTTCGACACCCGCGACAGCGCCCTTGCGTGGCAACTGATTGCTGGCGTCCGCACCGAGATCGCGAACAATGTCGATCTCGGTGTGAAGTACCGTTACTTCCAGACTGCGAAGCTAAACGTGTCGGACTCGCTGGACGGGGCCACGGCATCGGCGACCGGCAAGTTCCGCTCCCACAGCCTGCTCGCCAGCCTGATCTTCAACTTCGGCGGCGCCGCGGCTGCACCGCCGCCTCCGCCGCCGCCACCCCCCCCGCCGCCGCCGCCGCCGCCGCCGCCGCCACCTGCGACGCAGACCTGCCCGGACGGGTCGGTGGTCGATGCCACGGCGACCTGCCCGGTGCCGCCTCCGCCGCCTCCGCCCCCGGCTCCGCCGGCGCATGGTGAGCGCGGCTAAGCCGGCCGCTGTGCTGACAAGCGGCAATTGATGGGAGCCCCGGGCGAGGTTGAATGCCTCGCCCGGGCTTTCTCGCATTCGCCGGCAAATTGACGGATCGCTGCTCCTCGGCTAGGGGCGGCATCGTCGTTTTCGACAGGCATGACGAGGAAGCATCCGCGGATGCACGCTGGCCGGCGAGGTTTCGCCCGCCGGCGTTTTGCGCTTTGCGCCGGTCGGATAGGAGAGTTTGCAGATGTTCGACAGTCTCAGCGATCGCCTCGGAGGCGTGTTCGACAAGCTTCGCGGCCGCGGCGCCCTGTCGGAGGCGGACGTGCGCGCGGCGATGCGCGAGGTGCGCGTCGCCCTGCTCGAAGCCGATGTCGCGCTGCCGGTCGCGCGCTCGTTCGTCGACGACGTCACCGAGAGGGCGATCGGCGCCGAGGTGCTGCGTTCGATCACGCCGGGCCAGATGGTCGTCAAGCTGGTCCACGACGCGCTCGTGGAGATGCTCGGCGCGGACGCCTCGGAACTCCACCTCGACGTCAGTCCGCCCGCGGTCGTGATGATGGTCGGCCTGCAGGGGTCGGGCAAGACGACCACGACCGCGAAGCTCGCCCGGCGGCTCAAGGATCGCGATCGCAAGAAGGTGCTGATGGCATCGCTCGACGTCGCGCGCCCCGCGGCGCAGGAGCAGCTGGCCGTGCTCGGTCGCCAGGCAGGCGTCGACACGCTCCCGATCGTCGCTGGGCAGACGCCGGTCCAGATCGCCGGTCGCGCGCTGCAGTCGGCCAAGCTGCAGGGCTATGACGTGCTGCTGCTCGACACGGCCGGCCGCCTCCACGTCGACGACGCGCTGATGGCCGAGATGAAGGCGGTCGCGACCGCCGCGCAGCCTGTCGAGACGCTGCTGGTGGTCGACAGCTTGACCGGCCAGGACGCGGTCAACGTCGCCAAGGGATTTGCCGGCGAGGTCGAACTGTCCGGCGTGGTGCTGACCCGCATGGACGGCGACGCCCGCGGTGGCGCCGCGTTGTCGATGCGCGCGGTCACCGGCAAGCCGATCAAGTTCGCTGGCACGGGCGAGGGGCTCGACGCACTCGAGGCGTTCCATCCCGATCGCGTGGCCGGTCGCATTCTCGGCATGGGCGACGTCGTCAGCCTGGTCGAGCGTGCCGCGGAGACGGTGAAACAGGAGGACGCCGAGAAGCTTGCCGCCAAGATGGAGAAGGGCAAGTTCGACCTCGACGACCTGCGCCTTCAGATCCAGCAGATGCAGCGCATGGGTGGCCTCGGCGCGCTCGCCGGCATGTTGCCGGGGATGAAGGGCATGAAGGTGCCGGGCAAGATGGACGACAAGGCGCTGGTCCATCTCGAGGCGATGATGTCCTCGATGACCGCCAAAGAGCGCGCCCGGCCCGACGTGATCAACGCCAAGCGCAAGATTCGCATCGCCAAGGGCAGCGGTACCACCGTGCAGGAGGTCAACAAGCTCCTCAAGATGCACCAGGACATGGCCAATGCGATGAAGCGGCTGAAGAAGCTCGGCGGCTTCGGCAAGCTCGCGGCGATGTTCAACAAGGGCGGATTGGAAGGCGCGCTCGGCGGGCTCGCGCCGGGCGGTCAGCTCGGCGGCGGGATGCCCGGCCTGCCCGGTGGCGGCGGAGCGTTCAACCTTCCACCCGGCTTCGACAAGTTCTCAAAGAAATAGCGTAACTCACGAAACCATAAGGAACACAGCATGGCACTTGCAATTCGTCTCGCCCGTGGCGGCGCCAAGAAGCGGCCCTATTACCGCATTGTCGTCGCCGACAGCCGCGCCGCGCGTGATGGCCGCTTCATCGAGAAGCTGGGCACCTACAATCCGCTGCTCGCGAAGGATTCGCCCGAGCGCGTGAAGCTCGACGCCGAGCGGATCAACCACTGGCTGTCGGTCGGTGCGCAGCCGTCGGACCGCGTCCTGCGCTTCCTCGACGCCGCGGGCATCCGCGAGCGAGCCGCGCGGACCAACCCGAACAAAGGCAAGCCGGGGGAGAAGGCGACCGAGCGCGCCGAGGAGCGTGCAACCAAGGCTGCGGAGGCCGAGGAAGCCCGCGCAGCCGCAGCCGCCGCTCCGGCGCCCGAGCCGGCCCTCGAAGAGCCTGCGGCAGAGCCTGAGGCTGCGCCGGTAGCAGAAGCCGAAGCCGCACCGGCCGAGAGCCAGGCGATCTCCTCGCCGGAGCCCGCCGAGGGCGCCGATGATGCCGCCCCGGCGGAAGGCGCCGAGCATGTTCCCGCGCCGGAAGGCAGCGCGACCGGCGAGAGTTCCGAGACGCCGGTCGAGGGCGCTGCGGACGCCGCCCCGCAGGAGTCCGCTCCCGAGGAGGCTTCGAGCGAAACCAGCGATGCCGACGTGGTCGCGGAAGAAGCGGCCGCCGAAGCCGGTAACGCCTGAGCAATCGCGTGACCGCGCCCGCTTCCCCCGGTGAGCGCCGCGTGGCGCTCGCCGCGGTGGCGGGCGCGCACGGGATCACGGGCGAGGTGCGGCTTAAGCTGTTCGCCGACGATCTCGCCAACCTCAAGGTCGGCGCCACCTTGTTCGTCGGCGACCGGCAGATGAAGCTCGCCGCATTGAAACAGGCCGGCAAGGCGCCGATCGCTCGCTTCGAAGGCGTCGCGGATCGATCGGCGGCCGAGGCGCTTCGCGGCAGGCTCGTCGAGGTCGAGCGCGCCGTGCTGCCGCCGCTCGCCGAGGGCGAATATTATTTCGCGGACCTGATCGGCTTGCCCTGTGTGGACGCAGCGCAGGTCGCTTACGGGGTCGTCGCCGCGGTCGAGAACTTCGGCGCCGGCGACCTGCTCGAGGTCGAGAAGACCGACGGCACCCGCTCGCTCATCCCGTTTCGCGAACCGATCGCTCAGCTGCAGGCCGGCAGCGTGCTCATTGACCCGGACTTCCTCGCCTAGGCGGCGACGAGCGGCGCGCGGTACAGCGGCCGCTGCTTCGCGAGATCGTTGCGGATGGTTGTCGCCGCGACGCCGCCTTCGCCCATGGCGTGGCTGATCTGGTCGAGGCCGAGCACGACGTCGCCCGCCGCGTAGAAACCCGCCACGCTCGTGCGCTGATGATCGTCAACCGTCACGCAGGCATCCCCGGCGAGGCTCGCGCCGACCATCTCGGCCAGTTGCGTGTGCGTGTCCGATCCGAGCGCCGGATAGACGCTGTCGAACACATAATGGCCCTCGGCCGTATCGACGACGATACAATCCTCCTGCGCCGCGACGGCTGCGGCAGGCCCATCGACCGTCTTGATCCCTGCCTCCGCAAGTTTCGCCTGGTCCTCGGCCGAGACCTCGAGGGCGCTGTCGGGCGCGATCAGCGTGACGTCGGCGGTGTAGCTGCGGAGGAACACCGCCTCGGCCACGCCATGCCCGCCCGATCCGATCACCCCGACGCGCTTGTCCGTCACTTCATAGCCGTCGCAGATCGGGCAGTAGCGGATCAGGCCGCGGGCGAGCGCCTCGTCGTGCAAGTCCTCGTCGATCGGCGGGCGGCGGTTGGTCACTCCGGTGGCGAGCAGCACGCTGCGCGCCTGCACCGGCCCTGACCCCCACTCGGCCGTGAACAGGTCGCCGTCGCGCTCGATCTTGGTCACCCGCGCGGTCTCGATCTTGGCGCCGTAGCGCTGCGCCTGCTCGCGCATCAGCCGGAGCAGCTCCTTGCCGTTGATCCCCTCGGGATAGCCGGCGTGGTTGTGGCTGGTGGGGATCCACGATGCCCGGCTCTTGCCGGCATCGATCACCCGGATGTCGAGCAGGAAACGCGCGAGATAAATTGCGGCGGTCAGCCCAGCCGGGCCGCCGCCGACGATCAGGCAGTCAAGGGGTTCGTCCATGTGAGGCGTAGCGCACCGCCTTGCATGATGTTCCTATTGCACGATAACCCTCCGGTATATACATCATGTATATCCGGAGACTTGCTCATGACCAAGGAAGTGCGCGCCAGGACCTTCAAGTCCGGCAACTCCGTCGCCCTGCGCCTGCCCAAGGCGCTCGGCATCAGCGAGGGCATCGAGATGAGGGTGCGGGAAGAACAGGGCAAATACGTCGTCGAACCCGTCGAGCAGCCTAAGCGCAAGCTGGACGTCGACAGCTTCTGGGGCAAGGCCAAGGGGCTGCGTGTCCCCACCAATCGCGACTTCGAAGAGCGGCCCAGCACGATGGCGTCGAGGAAACGGATCGAGGGCGAGTGATCCGATTCATGCTCGATACGGATTGTGCGATCTATGCCATGCTCGGGACGCATCCCAAGTTGCGCTCCCGCCTATCCCAGTGTGAGCCCGGCGAGGTCGGCCTGTCTGCGGTCAGCTTCGCCGAGATCGTGCTCGGCAATGTCGTCGGCCATTCGCCGGATCAACAGGTGATCCAGGCCTTCGTGATGGTGGTGCCCGTCATGCCTTTCGAGGAAGCCGCCGCTTGGGCTTACGCTGAACTGCCCTTCCGTCGGGTGAGCTTCGATCGCCTTATTGCCGCGCACGCGCTGAGTGTCGGAGCGACAATCGTCAGCAACAATGTCGCCGATTTCGCCGACCTGCCGGGCCTTGTCGTCGAGAACTGGACGAAGTGACCTTCGCCGCCACCGTCCTCACCCTCTACCCGGAGATGTTCCCCGGTCCGCTCGGCGCGTCGCTTGCGGGCCGTGCGCTCGGCTCCGCATGGAGCCTCGACACCCGCAACATTCGCGACTTCGCGACCGACAAGCACCGCAGTGTCGACGACACGCCAGCGGGCGGCGGCGCGGGGATGGTGCTCAGGCCCGACATCGTGGCCGCTGCGCTCGACAGCGTCCGCGACGGCCGCCCAATGCTCGCCCTTACCCCGCGTGGGGACCCGCTGATCCAAGCCCGCGTCCGCACCCTCGCAGCCGGCCCCGGCGCGATCCTCTTGTGCGGCCGCTTCGAGGGCTTCGACGAGCGCATCTTCGAGGGCCGCGATCTCGAGCCGGTGTCGATCGGCGACTATGTCCTGTCGGGCGGGGAGCTCGGCGCCATGGTCCTGCTCGACGCTTGCGTCCGCTTGCTTCCCGGGGTAATGGGCGCGGCCTCCAGCGGTGAGGAAGAGAGCTTCGAACAGGGGC
>CAXSDY010000128.1:0-7073 GCA_964235835.1 uncultured Sphingomonadaceae bacterium | reverse complement strand
GCGGCGCGGTGACGGCTGCGACCACCTTGGACGCGAAGGGCAACCAGGTGCGTTCAACCTATTGCCCGCTCACCTTCAGCGAAGTGACCTGGAAGGGCGGGACCGAATATAAGTTGAGCGATCGTAGCCTGGTCTACGGCAGCGTCTCGACCGGCTTCCGCTCGGGCGGCTTCAACGCGGGCCTCGCGGCCTCGCAGAGCGCGCCGACCTTCCGCCCTGAGAAGGTCACCGCCTTCGAGATCGGCTCGAAGAACCGCTTCTTCGACAACACGCTGCAGCTCAACCTCTCGGCCTTCTACAACAAATATCGTGATCTGCAGGAAAGCCGCCAGATTATTGTCGGTGGCACGACTCTGCAGACGACCTTCAACGCCGCGAAAGCCCGTTCCCACGGCCTCGAGACCGAAGCAGTTTGGCAGCCTACCCGCGCGCTAACGATAGGCGCAAATCTGTCGCTGCTGAGCGCCAAATATACCGACTTCAAGAACGTGACACTGCCGTTCGGCGGTTCGATCTTGGTCAATGACGCGACTCAGACCGGCCCCACGATCATGAACGGCGTAGTCATCGCCGCCGCAGGCCAGCGCCGCATTTTCGCTCCGGGCTACAACTGCGGCCCGCAATCGGGGACCGGCGGTGCGGGCCAACCGCCTGTTGCCTTCGTCTGCGACCTGTCGGGCAACAACATCCCGCACTCGCCCAAGTACTCGGGCACGGCATATGCGTCGTATCGCTTCGAACTCGGCAGCCAAAGCGCCCTAATCCCGTTCGCAGCGGTGTCATTCGCGGGCCACCATGACGAGCAGTCGTTTAACGACCGGCTGGCCCGGGCACCCATCTGGCACAAGGTCGACCTTAGCCTAACCTTCGAATACAACCGCCAGCTCTCGATCGAAGCGTTTGTCGACAACGTCACCAACGCGAAGATCCAGACGCTTGTGTCGTATGGCGGCACCTCGGAACAGGCGAGCTACGAGCCACCTCGGATGTTCGGTGCGCGGTTGCGCATCAAGCACTGATCGGGGAAAGAATAAAGTGGCGGAAAGGAGTGCAATGAACTCGCCCGTCGCTCCTACCGCTCATAATCCCGCCTACGACGCCGCGTGCGCGTTCGAGCATAGTTTCGCTCGACGCTGCGCGGCGTTCGCGTTCGTGGTGTTGGCCGAATTCTTCTACGGCTGGGCATGGAACACAGTTGACGTGCTGCGCCCTTTCCTGCGCGACAGCCTCGGCCTCAGCCTGACGCAGGCAGGGTCCGCTTACTCGGCGCAAGGGGCGGGGGCGCTGATCGGCGCGGTGGTGTTCGGCCAGCTGGCCGACCGGCTCGGCCGGCGCAACATGCTCGTCGCGATCATGGTCGGCTATGGCTTGATGTTGATCGCCGGCGTCGCCGTCTCCAGCTACCCGCAATTGCTGCTGCAACGCTTCGCCCTCGGGCTGTTTCTCGGCGGCAGCTTTCCAGTAGTGGTCGGCATCTATTGCAGCCTGTTCCACGCGCGAGTCCGCGGGCGGCTGGCCAGCGGCATCAATCTCACCTTCAGCAGCTCGATCGTCCTGCTCGGGCTTTCGCTTGGGCATCTCGGCAACCATGATTGGCGGATCTTGTTTTGGATCGGTGGTGTCCCGCCCGTGCTGCTCGCCGGGCTTGCTTATCTGGTCGTGCCCGGCACCCTGCGCGGGACGGGGCACGCCTCACGCTTTCCGGTGCGCGAGCTGTTCGCGCCCGCAGTACGGCAGAGGACGTTACTGCTGGTGAGCCTCACCGGACTCAACTTCTTTGCCTACCAGGCGTTCAGCGGCTGGTTAACGACTTATCTCCAGGATGTGCGCCACCTGCCGCCACAGGTGATCGGCAAGCTCGTGGCGGCACAGTTCACGGGCAACATGATCGGCGGCTTTGCCTGGGGCTGGGCGTCCGATCGGCTGGGAAGACGCTTCGGCGCACTCGGCTTCGCGCTCGCGGCGATAGCTATCGTTGTCTACCTGCTGGCGCCGTCGGCCCCCGGGCTGCTGATGGCGGTCGGCTTCGCCTACGGGTTCAGCTTGTCGTCAAGCGTGGTCTGGGGACCCTGGCTCGCCGAGCTCTACCCGCCCCACCTCAAATCGACGGCGGCCTCAATCTTCAACTGGGGGCGGCTGATCAGCTTTTTTTCGCCATTGATCACGGGAACGCTTGCCAGCGCATTCGGGCTGCAGGTCGCAATGCTGGCCGCAAGCGCGGCGTTCATCCTTGCGGCTTTGATCTGGCGCAGCCTTCCCGAGACGATAGCAGGCCGCGTTGCCGGCTAAAGCCGGTAGATGGTCGCCTCCCACGGTCGCAGTACCCGCCGTTCACCGACCGCACCCCCGCCGAAACTGTCTAGCACCACTGTGCGAAGCTTGAGGCCCGGCGGCAGTACATAATCTACTCGCTCCGCTGAAAAGTTGATCACCGTCAGGTAGCGCTCGTTGCCCAGCGTCCGCGTATACGCGTAGACCTGCGGGTGGGCGGGATCGACATCGGTATAAGCACCGTACACCAGGGCTGGCGTCCGGCGGCGTATTGCCAGCAGCGCGCGATAGTAGTTGAGCACGGAGGAACGGTCGGCCTGCTCGGCGGCAACGTTGATCGTCCGAAAGTTCGGATTGACCGCTAGCCACGGCGTGCCCGTGGTGAAGCCGGCGTTGGGTGCGGCATTCCACTGCATCGGCGTGCGCGCGTTGTCGCGGCTGGTCTTGGCTAGCTCTGGCAGGAACTCGGCGGCGAGTACCTTGCCGCTGACCACCTGGTCGCGCCACAGGTTGCGTGCCGAGATGTCGTCATACTGCTCAATCCGCGTGAAGGGATAGTTGGTCATGCCCAGCTCATCGCCCTGATACAGGAATGGCGTGCCGCGCAGCGTAAGCAGCATCGTCGCCAGCGCCTTAGCCGAGGCGGGGCTGCCATCGCCCAGGTGCGACACAGCGCGCGGCTTGTCGTGATTGCCGATGAAGCTGGTGTTCCAGCCGTCAGTCCCCGCTGAGCGATCGAGATTGTCATAGATCGTCTTGAGCTGGGGCAGCGCCCACGGCTTGGTCCGCCAGCCGTCGCGATCGATGTTCACGGCCTCGAAACGGAAGATCATGTCGAGTTCGCCGCGACCGGCCGAGGTGAACAAAGGCCCCTTCTCGGGCGTAACGCCCACCGCCTCGCCGACGCTCATCGTGTCGTACTTGGACAGCACCTCGCGGCGCATTTCCTTCAGATAATCGTGGACGCGTGGGCCGCTCGCATAGACTCGGTCGGGATGTTGGAGCTGTTCAGGGGTCAGGTCAGGAAAGGATGGGTCCTTCGAAATGAAGGGTATCACATCCATCCGGTATCCCGACACCCCCTTGTCGAGCCAGAAGCGCATCAGGTCATAGACCTCGCCGCGCACCTTGGAATTGTCCCAATTTAGGTCGGGCTGCTTGATGGCGAAATAATGGAGGTAGTAATCGCCACCCGGCGTGGTGCGGCTCCACGCCGATCCCCCGAAGAAGCTGGGAGCGTTGTTGGGCGGTCCGCCCGCCGTTCCCGGACGCCAGATGTAATAGTCGCGATACGGGTTGGCCGGTCCCTTACTCGCCTCGACGAACCAGCGATGCTCGTCGCTGGTATGATTCACGACCAGATCGATGATCAGCCGAATCCCGCGCGCCTTCATGCCGGCGAGCATCCGGTCGAAGTCGCCCATCGTGCCGAACTGCGCCAGCACCTTGCGATAATCGCGAATATCGTAGCCGTTGTCGGTGTTAGGCGAATCGAAATGCGGCGAGAGCCACACGACGTCGACGCCTAGCGATTTGAGGTAATCGAGCCGCGCGGTGATGCCGTTGAGGTCGCCGACGCCATCGCCGTTGCTGTCCGCGAACGAGCGCGGATAGATTTGGTAGACCACCGCCTCCTTCCACCAGCGGGGTCCCGCGGGCGCGACGGCCGCTTTCGGGATTTCCGCGATCGACGGCGTCGCCGTGAGGCCGCCGATCAGCGCCGCCGTGCTGGCAAGTAGATGGCAGGCGCGCGAGATGGCCAAGGTGGTAACTCCCAAACACCGATGAATGCGAATGCACGCGATACGCGCGGGCTTGTCAAGCGCAGCTACGACGCCGCCAATGCCGCGATCGGCGGCTGGGGGCGCGTCAGGCTGCTGCCGATCGAGGCAGCGACGACGCCCGTCATTCCAAGCCACTGCAGCAGCCCGAGCCTTTCGCCCAGGATTACGAAGGCGGCGGCGGCGCCGACGACCGGCTCCAGGCTGACGAGGATGCCGAACACCTGCTTGGGCAGCCGCTTTAGCGCGTACATCTCGAGTGAATAAGGCAGCGCGCTGCAGAGGATCGCGACGATCGCGCCGGTGCGGAGCACATGGGTGTCAAACAGCGCCATGCCTGTCTGCGCCACACCCACCGGCACCGAGATCAACGCGGCGACGCACAGGCCGAGGCAGACGATTCGCCCCTCGGGCACCAGGGCTGCCGCATGCTTCCCCGCGATGATGTACAGTGCCCAGAAGACGGCCGCGAGCAGCGCCAGCCCGACGCCGACGGCATGGATCGGCTGCCCCGTCGCGCCCGGCAGGACCAGAGCGATCAGCCCTCCGCCGGTCAGCGCGATCCACAACGCGTCGAGCGGCGCGCGCGAATAGGCCACCGCGACGCCCAGTGGGCCCAAAAATTCTATCGCGAGGGCGATCCCCAGCGGCAGGCTGGTCAGCGCCGCGTAGAAGCTGAGGTTCATGCAGGCGAGCACCACGCCGTAACAGGCGACCGCCCGCCCCTGCGCAGCATCGAGTCGCCAGCGCCACGGTCGGTGGATCGCCACCAGCAGCACCGCGGACAGGCCGACTCGCAGCGCCGTCATCCCCGCCCATCCCGCAATCGGGAATAACGCCTTTGCAAAGGACGTACCGACGCACAGGGACACGATCGATAGCAGCAAGGGCGCAATCGGGCCTGTCCGCACACCCGTGCCGCGCGCCTCGCTCACCCGGCGGCCGTCGCCATCAGCGCGGCCGCCCCGGCCAGCAGGAAGGCATGGTCCGAGCCGAGCAGGAACAGGCTCGCGCCCTGCGCGCGCCACTGCGGGATATCGCCGGCGCGTGCCAGGAACATGCCGACCGCGCGGCCGTTCGCACGCCCGGCCGCGCACACGCGCTCGACCGCCGCGACGACGCGCGGCTCGTCCTGGCTCGCCGCAGCATAGGCGACGGTCAGGTCGACTCGGCCGACGAACAATGCATCGACCCCGTCGACCGCGGCGATCGCCTCGATGTCATCGATCGCTTCGGGATCCTCGATCTGCGCGATCACGACCGTGTCGGATGATCGCTCGAGATGCTCGGCCATGCTGCGCGTCGTATAGCGAGCGGCGCGCGACGAGCCGGCATACCCGCGCCCGCCCGCACCGTAGCGCGCCATGCGCACCAGCGCGCGCGCTTCGTCGGCTGAGCGGACATGCGGCGCAACGATCCCGGTCGCGCCGCAATCGAGCGCGTTCAGGATGTGCTCGGCCGACGCGGCGGGGACGCGGACGAGGAGGTCCTTTGCGCCCGCCCGCGCCGCCATCGCGCAGCCGTCGATCGCCAGCCGGTCGAACGGTGCATGCTCGGCATCGAGGCACAGGCAATCGAGCGCGGTCAGTGCAAGCACTTCGACGACGATCGGCGACGGCGTCTTGACGAAGCTGCCGACGATCAGCTCGCCGGCCGCGAGGCGTTGCTTAAGCGTCATGCCGCGCGCCACAGCCGCTCGCTCGCCCGCGCGGCGCCCTCGGCAAGCGTCGCTAGCTTCGCATAGACGATGTCGGGATCGACTGCCCCGAAGCCTGCAAAGGTCGAGAAGCCGCAATCGGTCCCCGCGATCACGCGATCGCGTCCAACGAGCCCTGCGAACTGCTCGATGCGTTGCGCAACGACCTCGGGATGCTCAACGAAATTGGTCGTCGAATCGATCACGCCCGGGATCAGTACGCGGTCCTCCGGGACCAGCGCGGCGAGGTCGCGGAACGCCTGCCAATCGTGCTGGTGGCGCGGGTTTGATGTCTCGAACAGCAGCCCCTGCGGCTTTGCCTTCATCAACACCGGCAGGATCGTGCGCATCTCGACATCGTGGGTGTGCGGCCCTTCATAATTGCCCCAGCACACATGCATCCGGACCTGTTCGGGCGCGACGTTCCGCAGGGCGTGGTTGAGCACCTCGACGTGGCGCTCGACCAGAACGAGAAATTCCGCGTCGCTGCGGTCCTTGTACATCATGTGACGGCCAAGGCCGAGATCGGGGCTGTCAAGCTGCAGGATCACTCCCGCCGCGGCGATCGCCTCATATTCGGGGCGCATCGCCTCGGCGAGCGCCTCGAGATACGCGTCCTGCGTCGGGTAATGCCGGTTCGGCTGGAACAGCGCGATCACGCCCGGCGACGCAGCGTTCAGAAACGCGCCGGTAGGGCGATGCTGGCGGGTGGCGCGCGCGAGGTGGCCAAGATCGGCTTCGAGCGGCGTCAGCGTCTTGGGTGCGACCGCACTGACGCAGCACGGACGGCGATAGGTCGGTGTCCCCCCGCTCGCAGCCTGCCGCGCGAGGAAACCAGGAAATGCCTCGAGGTCGGCCGGCGGCGTGCGCGCGCTGTCGCCGTCGAAACCGCTGACGCGATCCTTGATATAGGTGGCGTAGGAGATCTTCGACATCTCGCCGTCCGAGACGAGGTCCACTCCCGAGGCAACCTGCCGGGCAACGCACGTGTCGACCGCATCGCCGATCACCCGGTCGAATGTCGCGGCGTCGACCGGCTCACCACGTTCGTGCGCGAAGACGAGATCGGTAACGGCCCGGCTTCGCGGCAGCGAGCCGACATGCGTCGTCAGAATGCGGTCGGTCATGGAAACCCTTGTCGGCGCGAACGCTCGCTAATGCCAGGCATGTATCGTTCAGTCAGCGGTCCAGCCGCCGTCGACGATCAGGCTGGTGCCGGTGACCATCGCCGACGCGTCCGACGCAAGGAACAATGCGGCGCCCATCAGGTCCTCGACAGTGCCAAGCCGGCCAAGCTTGATCTTCGCCAGGACGCTCGCCTTGAA
>CAXSDY010000127.1:0-7185 GCA_964235835.1 uncultured Sphingomonadaceae bacterium | reverse complement strand
TGCGCGACGTAGCCGTGCTTGTGCCCCTGCTGTTCGGCTTCCTGTTCAGCCTGACGGGGGTGGTGATCGGCGTTCAGCGTCTTGGCAAGGTCAGGATCTTCGCTCGGCCGAAGGAGATCCCTCGTTGAGAGATCAGCGCTTTGAAGGTCCTTGATCCCGGGCTTTGATGGCATCACGCCCTATGAAGCGAACATAGCTTCTGTGCCTCTGTCCCCACCCTCCTTAGCAATGGCGCGCACTCTGTTGTTCGCTCGGTCGAGTTCGCCCACTACGCCTCCCACGTCCAGGCAGATGTTTACCGACCGGCTCCAGACATGATTAGCCGCAAAAGGGCTCGTACATGCTGGTTAGTCCTCGAAAATGGCGACGGCCCGTGTCCAACCCGCGGACGCAGCGCGAATCTTCACGGGGAAGCAGGCGATCATGAAGCCGGAGGATGGCAGCACTTCGAGGTTGTGCAGCTTCTCGAGGTGACAATAACCGATGTCGCGACCGGCTTTATGGCCTTCCCAGATAAGTCCGGCATCGCCCGTTTCCCGATATCTTTCCTTCGTGTAAACGAAAGGCGCATCCCAACTCCATCCGTCAGTACCGGTTAGACGAACCCCCTGGTTCAGGAGGGCCATGGTGGCCTCGTAGCCCATGCCACAGCCGGCCGAGACGTAATCGTCGCGTCCGTAGCGCTGTCCCGCCGCCGTATTGATCACCACAATTTCGAGCGGTCGAAGTTGATGACCGATGCGCTTAAGCTCCTCTTCGACGTCCTCGGCCGTGACGACGTAGCCATCCTCAAAGTGCCGGAAGTCGAGCTTGACTCCTGCTTGAAAGCACCAGTCTAGCGGCACCTCGTCGATGGTGATGGCCCGATCACCCCCGTTCATCGTGGACGCAAAATGATAAGGTGCATCTAGGTGGGTGCCGTTATGAGTGATAAGTTCGATCTTCTCGATCGCCCAGGCTTCCTCGTCCGGTAGATCCGTAGGTTGCAGCCCCGGGAAGAAACTCGCCAACTCGGGCACGGAAGTCTTGTGGTCGATATAGCTGATTTTAGGGCGATATATTGGTGGATCGGAAATCACGTCGTTTTCAAGGTAGATCGACAGATCAACAATGGTTCGCGCCATCTTAGAGCTCCATCCGATCGCCGCCTTTTAGGGTCAGCATATAGCGGGCTTCGCTAGCTGTCGCGGGCTCATGCTGCAACTCGGCGAGGATGCGGACAATCTTGTGGGCCCGTTCGGTGTTCGAGGCGGCAAGGTTAACCCTCGCTCGAGGCTTCGTGCTTTGGCCCTTTGCTATTGGTCGGCGTCGTGGGCAGCCGGGGGTGAAGTATCGCGAAGGGACAAGCCGACCACCACGGCCGCGAGTCCGGCGGCGATGCCGGCGGTCAGCGACCATCCGCCCCAGCGATAGGTCGCGGTTCCCAACGTGGAGCCTATGGCGCCGCCGGCGAACAGGCAGGACATATAGATGCTGTTCACCCGCCCGCGCACGTCCGGCTCGGCACCGAAGATCACGAGCCTGCCAAGCGTCTGATTGATCTGTAACGCGCCGTCGATGAGCACTGCGAGGATAGCGAACGGAACGAGCGCCGTCCCCGCGACCGCCCAGATCGTCCCGCCAAGCGCAAGCGCCATGACGAGCGCGGCAGCAACCGTGCCCAACCGGATCATGCCGCGGCTGGAAAGCCGCGCGCCGATCGGAGCGGCGAGCGCGCCGCCCGCCCCCGCCAGCGCGAACAGCGCGATTCGATACTGGTCCAGGCCAAACCGCTCGGCGAGGACGATCGGCGCGACCGCCCAGAACATGCTGAACCCGGCGAACAGCGATGCCTGGTACAACGCACGGCGGCGAACCTCCCGATGGGTGCGGAACAGGTGCACCATGGAGAGCAGCAGGTTTCGATAGGCGAGCCCGCCCGTCGGGCGGTAACTTGGCATCAGCGTGGCGATGAGCGTTCCCGTCACGATCAGCAGTCCGCCCGAGCACCAGAACACCGCTCGCCATCCCCAGGCGGCGGACAGAAGCAGCGATACAGGGCGGGCGAGCATCACCCCCGTGAGGACCCCGGCCATGACGTTGCCGACCACCACGGCGCGCCGTTCCGCCGCCACGATGTGGGCGAGGAAAGGCAGCAGGATCTGGGCCACGCTGCAGCACAGTCCTAGCGCGACGCAGGCGGCGAAGAACGGGCCGGGCGCGTGCGCGCTGGTTAGCGCGAGTAGGGCCAAGAGCACCGAGACCATGCCGCAGAGCACCAGCCGACGGTTCTCGATCAGGTCGGCGAGCGGCACCACCAGGAACAGGCCGAGCCCATAACCGAGCTGCGTCATGCTCACGAGCGTCCCGGCGACAGCGGGCCCGATCCCAATGTCCTGCGCGATGGGCGCAATCAGGGGCTGGGCATAATAGAGGTTGGCGATCAACGATCCTGCCGCAACTCCGATCGTCGGGGCTAACAACCGCGAGGGTCGGCTCGCGTCCTCCTCAGTCACAGAAGTGCACACGCCTCCCTAACGAGCGATGACGATCCGCAGCGTTGCGGTCGCGACTTCGAGGTCTGCACACTCGCCCACCGGGCGACATGCTCGTCGGGGCGCACCCGCGTCAACGATGACGGGTACAGCGCGTGTGCCTCCTCGGCTTCGAGGGGCAGCACCGTCAACGGTTCGCCCATGTTCTCCGCCGCCCACGCGAAGGCCGCCCCGCGGGCCGTCCGTACAGCCGCGTCTGCAACACCACGTCGGTCGCAGGTCTGGTGGATTGGGCGATGCGGCGCGGACGGCATCCGCCATGCCCCGGCGGCAGAATTGCTCGAGCGAACGCATGTTGAGCGTTTTCACCCGCGGTTGCGGTCCCCGCAACGGATCGCCCTCCCTCAGCAGCACCGGCTTGCCGCGAAGCTTCAATTCGAAGGTACAGGAGAGCCCTGTTGCGCCACGCCGGCCACCGGCACGTCAGCGTCATCGCTCTGCATCAAGCATCACTAACGGGACCGCGGCCGGAGACTTCGTCCATGGGCGTGGTTTCGTAGTTCTGCACGAAGTCTTCCGGCGGCGTTGGACCCCATTGATAAAAGGAGTCCTCCCCCGGATGGTCGCCGCCCGGCCAGTCCATGGTCGCCGGGATATAGTCCATGTCGGCCGAATATTCGGCGTAGCTGCCCCACGGGTCGCGCACATAATGAAAGTAGTTGGAGCCGAGCACATGGCGGCCGAGGCCCCAGCCACGCCTGTAGCCGGCCGCCTCCATCTGCGATGCGCCCAGCCCCACCTCCGCGATGGTTGCAACATCCCAGCTGCAATGATGGAGGCCGGGTCCGTCAGAGCGAGCGATAGCGATCAGGTGATGATCACTGCCGTGCGGGCCATGAATAAATGCGACGTCGTCACCGGAGCGGTCCGAAAGCCGCAGGCCCAGGCGCTCCTCATAGAAGGCGAGGGCCTCCGGCACGCTGGCCGTGTACATTGCTAGATGAGCAAGCCGCCGCGGCCGCACGGGGGTGTTGCGGCTACGCGGCCCGGCGCCGCGATGCTCGTGAAAACGCGTCGGCAGGTCAAAGCTGCTCTTGCTGTCGGGCGAGGTCTTCGGCATCACCGCGACTTCGATGGGGAGCCCATCGGGCGTGCGGCACCAGATCGCGTTCGAGCCAGCGCCGGGCGGATCGAAACGGGTGTCCGCCAGCCGCGCGGCAAACTCACTCATGTCCTCCTCGAACACGCCTAGCCGGATTGAGCGCAGCTTCTTGCGCTCGCCCCCCACAATGTCCGCCCAGACATGATCGTCGTTATCGGTCCGCAGCAAGAGCCGATCTTCGAGACGCTCCACGTCCAACCCAAAGGCGGTGTAGAAACGCTCCGCCTCGCCCAGGTCCGGCACGGCCAGCGTGAAGTGGGTGAGCGAATGGACCCCCACGCGGCGATCTGTCGCGCGCCCCTCAGCCATCGGCTTCGATCCGATTCGCGAGGATGCCGATGCCCTCGATCTCGACCTCGCATAGCTCGCCGGCACGCATAAAGCGCGGCGGGTTGCGGGCACCGCCCACGCCAGCAGGCGTGCCGGTGATGATCACGTCGCCAGGCTCCAGCGCCGTCGCCTCGCTGATCGTTGCTACCAGGGTTGCCACGTCGAAGATGAGCTGGTCGGTGGACGAACGCTGCATCACCTCCCCGTTCAGGCGCGTCTCGATCTTGAGACCGCTCGCCCCCGGCGGAAGCGCATCAGCGCTCACCATTACCGGCCCGAACGGGCCTGTGCCGTCGAAGTTCTTGCCGATCGTCCATTGCGGAGTGCGCAGCTGGTAGTCGCGAATGCTGGCGTCGTTGAACGCGGAATAGCCGGCGACATGATCGAGCGCTGTTTCCTTTTCGACATAGCGGCCGCCTTTGCCGATTACGACCGCGAGTTCGCCCTCATAGTCGAGTGCGCTCGAGACCCGAGGCAGCCGGATCGGGGAGCGGGGACCTACTACGGACGAAGCAAAGCGCGAAAACAAGGTCGGCACTGCCGGCACTTGCATGTTGGATTCCGCCGCATGATCAGCATAGTTCAGACCAACACAGAAGATCCTGCTCGGCATCAAGGGCGGCAACAGCTCCACTTCGTCGGGATCGATCGGACGGCCCTGTGATCGCAAGGTCTGGCCCGCTTGCGCCAGAGCGTCGCGGCCGGCGCGGAGCAGCGTGAGCAGGTCGCCGGAATAAGCTTGATGCCCTCGAGTCAAGCCGACGAAGCCGTCCCCGGCGTCCACCGCAAGGCCGTCGCCGTCACTCGTGCGGTAACTCATGAACCTCATGCCTGACCTCTCCCGTTCCAGCGGTCACGTCTTGTAGCAAGCCCGGTTTGGCTGGCTGTTCCTGGGGCGCGGTTGCCGTCCCCACTAACGCGCGTGCCGCTTCCTATACTTAGCTGCGGCTGAGGCACGGCAATGACAAATTGATCGTCCATCAACGTTCATTCACGCCGTTCATAGCGCGGACAGCGTGGCGGCCCATCACCGCTGTCCATAGCCCAGACGTGCCAATCAATTTGTGAGCCGCCGCCTGGCCCTTTACCTCCCGGAAAGACAGGAACCGCTTCCGCTGCTGCTCAATTCCGCTCGGGCCTTGTATCCCACCCCTCGCCAGTCATACGGGATGTTGTCTGGCAAAGGAGGCTGCCGTGTCGATCGGAGTATCGGATTTGGCTTACTGTCGCTTTCAGGTGGCGGATCGTAAGGCATGGTAACCCAATGGAGAGACGCCACCCCCGAGCGCGTCCGGCAGGCGGCACGGCCGTGACGCCGAACCCCCGTCATTGCAGGGAGATCGCGACATGACCGATCAGTCGAAGCCGAGCGCGCCGATCATCGCGATCGAGGAGCATTATTGGGACGACGAGCTTTCGAGCCATTTCGAGGGCGCCGAAAGTACGATGCCCAACATCATCGCCAGCCGGCTCAAGGATTTCGGCGGCGAACGTGTGCGCGACATGGACGCGGCCGGTATCGGCCTCACGGTGCTGTCGCACGGTGCCCCATCGGGGCAGCGCCTGCCGCCAGACATCGCCGCACCGCTCATCACCCGCGTCAACGACCGGCTTCACGAGGTAGTGCGCGCCAACCCCAATCGCTATGCGGCGTTCGCTGCGTTGCCGACTGCTGTGCCCGACGCCGCCGCTGACGAGCTCGAACGCTGCGTCGCGCTGGGGTTCAAGGGTGCGATGGTCCACGGCCTTTCTAATGGCGAGTTCCTGGATCACCCGAAGTTCTGGCCGATCTTCGCGCGCGCCGAGCGGCTCGACGTGCCGATCTACCTTCACCCGTCGCTGCCGCATCCCGACGTGTTCAAGGCCTATTACGCCGACTACACCGACGACTTCCCGATGTTCGGCCGTCCGGCGTGGGGCTTTACCGTCGAGTGCGCTACGCAGGCCTTGCGATTGATGCTGTCGGGCGTGTTCGAGAAACATCCCGGCCTCAAGATCGTGCTTGGCCATATGGGGGAGTCGCTACCCTTCGGTATCTGGCGCACCGACAGTGCCCTGGCGCGCCCTGGCCAGAAGCAGAGCAGCCTTCGCGAAATCTTCAATTCCAACTTTTGGATCACGACCAGCGGCTTCTTCTCCACGCCCGCGCTGCTTTGCTCGATGATGGAGATGGGCGCGGACCGCATCCTGTTCGCGGTGGACTGGCCGTTCGTCGCGGACAGCGGACCAGGCGCCGAGTGGATCCGCAATGCCCCGATTTCCGCCGATGACCGCGAGAAGATCATGAGTGGCAACGCGCGCCGCCTGCTCAAGCTTTAACCCAGTGCCGGAAACGTATTGATGATGAAGATGAACCTCCTTGGACTTTCCGGCAGCTTCCGCCGTGGCTCCTACAACACTATCATCCTGGAAACGCTCGTCGAGCACCTCGCGGATCGTGCTACCATGACGGTCCACGACTATCGCAATTTGCCCCATTACAATCAGGACGAGGACACGGAGACGCCGCACGATGAGGTTCGCGGGTTGCGTGAAGCGGTGCTCGCAGCGGACGGGGTGATCGTCGCCACGCCCGAGTTCAACCACGGTATTCCCGGCACGCTGAAGAACGCGTTGGACTGGCTGTCGCGTCCGCGAGGTCACGCCGCCTTGATCGCCAAGCCCGTCTTGACGATCACCTCGTCGTTGGCGCTCACTGGCGGCGTGCGCGCGCACGCGCAGCTGAATGAGACGTTGTTATCGATCGCATCACGCCTGGTCGTTCGGCCGCAGGCCGTCATTGGGCTGGTCCACAAGAAGGTGGAGGGTCGTCGGCTGGTCGACGCGCCGACGCTCGAGTTCCTGTCGGAAGCGGTGGGCGACCTCATCAAGATCATCGGCGTGCCGTCACCGGTCCAGATCGAACAGGCATGAAGGGAATTCAGTCGAGGACATCCGTCCGTCCGGCGCCCGGGCGACGATCAACCGATCCCGGTCGCCGCTGTCGCGCCAGACCGCCCAGCTCTGGACCAGCCGCCTGATCGCCTTCTCGTCGCTCACGTCATGCGCATCAGACTGACTTCTCGCGGTGGTGTTCGGGGCGCCGAGCTACGGCGTGTCCAGGGCCGCGGCGCTCCAGCACGTCCCTCGGCTGTCGGTCGCTAACGACATCACCGCACGCGACCAGGAAGCCGCCTCGACGAAGACCTGCCGCAACCAGCGATGGACGACACGTCGCTT
>CAXSDY010000126.1:0-7298 GCA_964235835.1 uncultured Sphingomonadaceae bacterium | reverse complement strand
AAGCCCTCCTCGTGCCCCTGGAGCGTGAAGCCGCGGCCGTCCACGACCAGTTCGCCACCCTCGTCGGCGCAGGTCTGGATCCAGTCCTCGACCCGCTGCTTGTGGGCGGCATTGACCACCGGACCATAGTGGGCATCGGGGTCGCTCGACACGCCGACCCGCAAGCCCTCGATCGCCGGGATCAGCTTCTCGCGCAGATTGTCGGCGGTCTTCTCGCCGACCGGCACGACGACGGGCAGCGCCATGCACCGCTCGCCGGCCGAGCCGAACGCGGCGCCGGCGAGGTCGTTGACGACCTGGTCGAGGTCGGCATCGGGCATGACGATGCCGTGGTTTTTGGCCCCGCCGAACGCCTGCACCCGCTTCCCGTTCGCGGTGCCGCGCGCGTAGATGTACTGCGCGATGTCCGACGACCCGACAAAGCTGATCGCGCGCACCTCGCCATGGTCGAGCAGCGCGTCGACCATCTCCTTGTCGCCATGCACCACCTGGAGGATGCCGTCGGGCAGGCCGGCCTCCTGCATCAGCTCGGCGAGCCGCACCGGCACCGAGGGATCGCGCTCCGACGGCTTGAGGATGAACGCGTTGCCGCAGGCAATGGCGACGCCGAACATCCACATCGGGATCATCGCGGGGAAGTTGAACGGCGTGATGCCGGCGACGATGCCGAGCGGCTGGCGCAGCGAATAGACGTCGATCCCGGGACCAGCGCCATGGGTATACTCGCCCTTGAGCGCATGGGGGATGCCACAGGCAAACTCGATCACCTCCAGCCCGCGCTGGATGTCGCCCTTGGCGTCGGCGATGACCTTGCCATGTTCGGACGACAGCAGCGCCGCCAGCTCGTTCATGTTCTTCTCGATCAGGGCCTTGAAGTTGAACATGACACGCGCTCGCCGCTGCGGGTTGGTCGCGGCCCAGCCGGGGAGCGCGGCGTTGGCGGCATCGACCGCGCGCTGCAGGTCGGCGGCGCTGCCCAGCCGGACGCTCGCCTGGACGCTCCCGCGCGAAGGATCGAACACCTCGCCCGCCCGCTCCCCCGAGGCATAACCCGAACCGTTGATGAAATGGTCGATGTTGCGCATGACAGTGTCTCCTATGTGCTTCTTGAACGCTGCCCGATCGAGGAGCAATCGGGTTCTGGTCACTGGCGTCGCAGCCGCATCACGTGAGATAAAGTAGCCGTGCACTTGGCAAGCGTCTGGCAAGCGAGGCCTCGAAAGCGAGCCTGACCTCCTTCATCGTGCCTGCATCGTAGACGTGCTTCACTGCCCCGAACTTGGTGCGCTTCTCGCTTCTTCCGTCAGGGCTCATGTCCAATGCCGAGCCGGGATACCATTGCGTGAGCACCGCCTTCGATCCGGCGGTGAAGCGATGCGTGATGAGCTCGACCGTCAGGTCTGCTTGGGGCACGGCGGACAAGGCGGTCGACACGGCGGCCAGAAGGTCGTCGTAGGCGCGCTGCCACCCCTCGGCGACGATGATCGGAGCGATCGTCAGGCCGACCTTGTAACCCGACGCGGCGACCCGCCCGAGCGCCTCGATGCGCGACGCGACTGGGCTGGTACCACCCTCGAAGCGCGCGAACATCGGCGGGTTGAGGGAGAAGCGGATGCGGGTGCGGCCGGCATGCGACAGGCCAAGCAGCGGCCCAACGGCATCGAACTTCGTGGTGAAGCGCAGCTGCGCGTCCGCGGTCCAGCTTCCGAAGTAGGCGATCAGCGCCGACAGCGAGCCGGTCAGATGCTCGATCGCGAGCGGATCGGTGTAGCAGGACGCCTCGTAGGTCGTCCCTTCGTGAGCCCGCGCCGCCGAACGCGATGTGATCGTGCCCTGGCCGAGGTGCCGTGGAAGCTCCTCGAGGATTTCGGGTAGATTGGCGTAGGCTCGGGTGATCGGCGGGCCGTTCAATGATCCCGCCAGGTAGCAATAATTGCAGTGCGCCGGGCAGCCCTGGGCAAGGTCGACCCGCCAGTCTGCGCTCGGGGCGATCGGTTGCAACTTGCGCTTGGACGGAGGCGCGACGACGATCGCCAGGGTTGCCTTGGCATCCGCGTAAGCGCGCCGCGGATCGGAAGGTGCAGCGAGGTTCAGGCGATCCGACGGCAGTTCGACAACCTCCAGGCCGAGCGCCCCTGCCCGCGCCATCATCGCGCGGCCGTGGTCCCACTCGCGGGCGGCTCGCGTCACGAGCACGCGCCTCGGCTGCCACAGGCGAGCGCGTGACGCCGTCTCCGCATCGGTGGAGGACTGGGCGGCGGGTTTCAGGTCGAACGTAGGCGGCACGGGGGCACAACGTGCTGCAGCGATCGACGCTCCGTGTTTGACCTCGCGAGGCGCGCGCCGTTAGAGCGCCGCATCGCTCCACCAACCCACGGAAGCTTCATGCCAGAGATGATCGACACTGCCGGCCTGTCCGTGTCCGCCGACCTGCGGACGTTCATCGACACCGAGGTGCTGCCCGGGACGGGTCTGGATGCCGACCGGTTCTGGCAGGGCGCGGCCCGGATCTTCGGCGAGATGGCGCCGCGGAACCGGGACCTGCTGGCCCGGCGCGACGCGTTGCAGGCGCAGATCGACGCCTGGCACGGCGCGAACCCGGGTCAGCCCGAGAGCGCCGCCTACCTCGGCTTCCTGAGGGAGATCGGCTATCTCGTCGAGGAGCCCGCACCGTTCACGATCGATCCGCCACAGGTCGACGACGAGATCGCGCGGATGGCCGGGCCGCAGCTGGTCGTGCCGGTGCTCAACGCGCGGTTCCTGCTCAACGCGGCCAACGCTCGCTGGGGGAGCCTCTACGACGCGCTCTACGGCACAGACGCGATCCCCGGAACGGCAGGCGGCAAGGGCTATGACCCTGTCCGCGGCGCGCAGGTCATCGCCCGCGCGAAGGCGCTGCTCGATCAGGCTGTGCCGCTCGCCAGCGGATCCTGGGCCGACTTCGCAGGGGGCGAGCCCGCCCTGGCCGATCCTGCGCAGTTCGTCGGCCGATCCGGTGACAATTTGCTGTTCAGGCACAACGGCCTGCACCTCGAGGTGGTGATCGATCGGAGCCATGCGATCGGCCGTGACGACCCGGGCGGGATCGCGGACGTCATCCTCGAAGCCGCGCTGACGACGATCGTCGACCTGGAGGACTCGGTCGCCGCGGTCGACGCGGCGGACAAGGTCGAAGCGTATCGTAACTGGCTCGGCCTGATGCGCGGAGACCTGACCGCCAGCTTCGACAAGAACGGCCGAACGATGACCCGGGCGCTGGAGGAAGACCGGCGCTACTCGGCGCCCGACGGCGGGGAGTTGGTGCTGCCGGGCCGCAGCCTGCTGCTCGTGCGCAACGTCGGCCATCTGATGACCACCCCCGCGGTCCGGCTAGCGGACGGCTCGGAAGCGCCCGAAGGCATCCTCGACGCGATCGTCACGAGCACCATCGCGCTTCACGACCTCAAGCGGAGCGGGCGGTTCGTCAACAGCCGGGCCGGGTCGATCACCATCGTCAAGCCCAAGATGCACGGCGCCGAGGAGGCCGCATTCACCAACGCCCTGTTCGATGCGGTGGAGGATTTGCTCGGGCTCGACCGGCACACGATCAAGGTCGGCGTGATGGACGAGGAGCGGCGGACATCGGCCAACCTAGCCGCGACGATCCACGCCGTGCGCGGGCGCGTGGTGTTCATCAACACCGGCTTCCTCGACCGTACCGGCGACGAGATCCATACCTCGTTCAACGCCGGCGCGATGGTCCCCAAGGGCGAGATGAAGGCGAGCGACTGGATCGCCGCCTATGAGGAGCGCAACGTCCAGATCGGCCTCGCCTGCGGCTTCGCCGGGCGCGCGCAGATCGGCAAGGGCATGTGGGCCGCACCCGACAAGATGGCCGACATGATCGAGCAGAAGATCGGGCATCCGCGCGCGGGTGCGAGCACCGCGTGGGTGCCGAGCCCGACGGCGGCCGTGCTTCACGCGATGCACTATCACCAGCTCGACGTCTTCGCCCGCCAGCGCGAGCTGGCCGACAAGCCGGTGCCGGCGCTGGAGCGGCTGCTCACCCTGCCGCTCGCGGGCGGGCGCAACTGGACCGAGGACGAGGTCCGCAACGAGCTCGACAACAATACGCAGGGCATCCTCGGCTATGTCGTGCGGTGGATCGACCAGGGGGTCGGCTGCTCCAAGGTGCCCGACATCCACGACGTCGGCCTGATGGAGGATCGCGCCACGCTGCGCATCTCCTCGCAGTTGTTGGCGAACTGGCTGCGCCACGGTGTGTGCTCGGCGGAACAGGTCGACGCCGCGCTCAAGCGAATGGCGGCGCGCGTCGATGCGCAGAATGCCGGTGACCCGCTCTACCGCGCCATGAGCGGCAATGAGGACAGTAGCCTCGCTTTTCAGGCGGCGCGGGCGCTGATCTTCGAAGGCGCGACCCAGCCTAACGGCTATACCGAGCCGCTGCTCCACCGCTTCCGACAAGAGGTGAAGGCGGAGGCCCAGCCGGGCACTTGAACATCACCCTCGCCCTTGTGGGGGAGGTACGAGGGGGGCGGGCGCGTCCCCGGCGCCTGAGACTTGGACGTCGTTGCGGGACGGCCGCTTTGTTCAGCGGCAGACGCCGCTCGCCCACCACCCGACCTCCCCCACGAGGGGGAGGAGGGAGACCTAAGCCGCTTGTTCAAGCCGCTCGCTAGCCTCGATCCAGCGCGCTTCGGTTGCCGCCAGCTCGACCGCAACCTCGGCACGGCGGCGGCTGAGCTCGGTCATCGGCAAGGATGCCAGTTCGGGCTCCGCGCTCGTCGGATCGAACATTGCGCGGTCGAGCGCCGAGCAGCGCGCGGCCAGTTTCGCGCTCGCCGCCTCGGCATCGGCCGCAGCCTTGCGCAGCGCCTTGGATGCCTCGCGCGCCTTCTTGTCCTGCTTGGGCGCCCGCGGCTTCGCGTCGCCCTTAGGCTGGTTCCGGCCGAGCACGAAGTCGATGTAATCGTCGATGCTGCCGGCATATTCGGTCGCGCCACCGTCCTCGACCAGCACGAGCCGGTCGGCGGTCAGTTCGACCATGTGGCGGTCGTGGCTGACCAGGATGACCGCACCGTCATAACCGTTGAGCGCCTGGACCAGCGCCTCGCGGCTGTCGACATCGAGGTGGTTGGTCGGCTCGTCGAGGATCAGCAGATGGGGCGCGTCGCGGGTGATCAGAGCCAGCGCGAGCCGCGCCCGCTCGCCGCCCGACAGCTTGGCGACCAGGGTCGTCGCCTTGTCGCCCGAAAAGCCGAACCGTCCGAGCTGCGCCCGCACCGCGCCAGGCGTCTTCCCCGTCATCATGCGGGTCATGTGCTGCAGCGGCGTGTCGTCGCCGTGCAGCTCCTCGACCTGGTACTGGGTGAAGTAGCCGACGCGCATCTTGCCCGACGCGTGCACTTCGCCGTCCATCGGCGCGAGCTGCGCGGCGAGCAGCCGGGCAAGCGTCGTCTTGCCGTTGCCGTTGCGCCCGAGCAGCGCGATGCGGTCGTCGGGGTCGATCCGCAGATTGAGCTTGCGCAGCACGGGCTTGCCCTCCGCGTATCCGACCGACGCCATGTCGAGCGTGATCAGCGGCGGCTTCAATTCGCTGGGTGACGGGAAGTCGAAGCTGAGGCTCGGGTCTTCGGCGAGTGCCGCGATCGGTTGCATCTTGGCGAGCATCTTTGCGCGCGATTGCGCCTGCTTGGCGGTAGAGGCGCGGGCCGAGTTGCGCGCGATGTAATCCTGAAGACGCGCGCGTTGGGCGTCCTGCGAAGCCTTCGCCGCGAGCAGCTGCGCGGCGCGCTCCGCCCGCTGCCGTTCGAAACTGTCGTAGCCGCCGGTGTAGAGCGTGACCTTGCCGCCCTCGAGGTGAAGGATCGTGTCGACGACATTGTTGAGCAGGTCGCGCTCATGGCTGATGACGACCAGCGTTCCCGGGTAGCTCTTGAGGAAATTTTCGAGCCACAGCGTCGCTTCGAGGTCGAGGTGGTTCGACGGCTCGTCGAGCAGCAGCACATCGGGCTCGGAGAACAGCAGGGCCGCGAGCGCGACGCGCATCTTCCACCCGCCCGAGTAACTGTCGAGCGGCCGCCCCTGCATCTCCTCGTCGAAGCCCAACCCGATGAGGATGCGCGCGGCGCGTGCCTCGGCGGTGTAGGCGTCGATCGCCAGCAGCCGCTCGTGGATGTCGCCGAGCCGGTGCGGCTCGTGGCAATGCTCGGCTTCGGCCATCAGCGCCGCGCGCTCCGTATCTGCCGCGAGCACCGTTTCGAACGGTGTCGCGGTTCCAGAGGGTGCGTCCTGCGCGATGTAGCCGAGGCGCGTCTTGCGGGGCATCTCGATGTCGCCGTCATCGGGATCGAGCTGGCCAATCATGACCTTCATCAGCGTCGACTTGCCCGCGCCGTTGCGGCCGATCAGGCCGACGCGGCTCTGCGGCGGGATCGCGGCAGTCGCGCGGTCGAGTATCGTGCGCCCGCCAAGGCGCACCGTGATTCCGTTGATGTTCAGCATGGCGGCGCGCCTAGCAGACTATGGCGCAAACCGGAAGGTCACGCCGGTACGGTGGAACCTGCCCCGCGAACCGCCGACGGACGAGCGGCCGGGATCCCCCACAACGTGCCGAGCCGGCGATCCAAGCTGGGCGGGTCGAACCGGTCCAGTCCCGAGCCCGGAAACAGGCAGAACTCGCCGAAGAGCAGTCGTCCGTCCACCTCATAGAAGTCGACCCGCAGCGCATCGAACCCCGCCGCGAGAGTTTCCGCCGCTGCAAGCATCTGCACCAACGTCTCGGGAGCAGCAGGATCGGCCTTTCCGGTTGGGGCGGACAACCGCCGCCAGGCCCGGTCGAACTGCGTCCAGCGATGGCGCCCCGGCACGCCGCGGTCGACGTGCACCTGGACGACCTCCGCGCGCCCGTGGAACACGTGAATCTTGTAGTCGATCGGCAAACGATCCGCGGGACCGACGAACGGCTCGATCAGCAACATGCGCCTGGCCCGGCCGTAGTGCCACTCGTCGAGCCACACGCCGTAGGGGCGCTCAAGCCAGCCGGGTGCGACGGTGCGCGCCCGCAGCCAGTCCTCGGGCGTGCGGATGACGATCGACTGGTTGCACCCATGGTTCGCCTTGACGATCAGCGGCAGCCGGCCCGGCGGGAGTTCCGGCAGCAGTGTCCCGCTCCACAAGGTCGGAATGACCCTCTCCGACCCGAGCCGTTCGACAGCGATGCGCTTGGCCTCCAGCTTGTCGGTCAGCCGCGCAAGCGCCTCGTCGCGATCGTTCAGCTTGCGCCACTGGACATGCTC
>CAXSDY010000125.1:1701-7362 GCA_964235835.1 uncultured Sphingomonadaceae bacterium | reverse complement strand
ACGGCGCCGGCGGCATCGCGGTCGGCATGGCGACCAACATCCCGCCGCACAATCTGGGCGAAGTTCTCGCCGCGTGCCGCGCCTACATCGACGACCCGGCGGTCACGTCGGAGGCGCTGATGGAGCACGTCAAGGGCCCTGATTTCCCGACCGGCGCGATCATCCTCGGCCAGGCCGGCATCCGCAGCGCCTACACGACGGGACGCGGCTCGATCCTCCAGCGCTCGCGCCACCACGTCGAGGAAGGCCGCGGCGACCGCCGTTCGATCGTGCTGACCGAAATTCCGTACCAGGTCGGCAAGAACGGGCTGGTCGAGAAGATCGCGGAAGCCGCCAAGGACAAGCGGATCGAAGGCGTCAGCGACATTCGCGACGAGTCCAACCGCCTCGGCGTGCGCATCGTCATGGAGCTCAAGCGGGACGCCAGCCCGGAGGTCGTGCTCAACCAGCTGTGGCGCCACACGCCGGCGCAGTCGAGCTTCGCCGCCAACATGCTCGCGATCCGCGGCGGCCGGCCCGAGACGCTGGCGCTGCGCGACATCATCGAGGCATTCGTCAAGTTCCGCGAGGAGGTCATCACCCGGCGGGCCAAGTACGAACTGCTGAAAGCGCGCGAGCGGGCCCACATCCTGCTCGGTCTCGTCGTGGCCGTGACCAACCTCGACGAGGTCGTGCGCATCATCCGCGGTTCGTCGAGCCCTGCCGCAGCCCGCGAGGCGCTGCTCGCCCGCGAATGGGACAGCGAGCAGATCCGGCCTTACATCAAGCTGGTGGAGGCGGTCGAACCGCAGGCCGCCGGCGCGACCTACCGCCTGTCCGACATCCAGGTGAAGGCGATCCTCGACCTCCGCCTGCACCGCCTGACGGCGCTCGGCCGCGACGAGATCGGCAACGAGCTTGCCGGTCTCGCGACGACGATTGCGGGGCTGCTCGACATCCTTGGCGACCGCGCCAAGCTCTACGCAGTGATGCGCGAGGAGTTCGACGCGGTCGAGGCCGAGTTCGCCACCCCGCGCAGGTCGGAGCTCGCTGCAGCGTTCGACGGCCTCGACGACGAGGATCTGATCGAGCGCGAGGAGATGGTCGTCACCGTCACGCTCACCGGCTACATCAAGCGCACGCCGCTGACCCTGTTCCGCGAGCAGAAGCGCGGCGGCAAGGGCCGGTCGGGCATGAACACCAAGGACGAGGACGTCGTTACCGAGCTGTTCGTCACCTCGACCCACAATCCGGTGCTGTTCTTCTCCAACCTCGGCCGCGTCTATCGAATGAAGGTGTGGCGCCTGCCCGAGGGCAATCCTGCGGCGCGCGGCCGGCCGATGATCAACCTCCTGCCGCTGGCCGAAGGGGAGATGATCACCACCGTGCTTCCCCTGCCCGAGGACGAAAAGGGGTGGGGCGGGCTGCACCTGATGTTCTGCACCGCCAAGGGAACGGTGCGCCGCAACTCGATGGATTCGTTCACCAACATCCCGACCGCGGGCAAGATCGCGATGAAGTTCGGGGTCAGCGAAGAGGAGGGCGAGGAAGGCGACCCGACCGACCGCCTGATCGGCGTGTCGCTGCTCACCGAAGAGGACGACGTGCTGCTCGCGACCAAGAACGGCAAGGCGATCCGCTTTCTCTCGACCGACGTCCGCGAGTTCCAGAGCCGCTCCTCGACCGGTGTGCGCGGGATCCGCCTGCTCGGCGACGACAAGGTCATCTCCATGTCGATCCTGCGCCGCGCCGGCACCAGCGCGGAAGAGCGCGAGGCCTACCTCCGCTCGCCCAAATGGCGCGACAACAGCCGGGCCGACGGGCTTCCCGAGGATCGCTACGCCGAGATCGCCGACAAGGAGCAATTCCTGCTCACCATCACGCAGAACGGCTTCGGCAAGCGATCGTCGACCTTCGAATACCGCCGCACCAACCGCGGTGGGCAGGGCATTACCAACATCGTCACCTCCGAACGCAACGGCGGCGTGGTCGCCAGCTTCCCGGTCAAGCCGGGCGAGCAGCTGATGCTCGTCACCGACCAGGCCAAGGTGATCCGCACCACCGTTGGCGACATCCGCATCACCGGGCGCAACACGCAGGGCGTGACGATCTTCAAGGTCGGCAAGGGCGAGCACGTCGTCTCGGTCGCCAAGATCGACGAGAGCGAAGAGGAGGTGATCGAGGTGGAGTCCGGCCACGAACTCGCGCCCACTGACGACATGGTCGCGGGGGAAAACGAGCTCGACAAGCCGGCGGACCCCGAAATGGAATGACCTTGGCGGGAACGTGGTGCGCACGGTTCGCGTTCGCTTCGCATCATCCAAGGAGACCCGCATGCCGCTTCCCAACAACGCCCTCGTCCTCGTCGCCGACGGTCGCAAGCAGCTGTTCTTCCGCAATCATGGTGATGCCAACCAGATCGACCTGCGGACCGAAGCCCATGACGAGCGCGACGATGCCAAGGACCGGGAGCTGCGAACCGATGCGCAGGGGGCCAAGGGATCGTCCTATGGCATCACGACGGACACCACGGGCGAAACCGACTTCCATCAGCAGGAAGAAGATGCCTGGGCAAAGGAAGCCGGCAAGGAGCTCAACCGCCGCGTGCTTGCGCATGATTTCGAGGCGCTCGCGATCATCGCGCCGCCCAAGTTGCTGGGCGTGCTCCGCAAGCAGCTCCACAAGGAAGTCGAGCGCCGCGTCGTGTGCACGATCAACAAGGAGATGAGCGGCCGTCCGATCCCGGAGATCGAAGCGCTGATCGTCAGCCAGACGGCGCCGAGCGAACCCGCGGACGTCTAGGCCCCGGGGTCCTCGACGCGCGCGCGCCGCTTGAACCAGCGGTCAAGGTATTCGTCGAGGGCAATCAGCCGGAGTAGCCGCGCAGCAGGGAGCGCGTTCCCGCCGCCGGTGCTCGAAGTCGTTCGACCCCATAATCCGCTGCGCAATGTCCTCCGCGCGCGGTAAGTGATGGCGTTCGGGTCCGTGGCACGCACCGCCTCACGCAGCTCGCGTGCCCGCGCGACATGAGCTTGCGCCTCCTCGATCGTCAGCTCACTGCGTTCGATGGCGCGCAGCAACGAGCATCTGAATGAACGGCACACCTCCGGCCGGCGCTCATAGATCGAGCAGGTGGTGCAGTGCAGCTTAGTGCAGGGCAGCTGAAAATAGGTCGCCTCCGCCTTCATCAGCGTGGTGAACCCCGCGGCGGGCAGCGTCGCGAACTCCTCGGGCGTCGCTGTAGCGCGTTCGAACAGAGTGCCGTCGCAGCACAGCCCACAGCTCAGGCAAAGTCGGCTGAGCTGCGCATCCGAGCCCGCGATATCGGTCACGCCGCCCTCGCCTGTTCACCGAGGACACCGAGGACGTGGTCGAGGATCTGCTCGCCCTGTTCGTCCATCCTGTCGAGCCCCCAGCAGCGATCCATGCGGAACACGGGCGTGCACGCCATCAGGCGCATGCAGGCGGTCATGTGCGCCGCGGCGGTGTCGCTCAGTCCGACGTACTGGCCGCGGTACGTGTGCGCGAACAGCGCCTCGGCTGCGGCAATGCCGGCGAGCCGCTCGATGCGGGCAGCTTCCCCCTGCCCCAGCACATAGACGGCGGCGAGTTGGAGGTTTTCGGATGCCTGCTCGGCAGCGGCGACGGGAACGTCGTACTTGTCATAACGCGCATCGCCGAACGAGCGCGCGTACAACGCCGGATCGCGTCCGCTCGCCTCGAGCCCGTCCCGCCACAGCCGAAGCCGCGGAATGCCGGGCGAGACAATCGGTCGCCGATCCGCGTCGAAGCGCACGACACAGACGTCGTCGGCGACGAGCGGGTAGCCCCGATCGTGGAACCAAGCCGCCAATGTCGACTTGCCGGCGCCCGAGCAGCCGCTGAACGCGACTGCCCTGCCGCCGATCGCCACGGCGTTGGCGTGCAGCGGAAGCAGGCCGCGCTGGTGAATGAGCATGCCCATCGCGGAGCCGAGGAGGAACCCCCGCACCTCGTGCTCGCCCGCCCCGCCGCGGCGATGGACCACGATACGCTTCCCGCCGGTCACCGCATACTCCGCCACGCCGTCGATCGTGAGCAGCGTCCCTCCATCGAGCGGCTTGGTGCCCGCCCCGGCCGTGACGCGGTGGGACAGGCCCGTTGCAATCGTCACGTCGGGGGTCGCGCTCGGTGCCGCAGCCACGAGCTCCGGCAGCTCGAGTTCGCTGCGCAGATGAAGTCCGAACAGTCGGTAATCGAACGAACGCATGATCAGCTCACGGCGGAAACGCTAGGGTAGACGGCGACTTCGGCGAACGCCGACGACCCCTCCGCCCCGATCAGCACCGTGTCGTCCACAGTCACCCAGACGTGGGCGGCCAGCCCGCCGCGCTGATCCTTGCCGATGCCATAGTGCAGGCGCGCGTCGAACCCGTGCCGGCGAAGCAGCCATTGCGCGGCAAGGCCTTGCTGAAGACACACCGCGCGCCATGGCACCGCGGCGGCGACGCGCTGGACACTCCAAGCGATTTGCCGCGCCTCGATCGGGCCCGCACCGCGTCGGGCACCCCGGGCGCGCGAGCCGAGGATGATCGCGCGGCGGAATGGCAGCAGCAGCACACCCGCCGAGACGATCGCGAGGACGAGTGTTGCCCCGACCAGCAGACGCTGGTTCAAGCGAGACAGGCCGGCGAACCGGCGAAGCGAAACCGCCACGAGCATGGGACAGCGATGCCTCCGAACACCCGTCAGGCGCAATCTCTTTGCCGCAGCCCCGTGCGCATCGTCACCCGATGAAGCTGTCCGGGCCGACCATGACCGGCGCATTCGACATGCTCGTCGAATGCTGCCGTGGGGTGTTCGTGGAGCAGGACGGAATGCGGTTACGCGAGCGAAGCAAGTCGGTCGACTGGGACCTGCTGCTGATGCTCGCCCGGCGCCATCGGGTTCAGGGGCTCGTCGCCGCCAGCGTCCGCGTCATCGTCGAGGATGTCCCGGCATACATCGCCGACGCCCTGAGCCAGGATGCGGCGGCGATCGCAGCCAATGGCCTTGCCGACGCCGCCGCGTGTAACAGGCTCCACGACTGCTTCGACCAGGCCGGCGTTCGGCTCGCGTTCGTCAAAGGCCTGACGCTCGGCAAGCTTGCCTATGGCAATCCCTTCGTGAAGGCCGGCTGGGACATCGACCTGCTGGTCGCCCCGGCCGACGTGGGCGGTGCCGCGCACCTCCTTCAGGGGCTCGGATACCGAGCGATCATCCCCCACTCCGCCGCCCCGGAAGCGGTCGCTCGCTGGCATCGTCGCTTCAAGGAGTCGGTGTGGCAGGCAGCGGACGGTCGGGCGCATGTCGAACTGCACAGCCGGCTGGCCGACAATTCCCGGCTGATTCCCATCCTGACCGTCGCCTCGCGGATGCAACAGGTGGAAGTCTCGCCGGGGACCCGCCTGCTAACGCTGGCCCGGGAGGAGCTGTACGCCTACCTCACCGTGCACGGCAGCTCGAGCAACTGGTTTCGGCTCAAATGGATCGCCGACCTGACCGCGCTGGTGCGGGACGAGGACGCGGACGGCCTTATCGCCCTCACGCGCGCGGCGGAGCGGCTTGGCGCCGGTCGCGCTCCGCTCCAGGCGCTGCTGCTGTGCGCAAGCCTGTTCGGCGAGCCGTTCCGCGCGGCGGCGGAGCGGCTGAGGCCGGGACCGA
>CAXSDY010000125.1:0-1601 GCA_964235835.1 uncultured Sphingomonadaceae bacterium | reverse complement strand
AGCCTGTTCGGCGAGCCGTTCCGCGCGGCGGCGGAGCGGCTGAGGCCGGGACCGATCGAGCGCTGGCTGGCACGCGCGGCGCTCGCCGAACTGACGGGGCCCGATGCTCACCTGGAACCGACGCAGCGCCGGTTTGGGACGGTCCGCATGCACGCCGTCCATCTCATGCTGAAGGGCGGGGGCTACCCCTTCCTCGAACTCGCCCGCAAGATCACGGAACAGATCGCCCCGCGGAGCTGACGATAGCGGGCCGCTCAGCCGATCTCGAGATGGCGCGTCGGCCGCAGGTCCTTTGGCCCGAGCGCACTGCGACGCGAGAGGACGATCAGGGCCAGGCAGGCCGCGAAGCTCGTGCTGATGGCGCTGGTGCGGAGGGGAAAGTCCACCAGCGAATGGAGCAGCACTGCGGCCGATCCGATGGCACCGGCCCGCGCGTAGAGATCGGACGCGGGGGTGCGCAGCATCTTGCGGACCGCCCAGACCCACCACAAAAGAAAGGCGCCGATCAGCAACATGCCCGGCAGGCCGGTCTCGACCAGCAGCTCGACGTAGTCGTCGTGCGCGTGATTGACGTAGAGCGTCGGATCGATGCTGCTCTGATCTTCGGCCATGCGGTAGACGCGCCGGAACGTGCCGATGCCCGCCCCGACCGGCAGGTAGTGCCCGGCTGCGCTCAAGCTGGTTATCAGGAAGTCGCGCCGGGTGGAGACGGACGTATCCGCGTCCGCGGCGATGCGGCGCTGGCCGATCGGGCTGAGGATCGCGAGGACCAGGGCCAAGCCTGCGACGGCGAGGACAGCGGCGCCCGTTCTGCGCGCCCGCGCCGGCACCCGGACCAGCAACGCCGCGCTGGCGAGCCCGACCGGGACGAGCAGGCCATAGCCCGCGAGCGAGCGGTTGAAGAAAATGCCGAGCACCATCGTCAGCATGCCGCCGATGCCGAACAACAGCCGGCCCGGATGCTTGCGGGCGGTCGCGGAGCGTTGCCGTCCGGAGGCCGTGAACGCGGCGAGCAGCGGCACGGTGATCAGCAGCAGGCTCGCCATGTGATTGGGGTTGGCGAAGAACCCGCTCGGCATGCCGCCGTTGAATTCAGGCTGGAGGTAGAAGTTCGCCTGCATGTTGATCGGGCTCGCCACCTGCAGCACGCCCAGCGCAAGGCTGAGAACGGAACCGATCAGCAAGGCGATGGCGATCCCGGCGGCCGTGTAGGCGCGCAGAACGAGCATCGCGGCGAGCATCGCGAGCGGCGGGAGCAGAGGCAGCGCCGCCGCGATCGTGTCATCGGGCGCCAGCGAGAGCGGCTGCCATCCCCGCGCCAACCCGAGCAGCGCCATGCCGTCGCGAACCAGCCCCCGACCGGGCAGAAGGGTCCACAGCATCGGCGGCAGCGGCACGAGGTGAATGGCGACGAGCCCGACGACCGCCAGCGCAAGTTGCCCGAGCTGACGCGCTGCCTTGGACTGCGGCTCGCGCCGACGATCGAGCGACGCCCACAGCAGGATGGCGAGCGCGCCGAGCTGGAGCAGAGCATTCAGCCAGGCCATCTGCGTGCTGCCGCCGAGCAGCAGGCAGGCGAGCAGATAGGCCGGGGCGACCGA
>CAXSDY010000124.1:0-7435 GCA_964235835.1 uncultured Sphingomonadaceae bacterium | reverse complement strand
TCGGCATCGATCGACGCCGCCTGCGCGCGGGTCAGCTTGCCGCAGTGCGCCACGACGAGTTGCGCGCCCGCCGCGCGGCAGGCTTTGCCCAGGCTGCGGAACAGATCGACGCGGCCTCCCTGCACCGTGCCGAGCGATGCGAACACCAGCGGGCGGGCCGGGTCGAGCGCGAAGCCGAGCGCCTCCTCCGCCGCAAGCGGATCGCGGATCGGGCCGACCGATTCGAACGGCATGGGGTCGGGCCGCGGGAAGTCGAAGCCGGGGAGCAGCTGCGCAATCTGGGCCGTCGGCGACAAGCAATCCTCGACCGTCCGCCGGCGCCCGGCGCCGAGCCGCTCGGCCCAGCGCGCGATGACCCGGTTGTGCCGGGCGCTCAGCACGTCGGCGACCATGGCTGCGCGCTGGCGGTCGGTCACGCCCTTGGGCGAGGGATCGTAGGTCCAGTCGAGATAGGGCAGCGGCACCCCCGGCGCGCTGTTGATCGGCAGCGCACTCGCCACCGACACCCACGGCAGGCCGAGGCCGGCGGCGAGCAGGCCGGCGGCGGGCTCCATCTGATCGCCGACGATCCCCTCGATGCCGAGTTCGCGGATCAGGGCCGGTCCCCCTGCGCAGAGCTGATCGGTCATCGCAGCGCAATCGGCGACGGTGCGCAGGATGCCGAACAGCCCGTCCGAGCGCGTCGCATTGTCGAGCACGGCGTCGACCAGCGGGTCACCTGCACGCCGCGCAACCTCGCGCACCCCGATGGCCTTCGCCCGGACCAGGCCCGCGCCGCCGGCGTTGAGGATGAACGTCAGCTGGTGGCCGCGCCGGACCAGCTCGGCACCGAGCACTTCGTAGAGCCGGATGTGACTGTAATAGGGAGGGCAGAGCAGTGCTAATCGGGCCATGCCGCTCCGAACGTGCGGCACACGCAATCAGCAGCCATCCGGCCCGCGCGCATCGAAAGATTTGTTCAGCGTCGCCTGGAACGGAAGATCAGCGCCGCACCGATCAGCGCAAGAACCGCGCCGCGCCACGCCCACGGCCGCTGGTCGAGCATGAAGCTGGACGCGGGCCAGTGGACGAGGCCGAGGCCCTGCCCGATCCACAGCAGCCCCATCAGCAGCGCAAACATTCCGAGCACGAGCAGCGCGGTTTTCATGGGCAATCCTCGACAGGGGTGGAGCTTAGCATAGCGGGTCTCCGGCGACATCGGTGGCAGGTGCCCCGCCGGGCGCCAAGCTGAATCGCTTGCCCTGCAGCGACGCTCCCGGTGCGCAATAATATGCGCAAGTGGCGGGGACCGAGGTGATGGTGAGCCAGTCGCGGGCCATCGCCAGCGCGATCCTGCACGCGCCCTCCCCGCTCGGGATCAGCTGCCAGCCGCCCTGCGCCGGCACCAGGGCGCCCGACGCGCTGCAGTTCGTGTCGTCCTTCGCGTAGGCGACGACACCGGCGCGCAGCCCCTGCCCGCGCCGGTCCACGCACAGTCGGTCGCGCCCCGCGCCCGCGTAGGTGCCGAGGCGCGGGCCCGGCCGCTGCTCGAGCGGCGCCGGCGACTTGGCGCAGCTGGCGAGCGTGAACAGCAGCATGACGAGAGGCCGGCGCATGCCCCGCCCTCGCCGGTTTGCGGCGCCGCTTCAAGCCATGTTCAGACGCGGGGCGACAAAGCACCGTCCGCTCCCTATATGACGGCTTCGCGACAGCAGGATTCGCTCCCCATGCTCACGACCAATCCGTTCGAGTCCTCGGGTCTCGACGACGACAAGCTTCGAGAAGAATGCGGCGTCTTCGGCATCTGGGGCGCGGATGGCGCCGCCAGCTTCGTCGCGCTCGGCCTCCACGCGCTGCAGCACCGCGGCCAGGAAGCGGCGGGGATCACCAGCTTCGACGGCAAGGCGTTCCACACCCATCGCGCGATGGGCCACGTCGCCGGCAATTTCGATCGCGACGAGATCATGCGGCCGCTCGCCGGGCGCACGGCGATCGGCCACGTCCGCTATTCGACCACCGGCGAGACCGCGCTGCGCAACGTCCAGCCGCTGTTCGCCGACCTCGACGAGGGCGGCTTTGCCGTGGCGCACAACGGCAATCTGTCGAACGCGATGACGCTCAAGCGCGCGCTGATCCGGCGCGGCTCGATCTTCCAGTCGACCAGCGACACGGAGGTCATCATCCACCTCACCGCGACCTCGTCCTACACGACCCCGCTGGACCGGTTGATCGACGCGCTGCGCCAGGTCGAGGGCGCCTATTCGCTGGTCGTCCTGAGCGAGCAGGGCATGGTCGCCTGCCGCGACCCGCTCGGCATCCGGCCGCTGGTCATGGGCAAGTTCGGCGATGCGACGATCTTCGCTTCGGAAACCGTGGCGCTCGACGTCATCGGTGCGACGTATATCCGCGACGTCGAGCCGGGCGAGCTGATCCTGATCAACGGCAGCGGGCTACGCAGCTTCCGCCCGTTCGCGCCGGTCCGCGCGCGGCCGTGCATCTTCGAGCACGTCTATTTCTCGCGCCCCGACAGCGTCGTCGACGGCTCGTCGGTCTATGAAGTGCGCAAGAACATCGGCGGCGAGCTGTCGCGCGAGAGCCCGGTCGAGGCGGACTACGTCGTGCCGGTGCCGGACTCGGGCGTGCCCGCGGCGATCGGCTTCAGCCAGGCCTCCGGCATTCCATTCGAGCTCGGCATCATCCGCTCGCACTATGTCGGCCGCACCTTCATCCAGCCCAGCGACGGCGTCCGCCACCTTGGCGTGAAGCTCAAGCACAACGCCAACTCGGCGCTGATCGCCGGCAAGCGGATCGTGCTGATCGACGATTCGATCGTGCGCGGGACGACCAGCGTCAAGATCGTGCAGATGATGCGCGATGCGGGGGCGCGCGAAGTGCACATGCGGATCGCCTCGCCGCCGACGCGGCACAGCTGCTTCTACGGCGTCGACACGCCGGAGCGCGCCAAGCTGCTGGCCGCGCAGATGAACGTGCGCGAGATGGCCGACTACATCAACGCCGACAGCCTGGCGTTCATTTCGATCGAGGGCCTGTACCGCGCGATGGGCGACGTGCGCGACGCCCGCCAGCCGCAGCGCTGCGATGCCTGCTTCACCGGCGAGTACCCGACCAGCCTGACCGACATGAACGAGGAAGGCCACCCGCGCCTCGCGCTCGTCGCCAGCCGCTGAGCCGGCCCCGATGACCAAGCCGTTCGAGGGCAAGCTGGCGATCGTCACCGGCGCGTCGCGCGGCATCGGCGCGGCGACGGCGGAGGCGCTGGCGGCGGCCGGCGCGCATGTCGTGCTCGTCGCCCGCGGCTCCGCGGCGCTGGAGCAGGTCGAGGACCGCATTCATGCCGCCGGCGGGTCCGCCACGATCGCCCCGCTCGACCTTGCCGACGGCGCCGCGATCGTCAAGCTGGCGAGTGCGATCGGCGAGCGCTGGTCGAGCCTCGAGGTGCTGGTCCTCAACGCCGCCATGCTCGGGTCGCTGACTCCGGTGGAGCATATCGACGGGGCCGAGTTCGGGCGGGTGCTGCAGCTCAACCTCGTCGCCAACCAGGCGCTGATCGCCGCGTTCGATCCGCTGTTGCGGCGCGCCGAGCGGGCCGAGGTCGTGGCGGTGACGAGTTCGGTGGGCGCCAGACCGCGCGCCTTCTGGGGAGCCTATGGCGCTTCCAAGGCCGCGCTCGAGACCTTGCTCGGCGCCTATGCCGACGAGACCCGCCACGCCGGGCGCATCCGCGTGCACATCGTCGACCCCGGTGCGACGCGGACGAGGATGCGGGCGCTGGCCTTCCCCGGCGAGGAGCCGGACGCGGTCAAGGGACCAGAGGTGGTGGCCACGGCCATCGTCGAGCGGCTGTTGGGCGATGCGGAGACCGGCGGTCGGTGGCGGGTCGAACCCACGGCGACGGCTTAGCCCTTCACCATCGTCACCTGCGCGACGTCGATCCCGCGGCCCCTGAACCCGCCTTCGCAATACATCAGATAATAGCGCCACAAGCGGTGGAAGCGCTCGTCGAAGCCGGCGAGGTCGCCGCGAGCCACGGCGGCATTGTAGCGCGATCGCCAGATGCGCAGCGTCTCGGCATAGTCGAGGCCGAAGCCGTCGCGGTCTTCCCACGACAGATCGCGCGCCCTCGCCAGCGCCTCGAAGGACGGCTCGTCGATCAGCATGCCGCCGGGGAAGATATAGGCCTGGATGAAGTCGGCGCTGCTCGCATAGGCGTCGAACAGGCGGTGATCGATGCTGATGAACTGCAGCGCGGCCCGGCCGCCGGGCAAGAGACTGCGCGAGAGGGTGTCGAGATAGGCGCCCCACCACCGCTCGCCGACCGCCTCGACCATCTCGATCGAGGCGACGGCGTCGAAGCTGCCGCTGACCGCACGATAGTCCTGGAGGAGGATGGTCACGCGGTCCGCCACCCCAGCGCGGGCGGCGGCGCCCTCGGCCCAGTCCTTCTGCTCGGTCGACAGGGTCAGGCCGGTGACCATCGCCCCGCGCTTCGCCGCCGCGATCGCCAAACTGCCCCAGCCGCAGCCGATCTCCAGCAGGCGGTCGCCGGGCGCGAGCTGAAGGCGGTCGAGGAGCAGGTCGAGCTTACGCGATTGCGCGGCGTGCAATTGCCTCCCCGAGATTTCGTGGGGAGGGGGACCATGCGGAGCATGGTGGAGCGGTTCTTCCGCGGGACCGAGAACCCCTCCGTCAGTGCTGCGCACTGCCACCTCCCCTGCAAAGGCAGGGGAGGAGAAGCGCGCGGCGCTGTAGGTCATGCTCTCGTCGAGCCAGGCGGCGTAGAAGTCGTTGCCGAGGTCGTAGTGGGCGGCGATGTTGTCGCGCGCCTGGCCCGGCGCGTTGTCGCGCAAGCGGTGGACGAGGGCGTTGGCCCAGCGCGCCGGACCCTTCGCGCGCGCCGCGTCTCCCAGGCTGACCGCATTGGCCATGAACAGTTCGAACAAGGCGACCGGATCGGGCGAGGACCATTCGCCCCGCTCCCACGCCTTGTACCAGCCGACGCTGCCCGAGGTCGCCAGGCGGACCAGCGCCATCCAGCTGTGGAGCGTGACGGTGGCGACCGCGCCGGGGGCGTGGAAGCCGACTTCGCGCCGGGTGCCGTTGGGCAGCGTGCCGTGAATGCCGCCGGTGCGCAGCCGCTCGTGGAGCTGGTCGACGACCCGGCGAAAGGCGGGCGCGGCGATGCGGCCGATCAGCCCGCCGCCCGTGGCGAAGCGCCGGTCCGCGCTGAGGAGATGCTGTCCGCGGGTCGCCACGGCTGGCTGATGCTAGGCGGCGCGCGCCTTGGCAAGGGCGGCGAGTGCCCGCTCGCGAGCCTCGCGGTGGCCGATCAGCGGGTCGTGCGCCTCGTGGATGGCGGTCTCGTCGAGGTCGGCGAGCTCGGGCACCCAGCGGCGGATGTAGGCGGCGGCGCCGAACTTGGCCGACTGGAGCAGCGGGGCCATGATCCGGAAGAAGGGCTGGCTGTCGAACCCGGTGCCGGCGATCCATTGCCAGTTCTGGCTGTTGTTGGCGTAGTCGGCGTCGACCAGCGTGTCCCAGAACCAAGCGGCGCCGCGGCGCCAGTCGATCAGCAGATGCTTGACCAGGAAGCTGGCGGTGATCAGCCGCACGCGGTTGTGCATCCAGCCGGTCTCCCACAGCTGGCGCATGCCGGCGTCGACGATCGGATAGCCGGTGCGGCCCTTGCTCCACGCGGCGACGTCGGCGTCGGCTTCCGCGCCGGTGCGATGCCCAATGGGGAGCGGACGTTGCTCGCGGCTGCCAAGCTCGGGCTCGCCGAGGATCACGCCGCGCGAGAAGTCGCGCCAGGCGAGCTCGCGGCGGAACTTGTCGCCGGCGCCCTCGTCGAGCGCGTGCCACACCGACCGCGGGCTGATCTCGCCGTGGTGGAGATGCGGCGAGAGGTTGGAGGTGCCGACTTCGGACGGGAGGTCGCGGCGCTCGGCATAGGTGCCGGCTTCGGCGGCAAAGCGGGTCAGGTGCTCGCGGGCCCCCTCCTCGCCGGGCTGCCACACCGCGAAGCCGGTGGCCCAGTTCGGGCGGGTCGGGAGGAGGTCCCAGTGCTCCAGGCGATCGCTGGCTACGACCTTGGTAGGGGCGGCGATCCGCGTGGGGGCCGCGGTCGGCTGGAGCGGCGGCAGGTGCCGGCTGAGCGCGCTGAAATAGGGTCCGAAGATCTTGAACGGCTTGCCCGCCGCGGGGCGCAGGCGCTCGGGCTCGAACAGCACGTCGCCTTCATGAAGCGTCAGCGCGGGCCCGAGTTCCGTCTCCGCGGCGCGCCACCACGGCTCATAGTGACGGGTCGCGTGGATCGCGGTGGCGCCGAGTTCCGCCGCAACCTGGCGCACGACGTCGGGAGACCGGCCGCGCCGCAGCACGAGAGCCCCGCCGATCGCCTCGAGGTCCCGCGCGAGGCTGGCGAGGCTGTGGTGCAGCCACCACCGCTGCGCCTCGCCGATCCGCCACTCGCCGGGGGTTTCGTCGTCGAGCACGTAGAGGCAGGCGGTCGGACCGGACTCGACGGCGGCGGCGAGCGCCGGCTGGTCGGCGAGGCGGAGGTCCTGGCGAAACCAGACGAGGGCGGTCATGGACGCCTAGCGCGTCACTCCGCCCGGGGTTCCTTTTCGACCTGCCAGGTCTGGCCTTTGGCGACGAGGGCCTGGAGGTTGGGGATTTTGCCCTTGGCGACCGCCGCGTTCTGTTCGACCACCGCGCTTTCGAACGTCGGCGCCGGGTCCTCGTAGATCACCCCGAGCGCGACAGGGAAGCCGGCGCTCGCGGGCATTTCGATCAGCAGCTGGGCAAGCGTGCGGTTTCTGGGGTCGTGGACGAGGACGCCCGGATCGCTCGCCTCGACGATCGTCAGCACCATTCGCTCGCGGTCGAAGCCGAGCCCCTTGGTGCCCGCCGCGAAGAGCATCTTCTCTCCGGCCTTGAGCCACAGCTGGCGGTCGGCGGCGAACTCCTTGGCGGTGAACGGCGCGAACACGTCGTCGTTGTAGACCACGCAGTTCTGGAAGATCTCGACGAAGCTCGCGCCCTTGTGTGCGTGGGCCGCCTTGAGCACGTCGGGCAGCGCCTTGTGCACGTCGATCGCACGGGCGATGAAGCGTGCGCCCGAACCGAGCGCGAAGCTGCACGGGTTGGCCGGGCGGTCGACCGAGCCGAACGGGGTCGAGGGCGAGCGCGTGCCGATCCGGCTGGTCGGCGAATATTGCCCCTTGGTCAGCCCGTAGATCTCGTTGTTGAACAGCAGGACCTGGCAGTCGAGATTGCGGCGCAGCAGGTGCATGGTGTGGTTGCCGCCGATCGACAGCGCGTCGCCGTCGCCGGTGATGATCCACACGTCGAGCTCGGGATTGGCGAGCTTGACGCCGGTCGCCACCGCCGGCGCGCGGCCGTGGATGGTGTGGAAGCCATAGCTCGCCATGTAATA
>CAXSDY010000123.1:0-7447 GCA_964235835.1 uncultured Sphingomonadaceae bacterium | reverse complement strand
GTGCTGACCACGCCCCCCTTCCCCTACACCCGCAAGCAGGTGCCCGAGCCGGTCGGCCTGCCAATCGTGTTCAGGCACGAACCCTCGCCGGAGGACTGGCGCAACATCCATCCGGGCGAGGTTGGTCGGGTGGACCGGCAGCTCGTCACCGCTGGCGTTTACGGCTGGACCATGGTGGTCACCGGGACCGGCAGCACGGTCGGCCAGTCGATCGACGAGGCGTACCGGCGCATCGACAACCTGATCGTCCCGCGCGGCCGCTATCGCATGGACATCGGCGCGCAGGTCGAAGCGCAGATCGCCACGCTACGCTCGATGGGCCTGATCGGCGCCGCGCGATGTCAGTAAGGCTGGCCCGTCGAGCGCACATGATCGCAGATCGTATTGTAATCCGACGTCAGCTCGGTACCGGCGGCGAGGTCGAACGCAGCATGGTCGGCGCCGAACGCGATCCCGTCCGAGATCGAGTTGGGCGTATCGGAGTGGTTGAAGTGACGCCCGTTGTCGCCGCACAGCACCCATACGTCGGCGCCCGAATGCCAGGTCGAATAGGTCCTCAGGAACTGCCGGCTGAGCTCGGGCAGGGACTCGATCTCGGCGTCCGAATAGATGCGGTCGATGCGCGAATCGAACTGCCACAACAAGGTGCCCCTGGGCGCCGGATCGACCAGGAAAACCCCGATGCCGTGGATTTCGCTGGGTCGAAGCACGGTCTCAACCATCATCATCGGGCATCTTCCCTGATCACGGGCGCGGAGGCCCGGCACCGGAGGTCTCCGCGGCCGGCGCGCGGTCATACCGGCTCGCACTCGCCGCGCAAGGACTCATGTGAGATCAACGTGATGGGGCTGGTGCCATGATCCCGGGCCTGCCGCACGAAGGCGTGAGGGTGCGCCTGGGACAATCGGCGATCCACGGCATCGGGGTGTTTGCGCTCGACGCGATCCCGGCCGGAGCCAACGTCTTCCCCAACGATCGGCGGGAGATCGTCTGGGTCTCGCGCGAAGAGCTCGAGCGGCGCTCCCTCACCCCGTTCGAGCGGGCGTTCTACGACGATTTTGCCATCCGCAGCGGAGATTTCCTTGGCTGCCCGGAGAGTTTCGATCAGCTGAGTGTCGGCTGGTACGTTAACGAGCCGGCGGCCGGCGACGCGCCGAATTTGGTGACCAGCCCGGAGTTCGACCTCCTCGCCGCGCGCGACATCGCGGCCGGCGAGGAACTGACGATCCGCTACGCGACGTTCAGCGAGGTCGAGCGCGCCTCATAATGCCCAGCTCAGTTCGGCGGTGAAGGTCCGGCCAGGGAAGGGGTGGAACAGGAAATAGCGTCGGTCCGTAAAGTTCTCGACACCCACCGCGGCGCGCCATTGTCGCGCGATACGGAAGGAGGCGCGGGCGTCGGCGATGAGATAGCCTTCGAAGCCTTGATAGGTGTGCCCGACGACGTCGCTGTTGTCGATCGTTCCGAACGAACGGCTGGCGTAACGACCCGCAAGGGTCAGCGCGGCCGCCTCGCTCGGCCGCCACGTCGCGACGATCGTTGCGCGGCGGCGCGGGACCTGCGGGATGAGCTTGCCTTCCGCCGCCCGAAACACCGGATCGGAGACGACCTTGGGGTCGGCCAGGGTGGCACTGCCGGACAGGTCGAAGCGCGGCAGCAGGTCGCGCCGGTCGAACGCCAGCTCCATGCCGCGGGTGTGCGTGCGGGCGACGTTCTGGACATAGCTGAACAGGGCCGTGGACCCGGGCAGGAGCGGCGCCGTCTGGGACAGAAGCGCATCGCGGATGCGCTCGTCGAACAGCGACAGGCGAACCTTGCCCGAGCGGCTGCTCCGCTCGATCGCCAGCTCGGCCGAGCGCGCGCGTTCGGGTTGGAGGTTCGGGTTGGGGACCGTAACCGTGGGCCCGGTCGCAATGGCCTGGTAGAGTTCGCTGACCGTCGGGAAGCGCAGCGCGCGGGCGACGGACGCGGTTGCGGTCCAGTGTGGCGCCGGTTGCCACCGCAGCGAAGCCTTGGGCGACAGGCCGCTGGTGCTGCGCCGTGGCTGAACCGCGGCGAGCGCCGGGCTGGCCGAGAAATTGGTGCCGCCGTAGGCCCGCCACGATTCGTACCGGGCGCCCGCGGTCAGGGTCAGGTCCGGCGAGAGCGCCCATTGGTCCTGCGCCCACACGGCGAGCGTCCGCGTCCTGCCCTTCGACGACTGGACCAGCGACCCCGCCGGCCCGTGCAGCCAGTCGGTCGTTGCGAACCGGTCGTTGCTGAGGCTGAAGCGATCGAAATGCCCGCCAGCGCTGAGCTGATGCGTCGAAGCCGCGCGCCACCTGGCGTGGAAGTCCAGCGTTCGCCAGCCGGTCCCGTCCAGCCGAACGATCGACCCCGCACCGCCTGCCGCCGCCGCGGGCAGCGCAAGCGAGGGGATCCGCTGTTCGTCCTTGGCGAACTCATAGAGCGATCCGATCAGCTTCCACGCGAACGGCTCCGCCGACTGCTCCAGCGTTACCGCGTGCATCATGTGGCGCTCGTCGAGCCGATAGACCTGGTTCGAAAAGAGGCTGGGGGCGACGCTGAGCGCGCGTCCCTCGACGTTGAACGGGCCCGAATAGGCGGGCGCCCCGGCGGAGGTAAGGTACGTCTCGGCGCTGCTGCGCGTGTCGTTGAGGAACAGTCCGCCGAGATAGGTCAGGCGCAGGGATGGTCCGAGCTCGGCGGCGAGCTTGAGCTTCAAATTGTCCTGGCGCTGTTTCTCCAACCCGCCGGCGCCGACGACGTAGATCGGCTGGCCGAGCCGGTTCACGTCGCTGATCGCGCCCACCGCAACCGGTTCGGCCCGCGCCGCGCCGGCCGGCCGTGCCGCGGTGACGTAAGCGAGCGGCTGGCTGCGGCTGGCGACATGGTTGACCGAGAGGAACCAGGCGACCGGCCCGATGCGGTTGCTGACCGTGCCGGCGATCTGATAGGCTGGGTAGCTGCCCTTCGTGCGGTATTGATCGAAGCGCTGCACGTTGACCGCTGCCGTCGCCGAAGCCTCGAGCCGGTCCGGCAGCCGGGTGGTGATGTTGACCACCGCACCGATGGCATTGCCCGGGTAGGCGGCCGAGAACGGGCCGTAGAGCACGTCGACCCGCTCGATCTCCTCGGGCGAGACCAGGCCCCAGCGCGGAGAGGCGAAGCTGTTGTTGTTGCCGATCAGCGCCGACAGCAGCACGCCGTCGGCGTAGATCAGGCTGCGCGCGCTGGCCCCGACGCCGGACGTGCGGGTCGCGAGCGGCGCCTGGGTGTCGCCGATGTGCCGCTTCCTGACGAGCAGGCTGGGCAGGTAGCGCAGCGAATCCTCGCTGTTGCGGACGTTGGTGGTCGTGCGCAGCCGCTCGGCATCGATGCTCTCGCGGCTGTTGGGGGTGAGGGTCGGGACGGTCTTCTCGCCGACCACGACGATGGTCGGCGCCGCGGGGGGCGCGTCGCTGTAGAACATGGGAAATCACCTGATGAGTTCGTGGAAGAGGAACGAATCAGGTGAGGGCGGGAGGTCCTGTCGCAGGTGGCGGGAGCGACGGCGGCCCTCGGGGCTGGGCGGCCGAGCAGAAGGCGAGGGCGCGGACCGCTGTCTGCGGCGATGGTGCCGCGGGCAAGGCGACGTGGGCCTGGACGTCGGCCGCGGACAGCAGCGGGGCGAAGGCGCACTCGCCATCGGCATGAGCATGCTTGCCGTGGTGAGCGTCGCCGCGATGGTCGTGACCCGCATCGCGCAGCGCGGGCCAGTCCGCCGGACACGGCATGATGATCGACGCGGCACTCGCAGCGGGCATCCACCCAACCGGCATCAGGCCGCGCACGAGCAGCGCCGCGGCGAGCAGGAAGATCGTCAGGGACGGATGGCGGCGCCGCATTCCGGCTCCCTAGTCGCGCGCGGGCTGGCGATCCAGACGGTGCGCGAACGAGGTTAAGATAGGTTTACCTGCTGGTCCCGTTGCTCGGTTCCGCGTCCTGCTCATTGGTCTCCGCTCGGTTGAGCTGCTCATCCAGGTTCGCCGCCTCCTGGCCGATCTGGTTCGCGGTGGCGGCGTAACGCTCGTCGAAGGTGCGCTCCCGCTTGCAGGCGGCCAGCCCGACCAGGAGCAGCACCGCGACGACGAGGCGCATCAATAATTCTTGCGATAGCGGACGTTGACGTTGGTCGAATTCGATCCGCCGGCCTGACTCAGCACCGACAGCGCCCGGCTGAGCGTCACCTCCAGCTGGGTGGCGGTGAAGCCGCGCGCATCGGTGACGACCTCCAGGTAAATGTTCTTGCTGATGTACTTGCCGGCGGCGAGCGCCGTGCCGCGGCCGCTGGTCTCGTCCGCGCCGAGGATGCGCAGCCGGTCGATCCCCGCCGCCGCGCGGAGCTTGCCGAGCGGGTTGAGACCGCCGCCGCCACTGCCGCGCAGCGAGTTGAGCGAGGCGGCGAGCTGCACCGCCTGGATCGCGGACAGGTTGCCGACCGAGCTGCCGAACAGGATGCGCGACAGGATCTCGTCCTGCGGCAGGCCGGGCGTGCTCGAGAAGGCGATCTGCGGGTTGGTCGCCGCGCCCGTGACGTTGATCGTTACCGCGACGTCCTCGATCGTCTCGGAAGCGGTCAGGGCAATGGTCGCGTCGGTCGCCGCGCCGCCGTTGAAGTCGACCCGGCCCTGCTGCAGCTCGAACGAGCGTCCGGCGAAGCCGAGCGTCCCGCGCACCAGCTCGAACCGGCCGGCGATGCGCGGGGCCTGGTTGGTGCCGGACACGGCGAGATCGGCGCGCCACTCGGATTCCAAGCCCATGCCGCTGACGAACAGCTGCGCCGGTGCGACGATGCGCAGGTCGAGCCCGACGTCGGCGAAGCTCGCGCCGGGGGAGGGCGGCGGCGCGTCGCCGGTGACCCTTGGCCGTCCGCGCGGGGGCTTGAAGCGCACGCCGGTCAGTTCCGGCACGGCCGACGAGCCCTGGCGGATGATCTGGTAGCGGGTCGAGGGCAGGTTGACGGTACCGGTCAGCACCGGGCTCTGGTTGGCCGCCTTGATCAGGCGGACCGAGCCGTCGGCCGTGGCGCGCAGGGCCTCGCTGCTGGCCAGCCGGGCGTTGTTCATCCTGAGGTCGAAGCGGGCGGGATAGCCGCTTGCCGCCGCCAGGCTGACGAAGCCGTTGCCGGTCACCGTGCCGCCCCCGGCGCGCGCCGTCAGCTGGTCGATCTCCAGCCGCTCGCCCGTGAACCGCCCCGCCAGCGCCATGTCGGTCAGCCGGGTTCCGTAGGTGAGGTTGTCGTAGGTCATGCCGCGCCCGCGCACGACACCCTGCAGGCAGGGGCGCGACACGCGGCAGCTGAAGTCGGCCGCGACGCCCAACGGGCCGCCGAGCCGCTGGTCGGTCAGGCCGGCCAAGGAGAACAGCGTGTCGGCCGGGCCGATGTAGCGCAGCCCGCCGCGCACCGGCGCCCCGCTGATCCGCGCCGTCCACGCCCCCGCGCCGGGACCGAGCGGCTCAACGAAGGCTTGCACCCGGCCAATGACCGTGCCCCGCGTGCGCATCACGGCGCGCAGGTCGCCGCGCCCGGGCTGAAGCTGGCTGACCAGGTTGATGTCGACCGGCTGGCTGACCGAGGCCGCGCTGGTGCGGGTGAAGTTGCGGATCGCCAGGCGCACGTCGGCGATCGGCAGGCTGGCGCTCGAGCTCTGGCTGAACTCGACGCTGCCGGTGGCGCTGCCGTTGACGCCGAGGCCGGGCGAGACGCTGTTCATCAGCGCCATGTCGAGCCGATCGAGCCGGGCCTGGAGGCGCAGGCCGGGGCCGTAGCTGCCGGCCAGCCGCGCGCTGCCGCGGTCGAAGGTCACCGTAGTGGGCAGGAGATCGTAGCCGGCACGGCGCGGGATCACGCGCGCCGGCGAGGCGGTGCGGAAGTCCACGCCGCTGACCCGCCCCTGGACCATCGCCCGCCACAGGCTCGGCTGCAGTTCGGCGTTCATCGCGACCCGGAACGGAACGCCGGAATTGCCCTCGGCCAGAACCCGGGCGAAGCCGCGTCCGCCGCGATAGTTGATCACTGCGCGAGCGGCGTTGATGTCGTAGCCCCGATAGCGGGTCTGCGCGATCTGCGCGTCGGCGATGATCTCGGGACGATCATAGAGGATCACGCGCGCGTCGACGATCGCCGCGCCCACCGCCAGCTTCGCGGGACCCGGCAGCACCGTGTTGTTGGCGCGCAGGTTGACGATCAGCTGCTGGAACCGGCCGGCAGCCGACAGGCGCACGATGCCGCCGAGCCCCTGGCCGCTCGCGTCCAGCTGGCCGACGAACGGGCCCGCCGCGGCCTGCCGCACGCGCCCGCGGACGGCGATGCCGCCGATCGTGGCGCGGGTGATCGCGATCTCCAGCGGACCGCTCGCCGGGTTGACCAGCACGTCGGCGGTGAAGGGGCCATAGTTCGTGGCACCGCTGGCGACGACCCGATAGGCCTTGCCGACCGCGCGGATGTCGGCCTTGAGCCCGGCGATGCCGAGCCCGAGCCCGGGCCGGGCTGCCCTGACCAGCACGCGGGGGCTGGCGACCGTCCCGGCGACCTCGACCGCGACCGGGCCATATTGGCGCGATTGTCCCGCGGCGGTGAGGGCGATCTGCCCGCTTGAGGCATAGCTGCCCCGGCCATCGGTCACGCGCAGCTGCGGTGCCGCGAGGCGCAGGCGCGAGAAGTGGATCACGCCGTCCTTGCCGTAGGCGAGGTCGGTGGAGGCCACGAGATTCCCGCCGAGGAAGTTGCGCACCCCGTCGTTGAACAGCTTGGTCGACTGCGCCCGGACGCGGCCGACCAGCGACAGGCCGCCGGCGGCGAGCGTCTTCACGTCGGCGTGCGTGTCGATGTTGAAGATGCCGACGCTGTTAACGCGATAGTTGTTGATCCGACCCTGGACCGCGCCGGTGTAGAGACCCTTCGCTGCGTCGGCGAGGAGGATGAGCTTGGCGTCGATCCGGTCGGAGCGGATGCGCAGATTGTCGGAAACGATGCGGGGCCAGTCGACCGCCAGGTCTCCGTCCAGCCGCACGTTGGTCAGCGTTCCGCCGGCTGCGACGTCGAGGCCGGTGATCGCGGCTGCGCGGGCGGCGATCGGCACGACGCTATGGTCCTTGCCGACCTGGGCGACGCCGCGGGCACTGAGGCCCTGCACGGCCGTGTCGTTGAAGGCCAGCCTCGCCGCGGTCACTGCATAGTCGACCGTGGGCGCGGTGAAGCCGCCGTTGAGCGTCGCGACGGCGCGCAGGTCGCGGCCCGCCAGGTTCGGCATGATCGCGCCGGGCTTCAGCAGGGCGAAGGACAGGCGCATGGCGTCGAAGCGGCTGCGGCCGAGGTCGGCGCGGCCGTTGCCGACCAGCGTAAAGGCATCGCTGCCGAGGCGCCCGGAAAGGTCGGCGACCCGGTTCTGCCAGGTCGATTGCA
>CAXSDY010000122.1:0-7485 GCA_964235835.1 uncultured Sphingomonadaceae bacterium | reverse complement strand
GATAATGATCGAAATGGTCGCGCACCGCGGCCTCCACGAACCGCGCCGCCTCCAGGCTGGTGAGTCGATCCTTGGTTTGGCTCTGGAAATGCGGGTTGCGGATGAACAGCGACAGCATCAGCTCGATGCCGTTGAACACGTCGTCGGCGGTGATGTCCTTGGCACGCTTGTTGCCGACCAGCTCGCCGAACGCACGCACGCCTTTGGTCAGCGCGGCGCGGAGGCCGGCCTCGTGCGTGCCGCCGTCCGGCGTCGGGATGGTGTTGCAGTAATAAGTCTCGGCATTGCCTTCGGACCACACCGGCCAGGCGACCGCCCATTCGGCCGAGCCCTGCCCGTCGGGGAAGGCCTGCCGCCCGGTGAACGGCGGGTTGGTGACGCATTCGCGGCCCTCAAGCTGCTCGGTCAGATGGTCGCCGAGGCCACCGGGAAACTGGAACAGGGCCTGCGCCGGCACCTCGTCGGAGGCGAGCGAAGGATCGCAGCGCCAGCGGATCTCGACCCCGGCGAACAGATACGCCTTCGACCGCGCCAGGCGGTACAGCCGCGCGGGGTCGAAGCGAGCGTCGGCGCCGAAGATCTCGGCGTCCGGCGTGAACGTGACCGTCGTGCCGCGGCGGTTGGGGGCCGCGCCGGCCTCCTCGAGCTTGGACGAGGCGAGCCCCTTGGAGAAGGACTGGCGGTAAAGCTTCTTGTCGCGCGCGACCTCGACGATCGTCTCCGACGAGAGGGCGTTGACGACGCTGACGCCGACGCCGTGGAGCCCGCCGGACGTGGCATAGGCCTTGCCCTCGAACTTGGCGCCGGAATGGAGAGTCGTGAGGATCACCTCGAGCGCCGACTGGCCGGGGAACTTCGGGTGCGGGTCTACCGGCATGCCGCGGCCGTTGTCGATCACCGTCAGGCGATTGCCGGGCGCGAGCTCGACCTCGATGCGGGTCGCATGGCCGGCGACCGCCTCGTCCATCGAATTGTCGATGACCTCGGCGGCCAGGTGATGAAGCGCGCGCTCGTCGGTCCCGCCGATGTACATGCCCGGTCGGCGGCGGACGGGCTCGAGACCCTCGAGCACCTCGATCGAAGAGGCGTCGTAGGTAGCGGGCGTGGCGGGAGAGGAGGGCGCGGCGAACAGGTCGGACATCGAGCGGACTATAGGGGCGGCATCGGGTTTGTGCCAAGCGCGCCTGCTGTGGCGTACAGCGGATGCGTGGCTTGGATCAGCGATGATACTTTCGCTGTCAGATCCTCTTGAATCGGCTGAAACTCTTTCCAAGTTCGCGTCCACCGGGTGCTTGACGAGGCCCGGTGACGGGGCTTTCGGGCCGCGCGGCCCGATGTCCCGCCAGTCGCTTCAGACAGGAGGACATGACATGCGTAGTGCGTTTGATTTCGCTCCCTATCGGCGTTCCACGGTCGGCTTCGACCGGCTGTTCGACCTGCTCGAGAGCGGGAGTGCGAACGGTGGACAGGACAATTACCCCCCGTTCGATCTGCAGCGGATCGACGACAACCGCTTCCGCATCAGCCTGGCGGTCGCCGGCTTCTCAACCGACGAGATCGACATCACCGCCCAGCAAAACCAGCTGGTCGTTACCGGCAAGAAGAAGGACGAGGACGGCGCCAGCTACATCCACCGCGGGATCGCAACCCGCTCGTTCGAGCGGCGCTTCGGCCTTGCCGACCACATCAAGGTGACCGCGGCCGACCTCAGGGACGGGCTGCTCCAGATCGAGCTGGTGCGCGAGATCCCCGAGGCGATGAAGCCGCGGAAGATCGACATCGGCGGCAGCGAGAGCAATGCCCCGCGCCACGACACCATCGAGGCGAAGGCCAACGAGCCCGTAACGGCCTGACCCGCGGTGCATCGAACTGACCCTCGCGGTGCATCGAAGTCATGAGCCCCGGGGCAAGTGCTCCGGGGCTTTTCTTTGGAACATGGCGAAAGGCGAGCCAGGCCCCGGGTCAAGCCCCGGGTGACGATCGCCTTATCTTACCCGAGGGCCACCATAGGGTAGCGGGGGCGGCGGTCGGCGGTCTCTACGCGGCAGCTGCGCCTGGTAGGCCACGCCGCAATGCGCCACGCAGTACGGAAAACCCGGGTTGGCCTGGTCGCCGCAGAAGTGGAAGTCCGGCTCGCCGGGATGGCCCAACGGCCAGCGGCAGATCCGGTCGTTGAGGTCGAGCAGGCTGGTGCGGTCGGCGACCTCGGCCGAGGGCTTGGCCGGCACGAGCCGGCGCGGCGGGGCGGGCGGGATCGGCGCCTGGGTGTCGCCGGGGCCCTGGCGGATGAAGCCGCCGGGACCGACCGAGCGATACTGGATCGCCGACGGATCGGTGGTCGCGCTGGCGGGAACGAGCGACGGCGCGACTCGATCGACGGTGCGGGCGCGTACCGGCGGGAGGGCAACCGGATCGCTCTGCGGAGCCGGCGTTTCGGGGCGAGGCGCGGCAGCCTTCGCGACCGGCCGCGGCGACGCGGCTTCGGCCTTCGCAGGGGCCGCTTCGGCGGCCGGCTTCTTCTCGTCGACCGGCTTTACCGGTGACGGACGCGCGTCGAGGCCGAGGCGGTGGGCCTTGCCGATCACCGCGTTGCGGCTGACGCCGCCGAGCTCGTCGGCGATCTGGCTTGCGGTCGCGCCTTGAGTCCACATCGCCTTCAATCGGTCGATCCGCTCGTCGGTCCAGCTCATTATCACTCCGATCTGTGCAGCCGCCCAATCGCTCAGGTCGGTTGCTTGAGGCCTCGCCAGCCCGTAGGCGAAGGCGCGATGAACGACCAGCCTTCCTCATGGGTGAGCACCGAGCCGGGGGTCCCGACCTTGAGCGGCGTCAACTGGGGTGGGCTGAAGACCCTCTATATAAAGGAGGTGCGGCGGTTCTTAAAGGTCTACATGCAGACCGTGCTGGCGCCGGCCGTCAACGCGCTCCTGCTGCTGACCATCTTCACCGTGGCGCAGGGGCGGGGCTCGCTGCACATCATGGGGGTGTCGTTCGGCGACTTCATTGCGCCCGGCCTGATCATCAGCGCGATGCTGCAGAACAGTTTCGCCAACGCGTCCTTCTCGCTGATGGTCGGCAAGATGCAGGGAACGATCGTCGATTATCTGATGCCGCCGCTGTCGGTGTCGGAGCTGATGACGGGGCTGGTCGGCGCGGCGGTGACGCGGGCGTTCCTCGTCGGCGCCGCCGTGTGGCTGGCGATGCTGCTGTGGCCGAACGTCTCGGTAACCATCCGGCATCCGCTGGCGATGCTGTGGTTCGGGCTGATGGGATCGACCCTGCTGGGGCTGTTCGGCCTGCTCACGTCGATCTGGGCCGACAAGTTCGACCAGGCGGCGATGGTCACCAACTTCGTCGTGCTGCCGCTCTCGCTGCTGTCCGGCACCGTCTATTCGGTGCACCAGCTGAGCCCGGCGTTCCAGGCGATCAGCCACGCCAACCCGTTCTTCTACGTGATCTCGGGCTTCCGCTACGGGTTCCTCGGGATCAGCGATTCGCCGGTTCTGATCGGGGGCATCGTACTGTTGATCGTTAATGTCCTGCTGTGGGCGCTGTCCTATGTGCTCCTGCGGAGCGGGTGGAAGATCAAAAATTAGGGGTTGAAGTTGAACGAGAGATAACCGGCGCGTTCAGCATCGGAGCATCCGGCGGGGCGTAGAAGCATTGCAACACCACTTCTCAAAGGAGAGTGCAATGGCTCGATTTTCTCAGGTTCGTCTGCCCGGGCGCAAGGTCATCATCGGCGCGGCGCTGGCCGCCTCCGCACTCGGCATCGCAGCTCCGGCCGCGGCGCAGTGGAACCCTCAGTCGCGGCCCTACGGTCAGCAGCAGCCGTATGGCTATAACCAGCCCGGGTATGGCAATGGCTATGGCCAGGGTCGTGCGCTGATGGCCCGGGTCGACCAGGTTCGCCAGCGCATCCAGTTCCTCAGCCAGCGCAACATGCTCTCGGGGCGGGAGGCTTACAGGCTCGACGCGGAAGCGCAGCAGCTGCGCCAGCGCGTTCGGCAGCTGTCGTACAACGGCATCAACCAGAACGAGCGTTACGACGTCGAACGCCGCATCGCCCGGCTGGAGCAGATGGTGCGCATGAACGCCAACGACCGCGACGGTCGCTTCGACGGGGGCAACGACCAGTACCGAAACGGGCAGTACGGCAACGGCCAATACGACAATCGTGACGGCCGCTGGCAGGGCGATCGCGGGCAGGGAGATACTGGACAGAATGGCCGTGCCCAGGACGGCCGCTGGCAGGATCGCGACGGCAACTGGCACGATCGCGACGATCGCCGCTAACGAATCTCGGGGTTCGCTCCGGGTCTTGGAGGGAAGGCGCCTGGCTTCGGCCGGGCGCCTTTTTCTTTTTGGGCGCGCTCGGTATAGGCGCCGGGCGGTCCGTCGGACCGCGCCCGACCAACAGGAGCCCGTCATGGCCATCACGCCTCTGATGCCCGTCTATCCGCGCTCGCCCGTGCGGCCGGTGCGTGGCGAGGGGCCGTACCTGTATGGCGAGGGCGGCGAGAAATACCTCGATTTCGCGAGCGGGATCGCGGTCAACATCCTGGGTCACGGCCATCCGCACGTCACCCGCGCGATCCAGCAGCAGGCGGCGACCCTGGTCCACGTCTCGAACCTCTACGGCAGCCCGCAGGGCGAGGCGTTCGCGCAGCGGCTCGTCGACCTGACCTTCGCCGACACGGTGTTCTTCACCAATTCCGGGGCCGAGGCGGTCGAGTGCGCGATCAAGACTGCGCGCCGCTATCATCACGTCAAAGGCAATGCGCATAAGCACGAGCTGATCACGTTCGCGAATGCCTTCCACGGGCGGACGCTCGGTACGATCTCCGCGACCAACCAGGAGAAGATGCGGGACGGGTTCGAGCCGCTGCTGCCCGGCTTCACCGTCGTCGCGTTCGACGATCTCGATGCCGCGCGGTCGGCTGTCGGCGAGCATACGGCGGGTTTTCTGGTCGAGCCGATCCAGGGCGAGGGCGGCGTGCGGCCAGCCTCCAAGGCGTTCCTGCAGGGCCTGGGCGCGATCTGCGACGAGCACGACCTGATGCTGGTGCTCGACGAGGTCCAGTGCGGGGTCGGGCGGACCGGGAGCCTTTACGCCTACGAGCAATATGGCGTGACGCCCGACATCATGGCCTCCGCCAAGGGGATCGGCGGCGGCTTCCCGCTCGGCGCCTGCCTGGCGACCGAGAAGGCGGCGGCGGGCATGGTCGTCGGCACGCACGGATCGACCTACGGCGGCAATCCGCTGGCGATGGCGGCGGGGCAGGCGGTGCTCGACATCGTCGCCGACGAGGCGTTCCTCGCCGGCGTGCGGGCGACCGGCGAGCGGCTGCGCGCCGCGCTGGAGCAGATGATCCCCAACCATGACGCGCTGTTCGAGGGCGTCCGCGGCATGGGCCTGATGCTCGGCATCAAGATGAAGACCGACAGCCGCGAGTTCGTGAACTATCTGCGCACGCGCGGCATCCTGACCGTCGCGGCGGGCGAGAACGTGGTCCGCGTGCTGCCGCCGCTCAACATTGAGGAAGCGCAGATCCGCGAGTTCGTCGACGGCCTGTCGGCGGCGGCGTCGGAGTACCGGCTGTCGCAGGCGGCGTGAGCTTGCGCCATTTCCTCAGCCTGAGCGACGCCGGCGGCGAAGCGATCGCCGCGATGCTGGGCGACGCGCAGGAGCGCAAGGCGGCCCGCGCCGACTGGCCCAAGGGCCAGGTCGACGCCGACGCGCCGCTCGCCGGCCATGTGCTGGCGATGATCTTCGAGAAGCCGTCGACGCGTACGCGGGTCAGCTTCGACCTCGGCATCCGCCAGCTCGGCGGATCGTCGGTCGTGCTCGACGGCGCGTCCAGCCAGCTCGGCCGAGGCGAGACGGTGGCGGATACAGCGCGGGTGCTGTCGCGCTTCGCCGACGCGATTATGATCCGCACCGACCATCACGAAAAGGTCGAGGAACTCGCCGCGTTCGCCAGCGTGCCGGTGATCAACGGCCTGACCGACCTGTCGCACCCATGCCAGATCCTGGCCGACATGCTGACGCTCATCGAGCGGCGGGCGAAGCTGGCGGGCAGCCGCTGGGCGTGGCTGGGGGACGGCAACAACGTCTGCAACTCGCTGATCGAAGCGGCCACGCTGATGCACTTCGATGTCACCGTCGCCTGTCCCGAGGGTCATGAGCCGGCGCCTGCGATGCTCGCCGCGGCTGCCGCGCTGGGGCGCGACATCCCGATCGTGCGCGATGCCGCCGCGGCGGTCGCCGGTGCCGACGTCGTCGTGACCGACACCTGGACGTCGATGGGGGAGGCGGGCAGCGACAACAAGCTGCGCGCGATGGAGCCGTTCCAGGTCGATGATACCGTGATGGCGGCGGCAGGGACCCAGGCGACCTTCATGCACTGCCTGCCTGCGCACCGGGGGGAGGAGGTTACCGACGCAGTGATCGACGGTCCGCGCTCGGCGGTGTGGGACGAGGCCGAGAACCGGCTCCATGCGCAGAAGTCGCTGCTGCTGTGGTGCCTGGGGAAGCTGTGAGCCTTTCGCTCGCGGCCGGCAGTTCCTATCTGGCCGCGGCATGACCGTCCCCCTGACCACCGACGTCGCGCTGGGCGTGACCATTCCGGCGCGCAACGCACGTGGCCGGGCCGCCCGGCTTGGTGCCGCGCTCGATGCCGTGCTCGCCAACCACGACTATCCGCCGGTGATCGAGCGATTGCTGGCGGAGGCGCTGACGCTCACCGCGCTGCTCGGCACGCTGCTCAAGGACCGGCAGGGGCAGATGACGCTTCAGGCGCAGGCCGAGGGCGGCATCGTCCCGCTGCTGGTGTGCGATTATCTCGGTGGCGAGCTGCGCGGCTATGTCCAGTTCGACAAGGCTCGGCTCGCCGATGCGGGGCCCAGTCCGTCGTTGTTCGCGCTGTTCGGCAAGGCCTATCTGGCGATCACCTTCGATCAGCCGGCGACCGACGAGCGCTACCAGGGCATCGTGCCGTTGGAGGGCGACAGCCTGGCCCAAGCGGCGCAGGCTTATTTCACCCAGTCGGAGCAGATCCCCTCGTTGGTGCGGCTGGCGGTGCGCAAAGACGACGACGGTCACTGGCACGCCGGGGGCCTGCTGTTCCAGCATCTGCCGGAGGGCGAGGAGGGGCGCGAGCGGCTCCACACGCGGCTCGACCATCCCGACTGGCCGCATGTCGCGGTGTTGGCCGGTTCGGTGCGGCCCGACGAGCTGACGGACGCGTCGATCCCCCTGGACGCGCTGATTTGGCGCCTGTTCCACGAGGAAGAGGAGGTGCGAGTGCTCGAGCCGGTGCGGCTGTCGCGGGGATGCCGCTGCGATCCCGACTATGTCCGCTCGGTGATCGCCCGTTTCCCCATCGAGGAGCGCGCCGAGATGGAGGGCGATGACGGACTGATCCGGGTCGATTGCGCCTTTTGCGCGACCAGCTTCCCGATTCATTTCGACGAAGCGTCGCC
>CAXSDY010000121.1:0-7490 GCA_964235835.1 uncultured Sphingomonadaceae bacterium | reverse complement strand
CTCCGGCTCCTCCACGGCCGCGCGACAGGCGAACGAACGACACGACCATCGGTGAGGGCCCGTCGCGCGTTGCGACGTCGCGCGATCAGTTCCCCTTGACGGCGATGAACTCGAGCTGGATCACCATCTCTGCCGCGCCAGGCGCACCCGCCGCGTGACGGACAGGGCGGCTATGCTCGTCCGGAAAGGCTTCCAGCCAATGGCGGTTGACGATGTTGCGCATGGCGCGATCGCGCAGAAACAGCGTCACCTTGCCGACGTCTTCCAAGCTGGCGCCGGCGGCGTCCAGCGAAGCCCGCATGTTGTCGAAGGCGTTGGCGATCTGCTCCTCGGGACTTTCCGGGAACTCGCCGGTCTCGCGGTCCATGCCGCCGATCGCCGAGGAGAAGAACATGTTGCCGATCTGGGTAACGGTGGGGACCGGCTGCCGATGAAGCGGCTTGCCGGCGGGATCCGTGGATACGCGTTGGGTCACAGCCACTCCTTTTTTTCAATATTGATCGACTTGCCTTAGAATTCGCCTAGTCGTTCGCCAATGGCCAAGCGCATCGATTTCTGGACAGGCGCCATAATAGTCGGTTATCCCCTCCCTCTTGCAGGAGTGGGCTTCGATCCGGCCAATGAACGACAATGACGCGGAGTCCGCGGCCGCCGCCCTGGGGGGCTCCGCGCCGGTCGACCGCGGACAGCGTCGCATCAAATCGGTCGAGGTCGGCTTCCGTACCATCCGGGCGTTGATTGCGGCGGACGGCTTCCTCCCTCTCGCACGCATTGCCGCGATCGCCGACATGCCCTCGAGCAAGGCCTACATCTACTTGGCGAGCTTCATGCGCGAAGGACTGGTGCAGCAGGACGCGCGGACGGGGCATTATGGGTTAGGCCCACTTTCGGTGCAGATCGGCTTGGCCGCGATCCGCAGCCTGGACGTCGTCTCCCTCAGCCGCGACATCGTCGACGACCTGCGCGACCTGTCCGAGTGCGGCGTCACCCTGGCGGTCTGGAGCAAGCGCGGTCCGACCGTGATGCTCGCAGCCGACGGGGACGGCCAAGGTGCGCTCGCGCTGCGGGTCGGACATGTGTTCTGGCCGACCACGTCCGCATCCGGGCGGGTCTTCCTCGCGCATCTTCCCCGGCGTGAGACGGACGCGGCGATCCGGGCCGAGGAAGCCGGTCGCGGGAAGGCTTCCGAACGCTATTCGGAGGACGCCTTGCGGAGAATCCGTGAAGACGGCTTCGCGGCGAGTCTGCGCCCGGCCGTGACCGGGCGCCTGGCGATCGCCGCTCCCGTGTTCGACTTCAGCGGCAAGGTCGGGGCGGCGCTCGCAATCCTCGCCGACCCCGCGTCGGTCGACGAGCCTCTGGCGCACGTTCGGGATGCCGCAGCCAGCATCTCGGCCCGCCTTGGCTACCGCTCAAGGTAGACCTGATCAGCCTTCAACAGCTGGCACGTGAGCTCCGGTCGCGTTGCTGGTGGCGGCGATCACGCGCCGAAAGCTGGCGACGAATCGTTCAGCGGCGGGGGACAAGGATCGGTCGGACCGATAGGTGACGCCCGACGGTCGTCGGAAGTCGACTTCGAATTTCAGCGGAACGACCCGTATTGCTCCGCGCTGGATGTCGCCCGACATCATGGTGGCGGGGGCCAGCGTGATCATGTCCGTCGCAAGGATCATCTCGCGCGTAAAGCCGATCGACGTGGAACGGACCGGCGCCGGTCTGAGCTCCGGCAGGCTGAGAATAACCTCGCCGAGCTCCTGACCGAACCGGCGACCGACCGGCGGCAGGATCAGCTCGTAGCGGGAAATTACCGCGATTGAGGGCGTACTCGCGAAGATCGGGTGACCGGCGCGGGCGAGCAGCACCGCGGGATCTTCGTACAATTGCCTGCGGGTCAGACCGTCGGGCGACGGCGGCTCATAGATGCGTCCGGCAATCAGGTCCACCTCGCCCGACAGCAGCGCCGGGGCCATCTCTTCATAGGGTCCCTCGACGATGCGGACGTGGAGCCGCTCGCCGTCTTCCTGGAGCGCTGCGAGCACCTGCGGCAGCAGACCGATGGCGGCGGACGGCAGCGCGCCGATCGCGACCGTCCCCCGGCTGCTGCTTTCGATTCGGTCCAGCTCCTCGTCGAGCCGAGCGAGTTCCGCTAAGATGCGACGCGACGTCTCAATCACCGCCCGGCCGGATGAGGTGGCGTTCACTCCGCGCGAGTGGCGCTCGTAGATGGCGGTGCCGATCGTCTCCTCGATATTCTGGAGCGCCTTGGTCAGCGCCGGCTGAGAGAGTCCGAGCGCGGTTGAGGCCCGCGAAAGACTACCGTGCTGCCAAAGCGCGTTGACGATCCGTAGCTGCCGCAGCTTCAGCAGGCGGTCTAGATATCGCGGCATAGCCCCGACTACCGTAGAGGGGCCAAAAGGCGAAGGTGAATCGTGCCGCCGCGCTGCGCCTGCACGAGGGCGCTCGCGTCACGGTGCCCAGCAGGCGAAGCCCATCGCGTTCCCTGTCCCGGCTTCGCTTCGGAAGCACGGCACATATTCTGACATCGTCATCTTCAGGCCGGCCGCGTCCACCGCGCCGACGAGCGGAAGCCAGTTCTTGATCTCGGCGGTGCCAGCCTCGTACCGGTTTTCTGGAATGGCCCCGATGCGGTCGTGGTCGCGCGCTTCCACCGCCGCCATGAAGTCGCGGTCGAGATCAGGGTCGATGACATAGTGGCTGAGCCCGCCCGACGCGATCAGCGCGACCCGGGCCGGGGAATCCCACGCCGCGATCGCCTTCGCGAAGGCTGTTCCAAGGTCGATGCAGCGGCGGGCGCTCGGGCGATTGGGCGGGTAGTGCGTGTTCACCATCACGGGAACGTGGGGAATGACCTCGTCCTTCATCACTTGCCTGTAGATGAAGGAAAAAGCATGCGGCACGCTGTTGGTACCCATCCTGCCCACCGGCAGGCGGGCCGATTGCGCGACGTCGAAGTCTGAGGCGACCAGCCGCTCGATGAGGTGCCGGCCGAGTTCGGGAGCGCATGGGTATCGGGTCGGCACGTCGGGATAATAGCCCGATTCCGCGAAGGCTGCCCCAGCAGGGATCATCGCCTTCTGCTCAGGCGTCTTGGGAATGCTTTCAACGGCGTCGCCCAGAAAGACACTGAACACCGGAATGTTGACCTCGGTGAACACCTCAAACTGGTCGTTGCCGAAGATGATTGCCACGTCGGGCGCGGCGCTGCGGTAAGCTTCGACGAGGCTCGCCATCGCGGCCTGGCACCGGTCGTAATGCGCCTGCCGTGCCTCGGCGGTCGCCTGGGCGGGGATATTTTCGCCCGCCCGAAGCGCCGCCAGCGTGTCGAAGTCGTACACCTGTCCTCGGAAGTGCAGTGCCTTGTTGGCGCGGTCCGCCTCTTCGCGAAGCCGCCAGTGCTGCGGCGGCGTGAGGAGCTGCGGCCCGTGCGAACTCGCCAACCCCAGGACGATCTCGGCCATCAGGCGATCCCCTGCGTCTTCATGCGTTCGGCCAACAGCGGGAACACGCGAAGCGGGTTATGGTAGACGAGGTCCACCTTCTGCTCCTGGGTCAGGAAGTCGAACGAGGCGATCGTCGCCAGGACGTCGTCGGCCGGCCGGCCGGTAACCGGGTTCATGGTCGCCGACCCCGCTCCCGGCGTTTCCGTGCCGAACGCCATGCTCGCGGGCCCAATCTGCTTGATCGCTGCCTCGAGGAAAGACGGATCGTAGGCGCATGTGTCAAAGAACAGGTTCTGGCTGAGGTCCGGGCCGTCGATGACCACCTCCTTGGCCTTCATGCCGACCTGCCCGCCGGCCGCTTCGCCGCTCGAATAGGCGACATTGTCGCGGCCTTGCGACGGATTGCTCGCGTCGACCCGGTCACCGGTCTCGAGCAGCCGGCGCAGCGCGCCGCCGCAGTGGCATACCATGATCTTGAGCTTGGGGAACTTGGCGAAGACGTTGCCTTTGCGAAGCAGCATCGTAGCCAGCGTTTCTTCCGTGAGGTTGTTGTACTGGTAGGGATGCGGCAGCCCGTCGAGGCGCGGATCCTCTGTACCCGACGGATGGACGACCAGCGTGGCCCCAAGCTCCTCCGCCTTTTCGTAAAGGGGAAACCAGGCTTCCTGATCAAGCCCTGGCGCGCGGCGATCTCCGCCCGGGTCGGGATTGAGGAGCGCGCCGACGAATCCCAGTTGGCACACGCAACGCTCGAGCTCGACCACGCAGCGATCAATGTTGAGCTCGCGGGTCTGCGGCAGCTGACCCACGCCGACGAACCGCTTCGGGTGCAGGCGGCACTGGCCCGCGATCACATTATTTGTGACCTCCGCCCAATGGTTCTGGATGAAAGCACGCTCGCCATGCATCATCGCCACGGGCCGCGGCGAGATCAGCTGGACGTCGATGTCGCGCGCATCCAGCAGCCTCAGGTGCCGCTCCAGCGCGGCGTTGGCCGGGCCTTCCGGAAGCTCGAAATCGTCGTTTGGGGTGCGCAGCGCCTGCAGGTTCATCGCATAGGCGCGAAAATGCGGCGGGGTCGAAATATGCCCATGCGTATCGATAACCAGTGTGTCGCCGAACATGCCGTTGTCCCTATCCTGCCGACCCGCCTCACTTGATCGCGCCGGTATTTGTCGTTAACAACAACTGCTACTCAATATCCAACGTTGGGGTCAAGCAGGTCGACGCGCGCCGCCGATCCTACTCCGCTTTCCGGTACGGAGATCAAGGGGGTTCAAGTGCGGCGCTTGCGAATGCTGTATCGAGATAATGACCGCGCGCCCTACCTCTACATGGTTCGCGAAGCGGCCGCGCGGCGCGGTTTGGACCTGGAGCTCAGCAAGGCCGAACTCGGCGGCCGCTACCCCGAGTTCCTGCTTGCAGGCGAGACGGACGTCCTTGCCGAGAATTACTGGGGCTTACAGACGCTCGCCGCGAAGGGCGCCGAGGTTCGCGCGATCGCAAGCGCCGTGTGCCACCTCAACGAGCAGCTGTTCGTCGGCCCCGGCATCGAGGAGATCTCCGACCTCGCGGGCAAACGAGTCGCATTGCGCGGCGTTGGCCCTTCCGAGTTGATCGTTCGGCTCTGGCTTCAGGATCGTGGGCTTGCCGAGGCGGAGGCGGTGGTCGTTCCGGAGAGCGAAGTGGGGCGCTGGGGCCAGTGGAAGGCAGTGGCAAGCGGCCGATTCGACGCAGCCTTCATCACCAACCTGCACCGCCGCGAGCCGCTCACGGCGGGGCTCAAGCATCTGCCCGTCGCCCCATATGGCTTCATCGGCAACGTGACGTTCACCACGATGGCGGCGACGATCGCCGACCGTCGGGCGGATCTCCAGAACCTGGTCGCAGCCGCATTTGAGGCAAGTCGGAACTTCCGCACCAACGAGGCCGCTACGCTGGAAGTCATGGCGCGCGAGCCTAAAGCGCTGATGGAGCTTGACGACGGAGGCTTGCGGGACGTCTACCGCATCCTGCGCGACGAACTCTCGGAACAGCCCGTCCCAACCAACGAAGCGATCCGCAACACGCACCGCATGCGGCTTAGCCGTAACCCGGAGTTGGCGGACTTCGATCCCTTCTCCATGTGGAATCTGGATTTGGCGGCAGAAGCACGGGCGGGAGAAACGCGATAACGGCTGACGAACCAGTGGTGGGCCATGGCGATCACCGCGACGAGGACTGGAAGGTCGAGTTCTACCTCATGCTCGGCGTGCAGTTCGTCATGAGCATGTCGCTGACTGTGATCGTGCCGCTGCTGCCGTTCTATCTGCCGGTCATCGGCATCACAAACCGAGCGGACATCCTGATGTGGACGGGGCTGCTGAGCTCGGTCAACTTGTTCGTCGCAGCCGCGGTTGCCCCCTTGTGGGGACATTTGGGGGACCGGCACGGGCGCAAGGTCATGGTGCTTCGTTCCAGCGCGGCGATCTCGCTCTTCACCTTTGCGATGATCTTCGCGGTCAATGTTTGGGTGCTGCTGGCGCTGCGTGCTGCGATGGGTGCGTTCAGCGGCTTCGGCGCCGCGGCCAACACGCTGGTGGCCGCGCGCGTTCCGCGTCACCGGCTCGGCTTCGCGCTCGGGTGGCTCAGCACCACTCAGATGATGGGCTCGTTCTTCGGACCGCTGGCGGGTGGCATGCTGCTCGATCAATTCGGCGACCAGCGGGTGGTGTTCGTGTGGACCGCGACACTGGCCGCGATCGCCTGCTTTCTCGTGTGGCGCTTGGTCCCGCAAGATCGGGGGCATGCCCATCCGCGCGATGCACCGGACGCGCCGGCGAGGCGGTGGACGCAAGTGCTGGTGCCGGTGCTTCCCTTTTTCACCCTGCTCCTGATCGCGCAGGTCTCGCTGCGTTCGGTCCAGCCGATCGTCACGGTGTTCGTCACAGATCTTGCGCCGAATGCGCACAATGTCGCGACCTTGGCCGGGCTCGCGTTTTCGGTGGTGGGGCTCGCGGATCTGGTCGGCTCGCCCTTCCTCGGCAAGCGCAGCGACAGCATCGGTTATAGGCGCGTTCTCGTCATCGCACTGTTGGGCGGTGCGGCGTTCACGCTGCCGCAGGCGTTCGCGTCCGACTATTGGGTGTTCCTGGGCGAGCGGTTCTGCGTTGGCCTGTTCATCGGGAGCATCATCCCCACCACGCAGGCGCTGCTTGCCCGGTCCATCCCTCGGGGGAGCCATGGTCTCGCCTATGGGATAGGCGCGAGCGCCACGTTCCTGGGCGGCGGACTCGGCCCGATCCTCGGCTCCACCACCGCGGCGACGCTTGGCATACCGGCCGTGTTCCTGGCCACCACGGTGATGCTCGCCGTCGCCGCCGCCTGGGTGGTTTGGCTCCTCCCGGCGCAAGGCGCGAGTCATAGGCCCACGTTATGCCCACCACCCGAAAAACGATGAGGAGGTAAGCCGAGCTTCGGCCTACCCGGCTCTCGACGGATCATCGGCGAACGCGTCGAGGGCGCCGGCACCCCGGGGCGCGGCCCATTGCGTTCCATCGGGGCCGCAACCGGCGCGACGTCGCACGAGGAGGACAAGACCGATGTGGCGTGTAGGCATCGATATCGGCGGCACATTCACTGACGTGATCGGCATGGAGGTCTCCACCGGCCGCCTGGCCGTAACAAAGGTGCCCTCCCAGCCTGCCGACCCGTCGGGCGCGGTGGCGGCGGGACTGCGCAACCTGATGGAGACCCACCCGGACATCCGCCCGGAAGACATTGACTTCTTCGCCCACGGCACCACCGTGGCGACCAACGCCACCATCGAAGGGAAAGGCGCGAAAACTGCCCTGCTGATCGCCGAAGGACTACGGGCCGTGTACGACATGCGGGGCGGTTCGGCCCCGATCGGCGCCGACCTCATCGATCCGCAGTATCGTAAGCCGCAAGGCCTGGTGCCGCAGAGGCGGACGTTCGAAATCGGCGGCCGACTGGCGTTCGACGGCAGCGAGATCGAACCCCTCGACGAGGAGGCGATCCGCGCCGCCG
>CAXSDY010000120.1:0-7529 GCA_964235835.1 uncultured Sphingomonadaceae bacterium | reverse complement strand
CCGGCGCCGATGATGAGGATGGAGGAAATGTCGGTGCGCTTAGGCATGGATTTCGCCTGCAGGAGGACCCTCACCCCAATCGTCTCCCCGCCGGGGAGAGGGAGCTCGGGAAGCGCGGTTGTTGTAGTTGGGCAAAACCTTCGTGCATCCAGGCGTTAGATCCGGTCGAGCATGCCGAGACTTGACTCCCTCTCCCCGGCGGGGAGAGGGCGGGGGTGAGGGGGAACGACGTTGCCGGAAAAGCGCCTCACCCCCGTTGCCCGCAAACTCCGGCGCCAACGCACCGACGCAGAATAGCGCCTCTGGCACCACCTCCGCTCGCGCAAGCTCGAAGGCGCCAAGTTCGTCTTCCAGTTCCCGATCGGACCGCACGTCGCCGACTTCGCCTGCCGCGCCGCGCACCTCGTCGTCGAGGTCGACGGTGGCCAGCATGGCCCGGAGGTCGACGCGGAGCGCACGCGCACGCTCGAGGGCTTCGGCTACCGCGTCGTCCGCTTCTGGAACCACGACGTGCTGCACGACACCAACGCAGTGATCGAGAGCATCCGCCAGGAACTGCTGCTCGGCTTTGACCGAACGGACTGAGGCCAGGTGTCCGCGCGACGAGAAGCCCTCTCCCCATCGTGGAGAGGGTTGGGTGAGGGAGACCCCACGCATCCGGAAACGCCGAGCCCCCTCACCCCAGCCCTCTCCCCGCCGGGGAGAGGGGGTCCGGGCAGCGCGCATGGAGCTGCCGCAACTCACCGCATCATCCCGACGAACTTCTGAAATAGATAAAAACTGTCCTGCGGCCCCGGGCTCGCCTCCGGGTGGTACTGCACCGAGAACGCCGGCCGATCGGTCAGCTCCAGCCCGCAGTTGCTGCCGTCGAACAGGCTGACATGCGTCTCGCGCACATTCCCCGGCATGTCGCGCTCGACGGCAAAGCCGTGGTTCATGCTGGTGATCTCCACCGCGCCATCGGCCAGCCGCTTGACCGGATGGTTGGCGCCGCGGTGGCCCTGGAACATCTTCGACGTCCGCCCGCCGACCGCAAGCGCTAGCAGCTGGTGGCCGAGGCAGATGCCGAACAGCGGCTTGCCGGTCTCCAGCATCGCGCGGATCACGGGAATGGCATATTCGCCGGTCGCCGCCGGGTCACCGGGGCCGTTGGAGAGGAAGAAGCCGTCGGGCTCGTGCGCCATGATTTCAACGAAACTCGCCGTGGCCGGCAGGATCGTCACCCGCGCGCCAGCCTCGACCATCGAGCGGAAAATGTTGCGCTTCGAGCCATAATCGATCGCCACCACATGCGGCCGCGCCGCTTCGCCACCGGCATGCGGCAGGAGCGCGTCGCCATAGCCGATTTCAAGCTCCCACTTGCCTTCGGCCCAGTTCTCGACCTGCTCGCGCGAGACCTCCTGCGCGAGGTCCATCCCCTCGAGCCCCGGCCAGTCACGCGCCTGAGCCTTCAGCGCCTCGACATCGAACCGCCCGTCGGCGGCATGGGCGATGACCACCGTCGGCGGTCCCTCGCGCCGCACCAGCCGGGTCAGCGCGCGCGTGTCGAGTCCGGCGAGGCCGATCCGCCCGCCGCGCTCCATCCACGCGGGGAAATCGATCTCGCTGCGGAAGCTGGACGGGCTGCTCACCGCCTCGCGCACGATGCAGCCGAGCGCGTGCGGATCGCTCGCCTCGGCGTCCTGATCGTTGGCGCCGACATTGCCGATGTGCGGGAAGGTGAAGGCGATCACCTGGCGCGCGAACGACGGGTCGGTCATCACCTCCTGATATCCGGTCATCGCGGTGTGGAAGCACAGTTCGCCGACCGCGGAGCCTTCCGCCCCGAACCCCTGCCCCCACGCCACCCGCCCGTCGGCGAAGACCAGCACGCCGGTCGCGCCGGGGGGCTGTTGCGCAGGCGTGGGGCGGCGGTCGGCCATCGGGCGATGGGGCCTTTCGTGCGGGTTCCAGCGATGTCGCTAAGCCGCAGCCGCTAGGGTGCTCGGGCGCTCAGGTCAACGCTGTAAAACCCCGCCCGGCGCGCTACCAGTCCGTCTTTGGAGGAGAGCGCGCAGTCATGATTCGCGACGACATCAAGGCCGCGCAGGTCAGCGCGATGAAGGGCGGCGACAAGGCGGCGACCGGGACGATCCGCATGATCCTGTCGCAGGTCAAGAACCGCGATATCGAGGCGCGTACCGGGAAGGCACCGGGCGATGACGACACCCTCGTCACGGAAGTGCTGCAGAAGATGGTGAAGCAACGGCGCGAATCGGTCGACCTCTATCGCAAGGGCGGCCGCGAGGAGCTGGCCACGGCGGAGGAGGCCGAGATCGCGGTCATCGAACGCTTCCTGCCGCAGCAGCTCGATGACGAGGCCGCGCGGGCGGCGATCGGCGCGATCATCGCCGAAACGGGCGCGGCAAGCATGAAGGACATGGGCCGGGTCATGGCGCTGGTGAAGGAACGCCACGCGACCAGCATCGAACCGGCCCGGGCAAGCGCGCTGGTGCGGGCCTTGCTGGGGTGAACGTCGCCGCTCCCGCGAGCGGGAGGGCAGAGCCGAAGAGCGGCGAGGGGGAGGGCATGTCGGACAAGCAACGCGACAAAGACCACGATCCGCTCCCGACCCGCGATCTGCAGAGCATCCTCCATCTCGAGACCGCTACGGTGAGGGTGGCCGCCTGAATCCTCTAGGCGGCGCGGCGGCGCGCTGGTAGGCAGGAGTGCTCGGCCCCTCCTCTCGGAAGGCCATCCATGTTCCCGATTCTCCTCTGCCGCGCGGCGCATCCCGTGCGTTGCGGGCAAAATCTACAGAGCTTTTGTTCTCCTCTTGTTCTCTTAGAACAAAGGCTGTACATAGGAGTCATTGCCGACCTGATCGGAACGGCACGATGACGAAGGGAACAGGGACCATGGCAGCCAATTTGAAAGTCGTCGCAGGTGGAGATCAGGTGAGCACGGACAGGCAGAAGGCGCTCGACGCCGCACTGGCGCAAATCGACCGCGCCTTCGGCAAGGGCTCGGCGATGAAGCTCGGCAGCCGCGAGCAGATGGAGATCGAGGTCGTGTCGACCGGTAGTCTTGGGCTCGACATCGCGCTGGGGGTCGGCGGCCTTCCGCGCGGCCGCATCATCGAGATCTACGGGCCGGAAAGCTCGGGCAAGACGACGCTCGCACTGCACGCCATTGCGGAGGCGCAGAAGGTCGGCGGGACGGCGGCGTTCGTCGATGCCGAGCATGCGCTCGATCCGTCCTATGCCAAGAAACTCGGCGTCGACATCGACAATCTGATCGTCTCGCAGCCGGACACCGGCGAGCAGGCGCTCGAGATCGTCGACACGCTGGTCCGCTCGAACGCGATCGACGTGCTGGTGATCGATTCGGTCGCGGCGCTGGTCCCGCGCGCGGAGATCGAGGGCGAGATGGGCGACAGTCACGTCGGGCTCCAGGCCCGGCTGATGAGCCAGGCGCTGCGCAAGCTCACCGGCTCGATCAGCCGCTCGCGCTGCACGGTCATCTTCATCAACCAGGTGCGGATGAAGATCGGTGTGATGTACGGCAATCCGGAAACGACCACGGGCGGCAACGCGCTGAAGTTCTACGCCTCGGTCCGCCTCGACATCCGCCGCACGGGGCAGATCAAGGATCGCGACGATATCGTCGGCAACACGACCCGCGTGAAAGTCGTCAAGAACAAGGTCGCGCCGCCGTTCAAGCAGGTCGAGTTCGACATTATGTACGGCGAGGGCGTGTCGAAGGTCGGCGAGATCCTCGATCTGGGCGTCAAGGCGGGTATTGTCGACAAGTCGGGCGCCTGGTTCAGCTTCGACTCGATCCGCATCGGGCAGGGTCGCGAAAACGCCAAGATCTACCTCAAGGAGAATCCCGACGTGTCGGCGCGCATCGAGCAGGCGGTGCGGGGCCGCAAGGAAGAGGTCGGCGAGGCGCTGATGGCTGGTCCGGAACCGGACGCGGAGTAGCGCATCGGCGCGAGGCGCTGGCCGTCGCAGCAACCGGCCCCGTCGCACGAGGGAAGGGCGGGCGTTGCCGGCCTTGACACGGACAAGCACCGTTTGGTCGCTTTCATGCGGCTCAGGCGGCGCGGGGCTCGAGCAGGCGGCCGCGCTCGGTCAGCATCACGGCGCCCAGAGCCGCCGCGGCGCAGATCGAGGCGCCGGTCAGGAACGGAATCACGGTGCCATCGAACGACTGGCCGATCACCAGCCCGATCGCTGCGCCGCAGATGGTGCTGACGACCCCCTGCACCGACGATGCGGTGCCGGCGAGTTCGCTCATGTTGGTCATCGCCAGCGTCGAGAAGTTGGACGAGCAGAAGGCGAAACTCGTCATCGCCAGCGACTGCAGGACGACGAACGAGGCTAGGGTCTCATGGCCCGAGATCGCGAAGAGCAGGTGGGTAACGAACACCGCCAGGAAGATCATCAGCCCGAAGTGACCGACCTGGCGCAGGCCGAAACGTCCGACGATCCGTGAGTTGGTCCAAGCGGCGAGCGCCATTGGCGCGGCGATCACGCCGAACACAAGCGGCAGGCGCTCGGCCGAGTGGAATATGTCCCCGACGATCTGCTGCACCGAGGCGACATAGGCCGACATCGTCCCGAACAGCGCTGAGCTCGCAAGCGTGTATCCGACGGCAAGGCGATCGCTTGCTACTGCGCGCCCGCCCGCCACGATCTCGCCTGCATCGAGCGACCGGCGGTTCTCCGGGTGCAGGGTCTCGGGCAGGCGAAGCAGGCTCCAGCCGAGCATGCCGAGAGCGAGCCCGGCGAGCACAACGAAGATCGCGCGCCACTGTGCGATCGCGAGGATGGCCTGACCAAGTGAGGGCGCGAGGACGGGCACGACCATGAACACCATGAACACCAGGCTCATCAGCCGCGCCATCCGCTCGCCTTCGAACAGATCGCGCACGATCGCCACGACCAGCACGCGGGTGGACGCCGCCGCTGCGCCCATCAGGACGCGGGCCGCGATCATCATGGGGAAACTGGTCGATGCCGCGCAGCCGAGCGCGAACACGGTGTAGAGCGACACACCGATGACCAGCACGTGCCGGCGACCGAAGCGATCCGCTAGCGGGCCCCAGAACAGCTGGCCCACGCCGAACCCCAGCATGTAGCAGATGATCACCAGCTGACGCTGGTTTTCGGTCGATACGCCGAGGCTGCGCCCGATGTCGGGCAGCGCCGGCACCATCGCATCGATCCCGATCGCATTGAGGGCCATCAGCCCGGCCATTAGCGCAACGCTCTCGCGCCGCCCCAGCCGACTGGTCGACGTGCCCGCCAGCGCAGCCTTCAGCATGCGGACGCCCCACAGCGTGATGAGGGTTCCGGTAACCGCGAAGACATGATGGGATAACCTACGCGGTGCGTGATTGTTGCAGTGCAGTATAGTGCAGGCGCACTGGCGACCTCTACAGCCGACCGACCGCCCATCGCCACGAACGAGATCCTAGGCGCCAGCTTCCGCTCGCGGGGCCAGGGCCGGGTGATGACCAGGCGCGTGCGGCGGTTCGATGTCGGCCGACCGCTCCGGGTCGAGCGTCCCCTCCCACCGGGCGACCAGCACCGATGCCACCGCGTTTCCGACGACGTTGGTCGCCGACCGCCCCATGTCGAGGAAATGGTCGACGGCCAGGATCAGCAGCAGCCCCGCCTCCGGAATGCGGAACAGCGACAGGGTCGCGGCGATCACCACCAGGCTGGCGCGCGGCACCCCGGCCATGCCCTTCGACGTGATCATCAGCACCAGCAGCATGGTCACCTGCTGCCCGAGGCTGAGGTCGATGCCATAGGCCTGGGCGATGAAGATCGACGCGAACGTCATGTACATCATCGACCCGTCGAGGTTGAACGAATAGCCGAGCGGCAGGACGAAGCTGGCAATCCGGGGCGGCACGCCGAACCGCTCGAGCGCCTCGAGCGTGCGCGGGTAGGCGGCTTCCGACGAGGCGGTCGAGAAGGCGAGCACGATCGGGTCGCGCACATAGCGCACCAGCGTCCGCGCCCGGCGCCCGACGGCAATGAAGGCGATGCCGATGAGCACCGCCCACAGCAGCGCCAGCCCGAAGTAGAAGCTGCCGACGAACCGCCCCAGGCTGAACAGCACCCGTGGGCCCTGCTCGACGATCGCGCTGGCCACGGCGGCGAACACCGCGAAGGGCGCCGCGCGCATCACATAATCGGTGATCTGCAGCATCACCTGCACCAGTCCCTCGATTCCGCGCACGAGGGGGCGGGCGCGCTCGCCGACGGCGGTGATCGCGACGCCGAAGAACATCGAGAAGACGACGATCGGCAGGATCTCGTTGGTCGCCATCGCGTCTACGATGGAGGCGGGGACAAGGTGGCTGATAAAGTCCTTGAGGTTGAACGCCGCCTTTTCGACCCCGCTCGCGGCCGTCGTCGGGGGCAGGGGCAGGTTGATGCCGACGCCCGGGTGCAGCAAGTTGACCAGCACGAGGCCGAGCGTCAGCGAGATCAGGCTGGCGAAGATGAACCAGCCGAGCGCCCGCGCGCCGACCCGGCCGAGGGCGGCGGTGTCGCCCATATGCGCGATACCCACGACCAGGGTCGAGAACACCAGCGGCGCGATGACCATCTTGATCAGGCGCAGGAACAGCGCGGTGACGATCGACAGATAGCCGGCGATCTCCTTGAGCTGCGCCGCCGCCGCCGGGGTGCCGTCGTCCACCGCGGCGTTCATCGCCCATCCGGCGATGACGCCGAGCAGCAGCGCGAACAGGATGAACCGCGTCAGTTTCGTCGCCACTTGGTCGCCCCTTCGATGCTCTCTTGGCGGCAGCGAAGCGGTTGCCGGGGGTGGCGTCAAGCCTTGCGGCAGGGCAGGGCCGCGCGATGAGCTTCGACCTCGATGCGCTCGATCGGCGCTACACCACCATCCTGTGCGACCTGTGGGGCGTGGTCCACGACGGGTTTCACCTGTTCGACGGCGTGCAGGCGCGCCTGGCGCAATGGACCGGCGAGGGCAGGCGGGTCCTGCTGCTCACCAACGCGCCGCGGACGGCGAGCGTCATCCAGGGCCAGCTCGACGGCCTCGGCCTGGATCGGGCAAACTATCGCGGCATTTCGACGGGTGGGCAGGCGGGGATTGATGCGCTGCTCCGGCGGCCACCCGCGGGTTTCCTCGGCACGCGTGTCGATCGCCTCATGGCCGAGCAGGCGGGGCTCAGTTTCGTCGACGAGGCGTTCACCGACCTGTGTTGCACTGGCCTCGTCGAGCGCCGCCCCGCCGTCGCCGATTACGTCGATCAGTTAGAGCGCCTGGCGGCGTCGGACGTGCTGTTCCACTGCCTCAACCCGGACCGCGTCGTGATCCAGGGCGGGGTGGAGAATCTGTGCGCCGGATCGCTCGCCGATGCCTACGAGGCGATGGGCGGGCGGGTCTGCTGGTACGGCAAGCCGTTCCCGGCGATCTACGATCACGCCTTGGGGGTCGCCGGACATCCTGCGAAGGACCAGGTGCTGGCGATCGGCGACGGGCTGGTCACTGACGTGCTC
>CAXSDY010000119.1:0-7622 GCA_964235835.1 uncultured Sphingomonadaceae bacterium | reverse complement strand
CCCATCAGGCGGGCGCGCGTGGTCTGCGCCTTGGGGCTGACGATCGCGACCTTCTCGCCGACCAACGCGTTGACCAGGGTCGACTTGCCCGCGTTAGGGGCACCCAGCACGGCGACGAGGCCGCAGCGTTCGCTCATTTTATCTTCTCCAGCAGCGCCGTGGCGGCGGCGGTTTCGGCGTCCTGCTTGCTTGCCCCCTCGGCCTCCGCCTCGCCGCCCCGCGCGACCGTCACCTTGACCTGGAAACAGGGCGCGTGGTGCGGGCCGGTGCGGCCGATCATCTCGTACACCGGCGTGCCGAGATTGCGCGCCGCGGCGAGCTCCTGAAGGTCGGACTTGGGGTGAACCGGGGCGCCGCGCTGGCCATTGACATAGGGTGCCCAATGCTCGCGCACGAAGTCGGTCGCTGCATCGTTGCCGCGCGTGAGCAGGACCGCGCCGAGCAGCGCCTCGACGACGTCGCCGACGACATTGTCGCTCATGTTGGCGCGGTCCTCGCGCGCCTGCTTGCCGAGGCGGATGTGCGCCGGCAGGCCGAGCGTCCGTCCGATCTCGGCGCAGGTCTCGCGCGCGACGAGCACGTTGAAGCGGCGCGACAGCTTGCCCTCGGGCTCGCCCGGGAAGCGGTCGTAGAGCCAGCGCGCGATCGCCAGGCCGAGCACCCGGTCGCCGAGGAACTCGAGCCGCTCGTAGGTGTCGCCGGCGCCCTGCCGGACCGCGCTGCCGTGGGTCATGGCGCGCAGGAACAGGGCCGGATCGCGCGGCGGTTCGCCGAGCAGCTGCTCCAGAAAGGTGTCGAGCTCGGCCATCAGTAGGTCAGGCCGAGCCGGGCCGAGCGCAGCGCGGGGAACCACGTCCACGGCCGGGTCAGCGACGCGCTGCCGTCGGTCGACCAGAAGGCGATGGTAGCGCGCCCGACGAGATGGTCGATCGGCACGAAGCCGATCCCGCCCTCCGCGACCGAGAAGCGGCTGTCCTCGCTGTCGTCGCGGTTGTCGCCCATCATGAACAGGGCTCCGGCCGGGACGCGCACCGGCCCGAAGTGATCGGCCAGCGGGGCATCGAGCTGGTCGAGCACGACGTAGCTGCGTCCGCCCGGCAGGGTCTCGCGATACGCGGGGTAGAGGCACGACTGGGCCCGGTTCGGCGTCGTGGCGATCCGCGGCAGCAGGCCGCCGACGGTTCGGCAGGGGCTGTTCGGCGTGACCGTGATGCGCGCGTCGGTCAGGCGCACCTTCGGCACCGCGGTGCCGTTGAGGATGACGACGCCGTCGCGCACCTCGATCGTGTCGCCGGGCAGACCGATCGCGCGTTTGACGTAACTGGTGTTCTCGCGGCCGGGGGGCTTGAACACGACGACGTCGCCGCGGCTCGGCAAGCGGGCGAGCAGCCGGCCGCCGATCGGCGGCACCTCCCACGGGAAGCTGTAACGCGAATAGCCGTAAGGCCATTTGGCGACGAACAGGAAGTCGCCGATCGCCATCGTCGGCAGCATCGATCCGGACGGGATGAAGAACGGCTCGACAACGAAGCTGCGCAGCGCCCAGGCGAGCAGCGCAAGACGGAAGAAGAAGCCCAGCATCGACCCGCGGGCCTGCTTGGCGACCGCCGGGCGGGAGGGAATCGAGGCCATCGCCCGCACCTTGCGGGGGCGCCGCGCCAGGTCAAGCGGGGATGGCGTTCGGCCGCGACCGGCCGTAGAGCCGCGCCCATGACCGACACCGCATGGGCCCCGATCGAGGGTCATCCGCTGCAACGCCTCGACACGCTGTTCGCCAACGACCCTGGCCGACTCGATCGGCTGTCGCTGACTCTGGGCGGATTGTTCTTCGACTGGTCGAAGACGGCGCTCGACGAGGAATTGCTGGCGAAGTTCGAGACGCTGGCGAAGGCGCGCGGGTTCGCGGCAGCGCGCGACACGCTGTTCACCGGCGGGCTCGCCAATCCGAGCGAAGGGCGCGCCGCGACTCACGTCGCCGAGCGCGGATCGGGCGACGCCGAGGCGAATGCGATCGCCGCCGCCGGCCACGACCGCATGCGCTCGCTGGTCGACGCGATCGAGGCGGGCGCGTTCGGGGACGTCACGGGGGTGCTCCACATCGGCATCGGCGGCTCGGCGCTCGGGCCCGACCTCGTCATCGACGCGCTCGGCGCCGAGGGAGCGCGCTACGACGTGCGCGTCCTGTCGAACATCGACGGCCAGGCGTTCGAGGATGCCGTTGCGGGGCTCGATCCGGCGACGACCCTGATCGCCGCTGTGTCGAAGACGTTCACGACGATCGAGACGATGACCAACGTCTCGGCGGCGTTGTCGTGGCTGGAGGACGCAGGCGTTGAGGACCCCTTCGGGCGGGTCATCGCGATCACCGCGGCGCCCCAGGCCGCGGTCGACTTCGGCATCGACCAGACCCGCATCCTGCCGTTCGCTGAGACCGTCGGCGGGCGCTATTCGTTGTGGTCGACGGTCGGCTTCAGCATCGCGCTGGCGCTTGGCTGGCCGGCGTTCGAGGAACTGCTCGAGGGCGCGGCGGAGATCGACCGCCACTTCCGTTTCGCCGAGCCGCGCGCCAATGCCCCGCTGCTCGCCGCCTTCGCCGACCTGGTCGGTACGCAGTTGTTGGGCAGCCAGTCGCGCGCGGTGTTCGCCTATGACGAGCGGCTGCGGCTGCTACCGTCCTATCTGCAGCAGCTCGAGATGGAATCGAACGGCAAGTCGGTGAGCGCTGAGGGCGCGCCGCTAGACCGCATGTCGGCGCCGGTGACCTGGGGCGGGGTCGGCACGGACGCGCAGCATGCGGTGTTCCAGCTGCTCCACCAGGGCACGCTGGTCGTGCCCGTCGAGTTCGTCGCGTGCATCGAGCAGGAGGACGGGCTGGACGACACGCATCACCGCCAGCTGCTGCTCAACGCGTTCGCGCAGGGCGCGGCGCTGATGACCGGCCGGCCGAGCGACGACGGGGCCCGCGCCTACCCGGGCAACCGGCCGTCCTCGACCATCCTGCTCGACCGCCTCGACCCGCGCACGCTCGGCGCCCTGCTGGCCTTCTACGAGCACCGTACGTTCGCCAATGCGGTTCTTCTGGGAATCAATCCGTTCGACCAGTTCGGCGTCGAGCTGGGCAAGCAGATGGCGAGCGCGATCGACGACGCCGACGAACGCGCCAGGTTCGATCCGTCGACGCGCGGATTGATCGAGAGGGCCGGCCTGTGACGGAGACCGTCGGGTGAGCGAGTTCGACTACGACCTGTTCGTCATCGGTGCCGGCTCCGGCGGAGTCCGCGCATCGCGGATCGCGGCAGGGCACGGCGCGCGCGTCGCCGTCGCGGAGGAGTATCGGCTCGGCGGCACCTGCGTCATCCGCGGCTGCGTGCCCAAGAAGCTGCTCGTCTATGGCGCGCACTTCGCCGAAGATCTGAACGACGCCGCGATGTTCGGCTGGGACGTGCCGGTCAAGCGGTTCGACTGGGCGGTGCTGCGCGACAACGTCGCCGCCGAGGTCAGCCGGCTGGAGGGGCTGTACGGCCAGACGCTGACCAACAACAAGGTCGAGACCTTCCTCGAGCGCGCGACGGTTGCGGGGCCGAACGCCGTCCAGCTCGCCTCCGGCCGGACGGTCACCGCCGGCAAGATCCTCATCGCGACCGGCGCGCGCGCGTTCCTGCCCGACATCGAGGGCATCGAGCATGCGATCACGTCCAACGACGTCTTCCTGCTCGAACAGCTGCCGAAGCGGATCGTGATCGTCGGCGGCGGCTACATCGCCAATGAATTTGCCGGCGTGTTTCACCAGTTCGGTTCGCACGTGACGATCGTCAACCGCTCCGAAACGATCCTGCGCGGCTATGAGGAGGCGATGCGCGACCGTCTGCTCCAGATCTCGATGGCGAAGGGCATCGAGTTCAAGTTCAACTCGAGCATCGAGCGGATCGACCAGGGTGACGACGGCTTCCTTCACCTCGCCATGCGCGGCTGCGACGACCTCCTTGCGGATCAGGTGCTCTACGCCGTCGGGCGGCAACCCAACGTCGCCGACCTCGGGCTCGAGCAGGTCGGCGTCGAACTCGGCGAGCGCGGCCAGATCAAGGTCGACACGGCCAACCGGACGAGCGTGCCGACGATCTTCGCGATCGGCGACGTCACCGACCGCATCCAGCTCACCCCGGTCGCGATCCGCGAGGGCCAGGCGTTCGCCGACGTCCAGTTCGGCGGCGCCGCACCGATCGAGGTCGATTACGAGAACGTCCCCAACTCGGTGTTCAGCCACCCGCCGATCGCCGGCGTCGGCCTGACCGAGAGCGAGGCGAGGAACCGCTACGGTACCGTCAAGACCTTCACGTCCGACTTCCGCGCAATGAAGAACGTGCTCGCCGGGCGCAACGAGCGGTCGCTCTACAAGCTCGTCGTCGAGGCCACGACCGACCGGGTCGTCGGCATCCACATGATCGGTCCCGACGCGCCCGAAATCCTCCAGGCGGCGGCGATCGCGGTCAAGGCGGGCCTCAAGAAGTCGGACTTCGACCAGACCGTCGCGCTCCACCCGACCATGGCGGAAGAGCTGGTGCTGATGCGGTGAAGCCGCTCGCCGGCCTCATCGTGCTCGACCTCAGCCGCGTGCTGGCCGGGCCGTGGTGCACGCAGCTGCTCGCCGACCTGGGCGCCGACGTGATCAAGGTCGAGCGCCCCGGCGAGGGCGACGACACGCGCCACTGGGGGCCACCGTGGCTCGAGCATGGCGAGGAGAAGGTGGCCGCCTATTACCTCTCGGCCAACCGCGGCAAACAATCGGTCGCGATCGACTTCGACCGTCCGGAGGGAGCCGATCTGGTGAGGCGCATCGCCGCCACGGCCGATGTGCTGGTCGAAAATTTCAAAGTCGGGGGACTGGCGCGGTTCGGCCTCGACCCGGCCACGCTGCGGGCGGCGAACCCGCGGCTGATCACCGCCTCGATCACCGGGTTCGGGCAGGACGGCCCCTACGCGAACCGCGCCGGTTACGACTATATCATCCAGGCGATGGGCGGGCTGATGAGCCTGACCGGCATCCCCGACGGCGAGCCGGGCGGCGGGCCGATGCGGGCGGGGGTCGCCGTCGCCGACCTGTTCACCGGCATGTATTGCGCCAGCGCGATCCTCGCCGCGCTCAACCGCCGCCACCAGAGCGGCGACGGCGCCGCGATCGACCTGTCGCTGTTCGACACGCAGCTGGCGGTGCTCGCGAACCAGGCGTCGAACGCGCTGGTCGCCGGCCGCGACCCGGGCCGGGCCGGCGCCGGACACCCCAACATCGTGCCCTATGAGCCGTTCGCGGCCAGCGACCAGACGATCGTCGTCGCGGTCGGCAACGACCGGCAGTTTGCTCGCTTCGCCGCAATCGTCGGCGCCCCCGAGTGGGCGGCCGACGAGCGCTTCGCCACCAACGCGGCGCGAGTCGCCAACCGTGGGACGCTGGTGCCGATGATCGAACGGCGCATCGCGCTCCGGCCGGCCGGCGATTGGCTCGACCAGTTCGAACGGGCCGGCATTCCCGCGGGACCGATCAACTCGGTCCTGCAGGCGCTGGCCGATCCCCAGGCGCAGTTCCGCGGCGCGCAATTCGATCTCGGCGGCGGCGCGCTGGGCGAGGTACCGGTCGTCGGCAATCCAATCCGCATCGACGGGCAGCGGCTCGATTCGACCCTGCCGCCGCCAGCGCTCGGCGAGCAGACGCACGCGGTGCTGCGACGATTTGTCGAGCCCGACGAGATCGAGCGGCTGAGCCGGGCCGGGGTGATCGGCTAAAAGCAGCGGGCCTTCGGAACGGGTGCCGGCCACTGCTCGTTCGGCATCAGGAAGAGGATAGGGGATCGATGATGACCGATGACGCCAACCAGTCCGATCGGCCGGATGCCGGTCCGACGCTGTCCCGCGATCCGGAACGTGAGCTCGAGCTGCGGCTGAAGAAGCACCCCGGCGACAAGTCGGCGCAGATCGACGTCGGATCGGACCAGTCGATGGATGCGTCCGACCCGCCCTCGGCGACTCAGCCAGGCGGCAACGATCCCGTGCCCTCGTCGAGCTTCCCCGAGAAGAAGGACTGAACGGCCGGCAACCGGCTGGTTCCGCTGCTCACTGCAGGTCGGAACGGCCCCGACCCAAGTGGCTGAAACAGCACACCGGACGGGCGATCACCCGACGGTGAAATATTGCAGTTGCCGCGCACTGCCCGCTCTGATTCAATGTGAATGGGGAGTGGGAGCGTGGTTAAGCTTTTCGCAACCGCGAAGAGTCCATGTTGCCACCGGTGAGGTAGGAGCCGGGGTCATGACGACGAAGACAAGCCAGCCGACGGGTGGCGTTCTGCTGCTTTCGGAAATCAAGGAATTCGCGAGCTTCCCGAAGGCGACGCAGCGCTATATCCGCCGCTCGCTCGACGTCGCCTATGGCCGCTCCAACCCGGTCGAGACCTGGTCGCGCGACGAGGGCGAGACCGCTTCCATTCGGGCCCAGGGGCGCTTCTACAAGCAGCTCGACCGGCTCCGCGCCGACGTGCCGGACGACAGCGGGCTCGACACGATTGAGCCGTTCCTCGGCACGCTCGTCACGCTGGTGGCGTTCGACCTCGGCCAGGATCGGCTGCCGACCTTCGCCGCCTATCGCTTCCTCTACGAGCGGCTGCTCGGCGCCTCGGCGCGGCCGTGGCTGCCGGCCGCCTTCTGCGCCGCCGCCGCCCTGCCGCACCTCCACCCCGACCGCCGCCGGCTGCTGCTGCAGTCGATCAGCGAGAGCGCGGCGACCGCGCCCGGATGGTCGAACCGCGAGCCGGTGTTCTGGCCCGAGTGGGTCGAAAAGGTGGATGTCGCCGCGGCGGCGTAGGGCGAGGTTGTTGGTGGGCTTAGCGCGGGAGGGGTGAGAGGCGCGCCTCGGGTCGCCTTTCTCGGCCGTGCCGAGAGTAAGTCCGCGTTTGCCCATATGGACTTGAGCCAGCTTCCTGTGCGGATGTGCGCTTTCGACCCATTGCGGACGTCAGGCCTTCGGCTACGGTCAGCCGATGGACAGCTTCTATGTTTTGCAACACGAGAACCCTGACGGCGGAGACGCGAAGCTCATCGGCCTCTATTCATCGCATGCGTCGGCAGAGGCAGCGATCAAGCGGCTTCAAGCCCAGCCGGGTTTCTGCGAGCACCCTGATTGCTTCGCCATCGATACCTATGAACTTGATAAGGATCATTGGGCGGAGGGGTTCGTTCGCGTCTGACGCCAATGTCCAGCTTTCGACCCATTGCAGACATTCTCAGTAACTGCGACCCATCCTCATCAGCCTTTGACGAGGAGAAGCCAAAATGTCGAAGCCAAAGCCGTGGCGCTTAGATGTTGCCGTTGGGATCGGCCTGCTGCTCGGAGCGCTACTTTGGTGGAGCGCATACGATCCGAGCGGTAGCTTTTTGCAAAACCCGCAACTGATACTCGGTCCAGCAGTGGCTGGCGTGCTCGTTGTCAGCATGCGGAACAGGAGAAGTAAGGTGGGTCCGTATGATCCCGAAACGATAGCCGAGGATACCAAGGGCAGGGTTTAGCTGGTGTCTGCTTTCGACGGTGGGTTCAACTGGTGGTCGCAACAGCCTGTGCGAACGTCTCAGCTGGCG
>CAXSDY010000118.1:0-7657 GCA_964235835.1 uncultured Sphingomonadaceae bacterium | reverse complement strand
CGGGTCAGCGGCTTGCTGCCGGCCTCAAATCCGGAGGCCATCCTGGCGCCGGGCTACCCCGTGAAGATCACCCGCCGCAAGACGCGCAGCGAGGCGCTTCGGGCCGTCGGCATCGCGTCCAACAGCGCGATCGATTTTGCCGCGCCGCCGGTCCTGCAGACGATCACGGGGAAGGACCTGGAGCCGGTGATCATCGACCGGCAAGGGCGGATCGTCGTGGGCAAGACACCGGACAGCCAAACCTACCTTCTCGCCGACCCCGACCTGCTGGACAACCACGGGCTCGGCAGTCCGCGGCAAGCCGCGCCGGCGCTGCGCCTGCTCGACGAGCTCAACACCACCGGCTCGACATCGGTGCTGTTCGACGTGACCGTTAATGGCCTCGGGCACTCGCCGAGCCCGCTGCGGCTGGCCTTCGACCCACCGTTTCTCGGGGCGACGATCGCGATCTTCGTGGCCATGTTGCTCGGCGGGTGGCAGGCGCTCGTGCGGTTCGGCACGCCGGTCGCGCCGGAGCGGGCGATCGCATTCGGGAAGGGGGCGCTGGTCGAGAACAGCGCAGGCCTCATCCGCCGCGCACGGCGCGAGACGCGGATCGGCACCAGATATGCCGACGTGCTGCGCGAGCGGGCCGCCCTGCTGTTCCGCCTGCCGCCCGGCCTCGAGCCGGAGGTCGTCGACGCGCGACTGGACCAACTTCGCCCCCAAAAAAATTTCGCGGTGCTGGCGCAGGCCGTCACCGACGCGCGTACGCGTCCCGACCTGGTCGCGGCCGCGCGCGCTTTGCACTCATGGTATCAGGAGGTCCGCCGGTGACGATCGAGAATGTCCAGACGCTCGGCAATGCGATCAGGCGGCAGGTCGCGAAGGCGGTCGTCGGCCAGGACATGACGGTCGAGCTGATGCTCGTGGCCTTGTTCGCGCGCGGCCACATTCTGCTGGAGGGCGCGCCGGGCACGGGCAAGACTTTGCTCGCGCAATGTTTCGCCCATGCGATCGGGATCGACTTCGGCCGGATCCAGTTCACGCCGGACCTGATGCCGTCGGACATCCTGGGCGCCAATCTGTTCAACTTCCAGACGTCGAGCTTCACCCTGACTCGCGGGCCGATCTTCACCGAACTGCTGCTCGCCGACGAAATCAACCGCACACCGCCCAAGACGCAGGCGGCCCTGCTGGAAGCGATGCAGGAGCGGCAGGTGACGATCGACGGCGAGACTCACGTGCTGGGCGAGCGCTTCATGGTCGTGGCGACCCAGAACCCGGTCGAGCAACAAGGCGTCTATCCGCTGCCCGAGGCCCAGCTCGACCGCTTTCTGTTCAAGCAGACCGTCGCCTATCCATCGGCCGAGGAGGAGCGGCGGATCATCGCGACCCACGGCGCGAAGAAGCTGGCGATGGAGCCTTCGGCCTGGGGTGTCGAGCGCTGTACCGATGCGGCGCAGCTCAGCGCGGCGGCCGACGCCGTCAACGGCGTGGCGCTGATCGACGAGGTGGTCGACTACATCAGTGCACTGATCCGCGGCACGCGCGAGGTCGGCGACCTGGCGTTCGGGGCGAGCCCGCGGGCGGGCGCCATGCTGGCCGGTGCGGCGCGCGCGCGGGCGGCGCTCGACGGTCGCGACTATGTCATCCCCGACGACGTCAAGCGCCTTGCGCCCGCACTGCTCAGGCACCGGGTCATCCTGTCGCCGACAGCGGAGATCAACGGGCGCCGCGTCGAGGACATCGTCATGGCGATTATCGACACGATCGAAGCGCCGCGTTGATCTACCCTAATCGTCGGGCCGTCACGGCTGCAGTTGCCGGCGCGCCCGTGGCGCTTGCCGTGGCGGCGCTTGCGCCCCAGCGCTGGTTCCTGGCCGTGGCGTGGCCGGTCGCGATCCTGCTGCTGTGCCTGGTCGACTCCCTACGCACCCGCGGCGAGGCGACGGCCAGGGTCAGCCTGCCGATCGCCGCATTCGTCGGGGAAGAGCGGGACGCGGCGGTCAGCGTGGCCATCGCCTCGCGGCCGCGCGAAGCACAGTTCGCGCTCTCGATGGGACCGTTGATCGATGCCGCCGATGCGGGGCGCACGGACATCGCACTGAGCAGCGGGCGCGGCGCCGGGATCGTGCCGCTCACGATGAAGCGGCGGGGGATCGCAAGTTTCGACCAGGCCTCGCTTCGCTGGACGGGTCCGCTCGGGCTCATGTGGCGGCAGAAGGCGGTCGAGATCGGCCAATCCTTTCCGATCGTGCCAGACCTGCGGCCTCTCAACCGGAACGGCATCCGCCTGTTCGAACGGCACGCCTTCGAAGGACTAATGCTTCAGCCGACGCGCGGCGAGGGCACCGACTTCGACGCGCTTGTCGAGTTCCGCCAGGGGATGGACCGACGCACTGTCGACTGGAAGCATTCGGCCCGCCACACCAAGCTGCTGGCCAAGCGCTATCATGGCGAGCGCAACAACCAGATCGTGTTTGCAGTCGATTCCGGCCGGCAGATGTCGGAACCGGTGGCCGGCGTGCCGCGGGTCGACCGCGCCGTTTCGGCGATGCTTCTGACCGGCTGGGTGGCACTCAAGCTGGGCGACCGGGTGGCGGTGAATTCGTTCAACGCGCGTCCGCGGGTCGCAAGCGGCTTCGTCTCCGGCGGCAGCGCGTTCGCCGAGCTCCAGCGAGTTGCGGCAGCGATCGACTACAGCATGGACGAGACGAATTATACGTTCGCGCTGACCCAGCTCGGCGGGCAGTTGCGGCGCCGGTCGATGATCGTGCTGTTCACCGAGTTCACCGATCCGACCTCGGCCGATTTCATGGTACGGGCGATCCGGCGGCTGGCCGCGACCCACCTCGTCATCGTCGTCGTCCTGCGTGACGAGGAACTCGAGGCGCTGGCCGACCGCGAGCCGGCGAGCGCCGACGACGTGACGCGGGCGATCACCGCCGTTGCCCTGCTGAAGGAGAGACGCCTGGTCATCAGCCGGCTGCAGCATGCTGGCGTGCAGCTGGTCGAGGCGGCGCACGACGAGGTCGGCGAGCGCCTGGCGGAGGCTTACTTGCAGACCAAGCGGAAGAACCTGCTGTGACCGCGTCGGCGGTCGGGGCCGCGCCGCTGGTCAACGCAACGCGGTTCCGGGACGCGCATGCGGCGGAGTGGGAGCGACTGGAGGGGATCGTCACCCGGCTCGAGAAGCGCTCGTTGCGAAAGCTCAGCGACGACGAACTGATGGCCCTGCCGGCACTTTATCGCACGACCCTGTCGTCGTTGTCGGTCGCCCGCGACACCTCGCTCGACCGGTCGCTGATCGACTATCTGGAGCAGCTGTCGACGCGCGCTTATTTCCAGATCTACGGCGTGCAGACTCCCGTGCTGCGGCAACTCGGCCGCTTCTTCAGTCACGGCTGGCCGCGCGCGGTACTCGGCCTGTGGCGGGAGACGCTATTCTGCGTGATGCTGACGGCTGGTGCGGCGGTGCTCACCTACCTGCTCATCCGCAACGATCCGAGCTGGTATTACAGCATCATCCCGCAAGGACTTGCGTCGGGCCGTGACCCGTCGGCATCGGCCTCGTTCCTGCGTGACACGCTCTACGGCAAACAGAAGGACGGGCTGGGTACCTTCGCGACCTTCCTGTTCACGCACAATGCCCAGATCGCCTTGTTCTCCTTCGCGCTGGGCTTCGCGCTGGCGGTGCCGACGGTCCTCCTGATCCTCTACAACGGCATGATGCTCGGGGCGATCGTCGCCGTGTTCGCGGCGAAGGGACTGGCGCCCAACCTCGCTGGCTGGCTGATGATCCACGGCACGACCGAGATCTTCGCGATCTGCATCTCCGGGGCAGCAGGGATCCGCATCGGCCTGGCCATCGCGTTCCCAGGATCGCTGACGCGCATGGACGCGGCCACCGTGGCCGGCCGCACGGCGGCGACGGCCATGGCGGGAACGGTCATCATGCTGGCAGTGGCGGGCCTGCTCGAAGGGGTCGGGCGGCAGACGGTCCAAGACGACGGGCTGCGCCTGCTGATCGGCGCCGCGATGCTCGCCGGCTGGTGCTGCTACTTCTATCTGTGGGCCGGCCGGCGGAAATCTCGTGAGGCTTAGGCTCAAGAGGCTGCGCTCGCCCGGTGGCGGGATGAAGCGGACCTTCGTTACGCCCGAAGGCGTCAACCTCGGCCTCGAACTGGCCTCGGCCGGTGCTCGGGCAGGCGCATTCCTGATCGACGCGACGATCATGCTCGTCCTACTCGTCGCGATCACCGCCGCCCTGCTCTACGTCGCCGTGCCGAGCACGAGCGCGGTGCTAGCAAGCTTGTGGATGATCGGCTTCTTTGTCCTGCGCAACGGCTGGTTTACCTTGTTCGAGATGGGTGGGCGCGGCGCCACCCCGGGCAAGCGCCTGATGGGCGTAAGGGTGATCGCGCGAGACGGCGCCAGGCTGACCGGGGCCGCGGTCATCGCCCGCAACGCAATGCGCGAGATCGAGGTTTTCCTGCCACTGAGCTTCCTTGGCCAGCAGGCGGCAATGGGCACTGCCGACAGCTTCCTGACCGTGTTCGCCTTGCTATGGAGCGGGATTTTCCTGTTCTTCCCCCTCTTCAACCGCGACCGGCTACGCGTGGGCGACCTGGTCGCCGGCACATGGGTGGTGCAGCTTGCGGGGACCAGGCTGAGCAACGACCTGGCCGGCGGCGCCGTCCGGCCACGGCGAACCTTTCCGGAGGAAGCGTTGCGGCATTATGGAATCCTCGAACTCCAGACCCTGGAACAGGTGCTACGCGTTGAGAAGCCGCAGGCGCTAGCGACGGTAGCCGACACCATTCGACGGAAATTCGCGCTGCCGAACGATGGCGACGACCTCGGCTTCCTCTCGGATTTCTACGCGGCGCTGTGCGGCCGCCTGGAAAGCCGGATGATCATGGGCGAGCGGCGGGAAACCAAATATGGCTGAGCGAGGCGGGGTCTTGTGCCCGTTCTTGCTAAGGGCGCGAAACCGGCTCCGCCGACAGAAGACAAGGAGCATGAACAACGTCGGATCTCGGCGGGCGACCTTCACGCCAGGACGCGTCGGAGGTTTGTCGACTTCGCAGAACCGGACCGATCGATCCTGGTCTGGCTACCGCCAGTGGCCGGTGATCTCCTCGCGGACATCGGCGACGTGGGTTCCAACGGCTGCGATTGCGCGGCGCAGGCGCGCCTCGTTGCAACCAAGCTCTCGGCACCAATAGAGGATGTCGCCTGGAACGCTCATGTCGATCCGCGAGAGGTCCCGCGGCGTGATCCGGCCAAGTTGCGACATTCGCTTCATCCGTTGCGATGCCCGGCTACTCCTGAACGCTCCACGGCGACACCCGGCCCGGACGCATTCGGCGCAACGGCCCCGCAACGCAATGGGCCCACGGGTCCGCCATGGCTCGGGTGGTGAGATGTTCACCGATGTCGCGCCCGGCGATGATCTATTTCGTTGTTCGTCGAGTTCGGGAGCAGCGCCGTGGCAACCACATTGCGTCAGCAGTTGCAGGAGGAGGCGGCGCGATTTCGCGCGCTCGCCGACACGGCCCGCCGGATGGCCATGCATTCGGCCGCGTCCGAAGCGCGCCGGCCGCTCGAAGCGATTTGCCACCGCTACGAGCGGTTCGCCGATGAGGCGGAGCAGGCCGCGGCTCGATAGCCCGGCGATGCGTGGGGTGAACGCGCCGTTAGCCGTGTTCGCTGACCTTCGGCTAACTTGGTCCCGCTAACGAGGACCGTGCGGGCGCGTTGCGGGAGTGCTGGCGTGGCGAGTTTTGGTAGGCGAATCGACGGAGTCTCAGGCCGCAGGGCGGCTGCGCGCAATCCGGTGCTGCTGCCCGCCGCGATCACGAGCCCGACCCGAAGCGGCATGGTCGACCTGGTGAATATCTCCTCGACCGGAGCAAGCCTGCGGTGCGAAGCCGTGCCATCCCTTGGCCAGGACATCCTTATCCGCACCGACAAGGTCGAAGCGTTCGGCAGCGTCGTATGGGTGCGGCGCGACCTCTGCGGCGTGCACTTCGACGCTCCCGTCGACGAGTTGACGCTGCGGCTTCTCAAGCGCGAGAGCCAACTTTACCTTCGGGCCAACATCAGTCCGCAGGAACGGCTTGCCGCCGAGGACTGGTCGAGCGGTTACGCGCGGTGAACTCCGCACGCTGACCCGAACGGCTCAAACCGGCATTGGTTGGCATATTTCCCGGCCAAGCGATCGTCCGCCGCAACAATTGTGCGGTGCAGCACGTTGGGGCGGCACGCGCGATGGCGCACCCTTCGATTCAGAGTTCCTATGCCTTCTCCTGACCTCCGCCGGGCTGCCGGCATCCGACCTGCGGCATCGGGTTCGCGGCTCCCCTGGGCGCTCGGCGCCGGCATTGCCGCAGGCGCGGGAATAGCCTTGTTCAACCGCTATCGTGCGCAGCAGGCGGAACGCGCCAACCCGCCGCTCGGCAACTTCATCGACGTCGACGGCGTGCGGCTCCACTATATCGAGAAGGGCAGCGGTCCGCCGATCGTGCTGCTGCACGGCAACGGGACGATGATCGAGGACTGGCTCGCCTCCGGGCTGTTCGACGACCTTGCCGCCAGCAACCGCGTGATCGCCATCGACCGGCCCGGCTTCGGGCATAGCGAGCGGCCGCGCAGCGTGGCGTGGACTCCGGCACGGCAGGCGAGCCTTATCGCAGCCGCGCTAGCTCGGCTCGGCGCAATCAGGCCGACGATCGTCGGTCACAGTTTCGGGTCAATGGTCGCGGTGGCCCTCGGCCTCGACCACGCGGCGCAGATCGGCCCTGTGGTGCTGATCGGAGGCTATTACTACCCTTCGCTTCGGCCTGACGTCGCGCTGGCCGCGCCGCCCGCCGTCCCGGTGGTCGGCGACGTGATCCGCTATACCTCGTCGCCGCTTATCGGGGCCGCGATGAGGCGCAGGATGGAACGGCGGCTGTTCGGCCCGGCACCTGTCTCGGCGGGGTGGCGAGCCCGCTTCCCGTTCGCGATGACCCTTCGTCCGTCCCAGATCCGCGCGTCCGCGGCCGACGGAGCGATGATGATTCCGGCGGCCGCCGCAATGGCTGCGCGCCTTGGCGAGTTGCGGGGTCCGGTGACGATCATCGCCGGCGCCGCCGACAGGCTCGTCTTCCCGGCCGGCCAGTCCGAGCGCTTGGCGCGCGATCTTCCGCACGCCCGCCTGCTGATCGTCGAGGATGCCGGGCACATGGTTCACCATAGCGCCACCTCCCGCGTGGCAGAGGTGGTTCGCGATGTTTGATACCCTCCGCCGCCGTTCGCCGCTCGCCGACGAGCCTTACCCCTTGCCGGACGGGGGATCGGTCCCGATGTTCCCGGCCGATGATCGATCCGGAGCAGCGCAAGTGAGCCTCAGGTGCCGCCTCACCGGCCATCGCCGATCGCGCGAGAAGGCGCGGATGGATGGCGACCTGCGCTTGCACAGCGAATGTGAGCGGTGCGGACGACCGCTGATCAAGACGTGGGACAAGGGCTGGATCGAGGACCGTGCGAAGGGCGCCTGAAGCCCCCTGCCCCGCCGTGGGACGACAATCTTTCACCCCCTTGGATCGACTCGGCGGGTGGCGCATTGTCGGAGCATGGCTACAGGTTCCCCGCCGAAGCTTACGTTGGTCGCCGACAATGACGATGCGGC
>CAXSDY010000117.1:0-7659 GCA_964235835.1 uncultured Sphingomonadaceae bacterium | reverse complement strand
CCTCGATCTGACGGATGCGTTCGCGGGTAACGCTGAACTGCTGGCCGACTTCCTCAAGCGTGTGATCGGTGTTCATGCCAATGCCGAAGCGCATGCGCAGCACGCGTTCCTCGCGCGGGGTGAGTGAGGCGAGGACGCGCGTCACCGTCTCCTTGAGGTTGGCCTGGATCGCGGCATCGACCGGGATGACCGCGTTCTTGTCCTCGATGAAATCGCCGAGGTGGCTGTCCTCCTCGTCGCCGATCGGCGTTTCGAGGCTGATCGGCTCCTTGGCGATCTTCATCACCTTGCGAACCTTCTCGAGCGGCATCGAGAGGCGTTCGGCCAGCTCTTCCGGAGTCGGCTCGCGGCCGGTCTCGTGGAGGAACTGGCGACTGGTGCGGACGAGCTTGTTGATCGTCTCGATCATGTGCACCGGGATACGGATGGTGCGCGCCTGATCGGCGATGCTGCGCGTGATCGCCTGGCGGATCCACCACGTCGCATAGGTGCTGAACTTGTAGCCGCGGCGGTACTCGAACTTGTCCACCGCCTTCATCAGGCCGATGTTGCCTTCCTGGATGAGGTCGAGGAACTGCAGACCGCGGTTGGTGTATTTCTTGGCGATCGAGATGACGAGGCGCAGGTTCGCCTCGACCATTTCCTTCTTGGCGATGCGCGCTTCGCGCTCGCCCTTCTGGACCTGATTCACGATGCGGCGGAACTCGGGCAGCGACATGCCGGTCTGCTGCGAGATTTCGGCGATCTCGCCGCGGATGCGCTCGACGCTGTCGGCCTCGGCCACGGCAAAGGCGGCGAACTTCTTGTCGATCTTCGACGCGCGCTGCAGCCAGCTGTCGTCGAGCTCGTTGCCCATGTAGCTGTCGAGGAACGCCTTGCGCGGGACGCGGTGGCGCTCGGCCAGGCGCAGCATCTGCCCGCCCAGCGCGGTCAGCCGGCGATTGTAGCTGTACAGCTGATCGACCAGATATTCGATCTTGGCGGCGTGGAACTGGACGCTCTCGACTTCGGCCGTGAGCTGCTCCGACAGCTTCTGATACTTCTTCTCCTCGGACGGCGCATAGCCTTCGCCCGAGCCGAGCGCGTCGAGCCGCGCCTGCTGGAGCTTGGAGAATTTCTTGAACAGCTCGGTGATGCTGGCGAACTTCTCGAGCGCGATCGGCTTGAGCTGCTCCTCCATCTGCGCGAGGCTAAGCGTATTGTCCTCGTCGTCGTCGTCGGCCTGCGGAGCGGTGCGGCGGTCGACCATGTCCTCCTCGTCTTCGTTGACGACGGGGGCCTCGACCGGCTCCTCCTCTTCCTTGAAGGTCGGTCCGGCGACCTTGGCGCTGATCTCGTCGCCGTCCTCGTCCTCGGCACCTTCGGCGACCTGCTCGGGCGTCGGGCCCTTCGACAGCATCGCCTCGAGATCGAGGATCTCGCGCAGCTGCATGGTGCCTTCGTTGAGGTTGTTCGACCATTCGATGATCGCGTTGAACGTGATCGGGCTTTCGCACAGGCCCCAGATCATCGTGTCGCGGCCGGCCTCGATCCGCTTGGCGATGGCGATCTCGCCCTCGCGGCTGAGCAGTTCGACCGCGCCCATCTCGCGCAGGTACATGCGCACGGGATCGTCGGTGCGGTCGACGGTCTCCTTCTTGACCGCGGCGACAGGCTTCGGCCCCGCGTCGTCGAGCGGATCAACCTCTTCCTCGACCGGCTCGTCGGCCTCTTCCTCATCGTCGTCGCTCGCCTCGACATTCTCGACGATGTTGATGCCCATTTCGGACAGAGCGGCGGTGATGTCCTCGATCTGGTCGGAGTCCATCTGCCCCGAAGGCAGCGCCTCATTGAGCTCGTCATAGGTGATCACGCCGCGCTTCTTGGCGCGGGCGATCAGCTTCTTGAGCGATGCGTCATTGAGATCGATGAGGGGAGCGTCGCCGCCGTCCTGCTCAATGTCTGCCGTTTCTTGTTTCGCCATAGGTCGTGCCGCTTACTCATTGCCGGCCAGCGAAGCCAGCCGTTCGTTCAACATCTGCCGCGCGGCGAACAGCCGTTGCTGCTCGCCATAGGTCTCGTCGGTGGTTTCCGCCTTCGCCCGCTCGGTCGCGTCGAGCAGCGCGGCTTCGACCTCGGCGCGTGCGGAGAGGGTTTCGATCACGCCCGCCAGGTCGCGCCCGGCGAGCGCCGGATCGGTGTCGGAACGGGTGAACGAAAAGCCGATGCCGCCGGCTCGCTGCACCCCACCACCGCTGACCAATATGGGAGCGAGCGCTTCGCGATCAAGCGGCGCGCCGGACAGCACGGCGTCGACTAGCCGGTCGCGCTGCGCCGACGCGGAACGGTCGGCGATCGGAAGTGCGGCGAGCGGCTCGACCTGATCGTACAGCGCGTCGGGGTAAAGCGTGAACCCCGTTAACAGCGCGCGCGCCATCGCCGCGTCTATGCCGCTGCTGCCGATCGTCCGCGCCACCACTCCCGTCGGCGGTTCGGGCGGTACGAAGCGGCGCGTCGCCTTGTCCCAACGCCCACCGCGCTCGCTGCGCCTCGCTGCGCCCGGCCCGCGTTGCGGACGGACCAGGCCATCGAACCGCGCGAGCCATTCGTCGCGGTACAGGCGCGCGAGGCTCTGGTCGCCGATCGCCGACGCATGCGCGAGCAGTCGCTGCCGCAATCCGGCGCGCGCTTCGGGCGTGGTGAGCGGCGCAGCGTCGCGCTCATGGCGCCACAGCCGTTCGGCCAGCGGCTCGGGCTCGGCGAGGACCGCATCGAGCGCGGGCTTGCCGCCGCTGCGCAGCAGGTCGTCGGGATCCTGCCCCTGCGGCAGCGCGACGAAGCGCAGCGTGCGCTCCGGGCCGAGATGGGGCAGGGCGCGCTCGGCCGCGCGGATCGCGGCCTTCTGCCCCGCGGCGTCGCCGTCGAAGCACAGGATCGGCGCCGGATCGAGCCGCCACATGCGCTCAAGCTGCGCCTCGGTCACCGCCGTGCCATTGGGCGCCACCACCTCCGAGATGCCGGCGCGGTCGAGGGCGATGACGTCCATATAGCCTTCGACGACGATCAGCCGCCCGGCGGTGCGGCTGGCCGGCGCGGCGCGATCGATATTGTATAGTGTGCGACCCTTGTCGAACAGCGGGGTCTCGGGCGAGTTGAGGTATTTGGGCTCCCCCTCGCCGAGGATGCGGCCGCCGAACGCGATCACCCGCCCGCGCGGGTCGCGGATCGGGATCATCAAGCGCCCGCGGAACCGGTCATAGGGCTCACGGCCGCCGTCCTCGGGCCGGATCAGCATGCCGGTTTCGACCAACTTGTCCTCGCCGAAACTGTTGAGCGCGGCGCGCAGCCGGTTGCGCGCGTTCGGCGCGAGGCCAAGCCCGAAGCGCGCGGCAACCGCCGGATCGATGCCGCGATTTGCCAGATAGGCGCGCGCCTCGGCGCCGTCGCTACCCGCGAGCAGTTCGGCGAACCAGCGCTGCGCGGCGGCCATGACGTCGGTCAGCCCGGTCGCGCGTTCGGCCTTTTCCTGCGCGCGCGGATCGGCGGCGGGCACTTCCATCCCCGCCTTGCCGGCGAGTTCCCTGACCGCCTCCATGAACGGCAGGCCGCGGGCATCGGTGAGGAAGCGGATCGCGTCGCCGTGCGCGCCGCAGCCGAAGCAATGGTAGAAGCCCTTGTCGTCGTTGATCGTGAAGGAGGGTGTCTTCTCCTGGTGGAACGGGCAGCACGCCTTCCACTCGCGCCCGGCGCGGAGGAGCTTGACCGCCGGCGCCACGACGGAGGAGAGCAGGGTGCGCGCGCGCAGCTCGTCCAGGAAGGCGGGGGAGAGGGTCACGTCACTGTGCCCCTCCCGCCTGCTCCGGAAGCGCCGTCCCCGTCGCCCCGGGCTGCGCGATGCGGCGGGTGAGCGGCGTGTGCCCCATGTGGCCCTGCATGCGGGCGGCGGCATTGTAGACGGTCTCGGCGTGGCGGGCGACGATCAACCGCATCAGGCGTGACGATAGCGCCACAACAGCAGCGCGCGCTGCAAGGCGATGCCCGCCATGAACCCGCCGATGTGCGCCGGGGTCGCGAGCATCATGCCTTCGCTGCCCATCAGATAGCCGAAGCCAAGCTGGATCAGGACCCAGGCGGCAAGCAGCCAGGCGACATTGAGCATGCGGTTGAGCTTGCGCGAGGCGACCAGCACCTTTTGCTGCCCATAGCTCAGCGCGAAGGCGCCGATCAGCGCGCTGATCGCTCCGCTCGCGCCAATCATCGGCGACTGGCTGTGCGGCACGACGACGAACTGCGCGGCCGCCGCGACATAGGCCCCGACGACATAGAGGATCAGCACCGCGCGGCCGCCGAGCACCCGCTCGACCGCCAAGCCGCACCACATCAGCATCAGGAGATTGCCGGCGAGGTGGAGGACACTGCCGTGGATCAACGTCGCGCTGAGCGGGGTCAGCACGACCGGGACGGCCGGCGACAGATGCAGCCTGCCGAGCAGCCGCGCGGGCAGGAAGCCGAACAGCAGTGCCGCCTGCTGGACCTTCCCGAGCAGAATCGGGAGCAGCGAGGTCACCGCAGTGACGACGGCGATGATGCCGGTCGCGGTCCTCAGCTGTTCGGGCACCCGCATCGGGCTGGTTCCTCTAGACGAAGTCGACCTTCGCGATCTCGTAATAGCGCTCGCCGGACGGCGTCGACACTTCGACCTCGTCGCCCTTGACGCGGCCGATCAGCGCCCGGCCGAGCGGCGAGGCGTACGAGATGCGACCGTTGCTCGCGTCGGCCTCGACCTGCCCAACCAGCTGGTAGCGGACCTGCTTGTCGTCCTCGTCGACCAGCGTGACGGTCGCGCCGAACACGACCTTGTCGCCCGACAGCGTCGACGGATCGATCACGATCGCGCGGCTCAGCTGGTCTTCCATGTCGGCAATCTGCGCCTCGACCTGGCCCTGCCGCTCCTTCGCCGCATGATATTCGGCGTTCTCGGACAGGTCGCCGTGGGCGCGTGCCGATTCGATTGCCTCGATGATCGAGGGCCGCTCGAACTTCTTGAGCTGCCGCAGCTCCGTCTCGAGCTTCAGATGGCCCTCGGCCAGCATCGGCACCTTGTCGCTCGCCATGAGCAATCCTTTCTAAACCGGCCGAAAGCCAGACTAGCGCCCGCCCGGAGGCGACGCTGAACAGTCCGGAATGTCGGGGTGAGTCCTAGCTTTCGGAGGCGGAATAATAGGACTGGAGCGAGCGAACTTCAAGCGCGTGCCCGCGCAGCGCCCCGATCGCGCGGGCCACCGCCAGGCTCGCCGCCGCGGTCGTGAAGTAGGGCACCTTGCGCTGCAGCGCGGTGGCGCGGATCGCCTGGCTGTCCTTCATCGATTGCCAGCCCTCGGTCGTGTTGAACACCACCTGCACGCCGCCGTCGGTCAGCCGGTCGACGATGTGCGGCCGGCCTTGCGCGACCTTGTTGACGCGCTCGACGGGCAGCCCCGCGGCGGCAAGGATCGCCGCCGTCCCGCTGGTCGCGATGAGCGCGAAGCCGAGCTCCGCCATCTTCGCCGCGGCGGGCACGATATTGTCCTTGTCGGCGTCCTTTACCGAGATGAACACCGTTCCGCCGTCGGGCAGTATTACGCCCCCGCCGAGCTGCGATTTCGCGAAGGCGATGTCGAAATCATGGCTGATTCCCATGACTTCGCCGGTGCTCTTCATCTCCGGTCCGAGCACGGGGTCAGTGCCCGGAAAGCGCGCGAACGGGAACACGCTCTCCTTGATCGCGATATGGCCGATGTCGCGGCGGATCGGCAGGTGCGGCGCAAGCGGCTCGCCGGCCATGACCAGCGCCGCGATCTTGGCGATCGGCCGCCCGATCGCTTTGGCGACGAACGGCACGGTGCGCGACGCCCGCGGGTTCACCTCGATGAGGTAGACGAGCGCGTCCTTGACCGCGAATTGGACGTTCATCAGCCCGCGCACGTCGAGCGCCAGAGCGAGCGCGCGCGTCTGCCGCTCGATCTCGTCCAGCACCGGCTGCGACAGGCTGTAGGGCGGGATCGAGCAGGCGCTGTCGCCCGAATGGACGCCGGCCTCCTCGATATGCTGGAGGATGCCGGTGACCGCGACGTCGGTCCCGTCGCAGATCGCATCGACGTCGACCTCGATCGCGTCGCGCAGATAGCGGTCGATCAGCACCGGCGACGAGCCCGACACCTGCACGGCCGTGGCGATGTAGTGGTCAAGCTGGCCGGGCCCGTCGACCACTTCCATCGCCCGCCCGCCGAGCACGTAGGACGGGCGCAGCAGCACGGGGTAACCGATCCGCGTCGCCACTTGCATCGCCTCGTCGCGGCTGCGCGCAAGGCCGTTCTCCGGCTGGCGCAGGCCGAGCCGATTGACGAGCGCCGCGAACCGCTCGCGGTCCTCGGCCAGGTCGATGCTGTCGGGCGAGGTGCCGAGGATCGGCACGCCCGCCGCCTGGAGCCCGGCAGCCAGCTTCAGCGGCGTCTGCCCGCCGAGCTGGACGATCACCCCGACCAGCTCGCCGCGCTCGCGCTCGCGCCCGATGATGGCGAGCACGTCTTCCTGCGTCAGCGGCTCGAAGTAGAGCCGGTCGGACGTCTCGGGATCGGTCGACACGGTCTCCGGGTTGCAGTTGACCATGATCGTCTCATAGCCCGCGCCCCAACCGTCGTCCTTGGCCCGGCCGAGCGCGAAGGCGGCGTGGCAGCAGCAGTAATCGAATTCGATGCCCTGCCCGATGCGGTTCGGCCCGCCACCCAGGATCATGATCTTGCGCTTGTCGGTGACCGCGGCCTCGTCCTCGGAGTTCTCGAACAGCGGCGCTTCGTAGGTCGAATAGAGGTAGGGCGTGGAAGCGTCGAACTCGGCCGCGCAGCTGTCGATCCGCTTGAACACCGGCCGGACGCCGAGCCGTTCGCGGTGCCAGCGGACCTCCTGCTCGGTGACGCCGCCGGTCATCAGCTTGAGCGCGTCATGGACCACACCGCGGCCCCGCGCGGCCGCCTCGCTCGCGGCTCGGGGCGCGTTGGCGGAGCGCAGTGCGAGCTGGGCGAGCCGCGCGTCGGAAAAGCCCATCGCCTTCAACCGCCGCATCCCGCCCGCGTCGCCCGGCAGGCCGTCGCGACGCACTTCCGTCTCGGCCGCGACGATCTCGGCCAGCCGATCGAGGAACCAGGGATCGAAGCCGGCGATGGCGTGGATCCGCTCGACCGAGAAGCCGTGGCGCAGCGCCTCGCCGGCGACCAGCAGCCGGTCCGGCGTCGGCCGCGCCAGCGCGTTCGCGATCTCGTCGTCGCTCGCCTGCTCGAGCGCCTCGACGCGATCGAGCCCGTTGAGCCCGGTCTCCAACCCGCGCAGCGCCTTCTGCAGGCTCTCGGCAAAGCTGCGCCCGATCGCCATCACCTCGCCGACCGACTTCATCGCGGTCGACAGCAGCGGCTCGGCGCCCTTGAATTTCTCGAAGGCGAAGCGCGGGATCTTGGTCACGACGTAGTCGATCGTCGGCTCGAACGAGGCCGGCATCGCGCCGCCGGTGATGTCGTTGGCGATCTCGTCGAGCGTGTAGCCGACCGCGAGGCGCGCCGCGACCTTGGCGATGGGGAAGCCGGTCGCCTTCGACGCCAGCGCCGAGGAGCGCGAAACACGCGGGTTCATCTCGATCACCAGCATCCG
>CAXSDY010000116.1:0-7736 GCA_964235835.1 uncultured Sphingomonadaceae bacterium | reverse complement strand
GTCGGTGACCCTGTCGATGAGCCTGCTCGAACGCTCCGCCAGAACGATCCCGATGGGCACTGCCTATGCCGTGTGGGGCGGCATCGGCGCGGTCGGAACGGTGATGGTCGGCATGCTGTGGTTCGATGAGCCCGCTACGACGCTGCGGGCGGCCCTGTTGCTCGGCATCGTCGGCTCCATCGCCGCGCTGCGACTGACCGCCTAGCGCTGCGATCCCAGCTGCCGAGCGACCGGCTGGCTTTCCTCAATCGAATTCAGGAAGCGCGGCACCACGATTGCCCGGCTCGCCTGTTCGTAGGCGTAGCCGAGCGACAGGATGCGCCCGTCGCTCCACTTGGCGCCGATGAAACTGATCCCGACCGGCAGGCCCTTCACCTGGCCCATCGGCACGGTCAGGTGCGGGTAGCCAGCCACCGCGGCCAGGCTACCAGCGCCACCGCCGGCGATCTGGTCGCCGTTGACGGCGTCGATCTTCCACGCCGGCGGCATGGTTGGGCCGACGAGCGCATCGAGCCGGTTCTCCCGCAGCAAGCGGTCGATCCCGTTGGGACCGGCCGCGGTGAAGCTGGTCAGGCGCGCCTTGCGATACGCCGGATCGTCGGTGCCCTTGGTCGCCTCCGCCTTGAGGAACGACTCCTGCCCAAACAGGGCCATCTCCTGTTCCGCATGCGCCGTGTTGAAGGCGATCAGGTCGGCCACCGTGCGGCTCACGACGGAACGCGGCGTGGTTGCGAGATAGGCGTTCAGACCCGCCTTCAGTTCGGTCATCAGCACGACGTTCTCGTTGTCGCCGATTGCCTTGTCGTCGAACGTCTTGATCTCGACCAGGGTGGCACCCTGCGCGCGCAACACCGACAAGGCCGCTTCGAACGGCTGGTCGGTCCCGAAGCCCGCCGCGAACCGCATCACTCCAATGCGGGTGCCGCGAAGCGCGGAGGCGCTGAGACCGGCCGTGAAATCGGCCTGATGCGCATCCGCTTCGTGGGTCGCCGGGTCGGCCAAGTCGGTCCCCGCGATGACGCCGAGCAACTCCGCGGCCTGCCGCACGGTGCGGGTCATCGGCCCGGCCGTGTCCTGGCTGGCGCTGATCGGGACGATGTGCGTGCGGCTCACCATTCCGACCGTCGGCTTGAACCCGACAATGCCGTTGATCGCGGCCGGGCAGGTGATCGATCCGTCGGTCTCGGTGCCGATCGCGAAGTCGACGATACCCGCCGCAACCGCCGCGCCGCTGCCGCTCGACGATCCGCACGGGTTGCGGTCGATCGCATGGGGGTTTCGCGTCTGCCCACCGACCGCGCTCCAGCCGGAAATCGAGTGGTTGGAGCGGATGTTGGCCCACTCGCTGAGGTTGGTCTTACCCAGGATCACCGCGCCGGCTGTGCGCAGCCGGGCCACGAGGGGTGCGTCTCGTCCCGTCACGTTCGTTGCGAGCGCCAGACTGCCGGCCGTGGTGGGCAGCGGTCCCGCCGCCTCGATATTGTCCTTGATGAGCACCGGCACACCCGCCAGCGGACCGCGTAACCCGGCCGTGTCGACCCGGCGGGCTTGGGCGATTGCCGTCGGGTCGATCGCAAGTACGGAATGGATCGGCCGATCGATCCGCTGGACCCGAGCGAGCGCGGCCCGGGTCGCCTGCTCGGCGGGTCCGGCGGCATGAAGCGGGCTGGTCGTGACCGCCAGAGCGAGCAGGAAGGCTAGGCGGCGGGTGTTGGTCAAGTGACAGCTCCGGTTCGTCGAAAAGACAGGGTTCGTCATGCCACCTTCATCTTCGCGCTGCCAGTCGCCCGAAACCGGATCGCTGGTTTGAAAGTTTGGCGCCCATGATCGATCGTCACCACCTGCTGGCCTCCGCCTCCCTGGTCCTGCTCGTAGCGGCGCCCGCAAGAGCGCAGGAGGCGGCGCGGCCGGCGGTTCCCGTGCCCGTGCAGCGCGTCACGGCGCCTGAGGAGGGGAGCGACGAGGGCGAAGGGGAGGAGATCGTCGTCACCGGGCAGCGGCCGCGCGGGTCGGTCGTCGGAGACATCCCGCCCGAGAACACGCTGACCACTCGCGACATCCGCGCGACCGGCGCCACCAGCGTGACCGAACTCCTGGCCGCGCTCGCACCCCAGACCGGCAGCGCTCGCGGCCGGGGCGGCGGCGGGCCCGTGCTGCTGCTCAACGGCCAGCGCATTTCGGGCTTTCAGGAGGTCCGCGACCTTCCGCCAGAGGCCATCGAGCGGGTCGAGATCCTGCCGGAGGAAGTCGCGCTGAAGTATGGTTATGCCGCCGACCAGCGCGTCGTGAACATCGTGCTGCGCCGCCGCTTCCGCTCGACGACGGTCCGCGCCGATGCTGGTATCGCAACCGAGGGTGGCTACGGGAGCGGTGTCGCCGAAGCGTCTCGGCTGATGATCGGGGTCAACGGCCGCACCAATCTGACGGTCCACGCGGAAGGCAACACCGCGCTGACCGAAAGCGAGCGCGACATCGTCTCGCAGCCCAGTTCAACCCAGCCGACCACAGCCGATCCCCGCAGCTTTCGGACGCTGCGAGGCTCGCAAGGGCAGGTGAGGGCTACCGGCAACTTCAACCGCACGGTCCTGGGCGACGCCTCGGCCACCCTGACCGCCGAGGCGTCGCATAATGAAGGCCAGAGCCTGTTCGGGGTGCCGACCGGCATCCTGAACGTGCCGGGCACGAGTCCCTTCTCGGGCGAGGGCACGACCGTGTCGCGGGGCTTCGACGCGCTCGGCGCACTGACCCGCAACACCAGCACCGACGCCGCGCACCTTGGCCTTTCCGTCAATGGGCAGAAGCAGCGCTGGCGTTATTCGGTGACCGGCAACGCCGATCTTTCCAACAGCATCACCCGCACCGATCGCGGACCGGACCTCACCGCGGTGCAGGCGGCGGTCACCGCCGGCAACCGGGCGGTCGATCCGCTCGGCACGTTGAGCGGGATCAGCGAATTCGCCCGCGACCGCGCCCGCTCGACGACCAAGTCCGCCGGGCTCGACGGCACGCTCAACGGCCCGCTGCTCACCCTTCCGGCCGGTCGGGCGAACGTCACATTGAAAGCAGGCGCCGACACGCTGCACCTCGACAGCTTCGCCACCCGGGCAGGGATCGGCCGCAGCGCGAACCTCGGCCGCGATCACACCACCGGGTCGATCAACCTCGATCTGCCGGTCGCGCGCCGCAACGGGGCGCTCGGCGCGATCGGGTCGCTGACGCTGAACGCCAACGCCGAGGTCGAGCATTTCTCCGATCTCGGCACCCTGACCACCGTCGGCGGTGGGTTCAACTGGTCCCCCGCGCCGCGCCTCAACCTGATCGCATCGATTACTCGGGAAGAGGGTGCGCCGTCGATCAGCAACCTTGGCGATCCGGTGCTGACGACCCCGGGCACGCGAGTCTTCGATTATACCACGGGCCGGACCGTCCTCGTTACCGCCGTCACTGGCGGCAACCCCGGGCTGCTCGCCGATCGGCGAACAGTCAAGAAGCTGGGCGCCAACTGGCAACCGTCCGAGAAGCTCGATCTGCGCTTCCGCGCCGACTATGTCTCCTCGCGGCTGACCAATCCGGTTCAGACTTTTCCCGGGCCGAGTCCAGCACTCGAAGCCGCGTTCCCGTCCCGGTTCACGCGCGACGCCGGCGGCAATCTGACTTCGGTGGACTTCCGGCCGGTCAATTACGACAGCGCGCGCAGCGAGGTGCTGCGGATCGGCTTCGACTTCACCAAGCCGCTGAAGTCAAAGGCGCCGCCCCAGGCGCTCATAGATCAGTTCCGGCGGCTCAGAGCGCAGAATGCCGGCGGCTCAGGCGATCGTGGCGGTGGGGCCGGTGGCGCTCGGCCTCCGGTGGACGGCGGCGGCCCAGGCGGTCCAGGTGGCGGCGGCGGTCCGGGTGGCGGGGGCTTTGGCGGACGCGGCGCGGGCCTCGGTGGAGGCCCGTTCGGCGGCAACCAGCGCGGCCGTCTGCAATTCTCGCTGACTGACACGATCGCGCTGGTCGACCAGGCGATCATTGCTCCAGGTCTGCGGCCGCTCGACTTCCTCCATGGCGGCGCGAGCAGCGGCGGCACCGGGGGAGGGCGCTCGCGGCAAACCGTCGAGGCCCAGGCCGGTTACTACAACAACGGCCTCGGCGCCCGGCTGTCCGCCAATTACCGGACCGGCACGCGCATCACGGGCGGCCCGAACGGCGACCTCAGCTTCGCGCCGCTGGCGACGTTCGATCTGCGCCTGTTCGCCAACCTCGGCGAGAACCTCTCGCTGCTTGCCAAGCACTCGTGGCTGCGTGGCACGTCTGTCCGCCTTGAGGCGAACAACATCCTCAACCAACGACAGCGGGTCCGGGACGTGTCGGGTGCCATTCCGCTGGGCTATCAGCCGGACCTGATCGATCCGGTCGGCCGGACGATCACCATCTCGCTGCGCAAGCTGTTCATCCCGCGCCGCTTCTTCCAGGGGCAACGCCAACAGCGGCCAAGCTAGAGTCGTCTCGACTTTGCTTAAATCGGTACCAGTTCAGTTCTGAAAACGTCTCTAGGCGCCGAACCCCTTCGCCCGCTCCAGCGCCTCGACGATCACCTGCTTGGCGGCCTCGCAATCACCCCATTTGCCGATCCGCACCCACTTCTCGGGTTCGAGGTCCTTGTAGTGGGTGAAGAAGTGCTCGATCTGCCGGAGCACGATGTTGGGCAGGTCGGTCGCTTCCCCGACGTCGGCATAATAGGGCGTGGTCTTGACCTCGGGCACGGCGAGCAGCTTCTCGTCGCCGCCCGCCTCGTCTTCCAGGAACAGCACGCCGACCGGGCGGCAACGAATGACGCTGCCTGGCATCAGCGCCCAGCGGTTCATCACGAGACAGTCGATCGGGTCGCCGTCCCCGCCTAGCGTCTGCGGCACGAACCCATAGTTCGCCGGATAGCGCATCGGCGTGTGCAGGATCCGATCGACGAAGATCGCTCCCGACTTCTTGTCGAGCTCATACTTCACCGGCTCGCCGCCGATCGGTACTTCGATCAGCACGTTGATGCTGTGCGGCGGATTGTCGCCGGCGGGAATCAGGTCGATGTTCATAATCGCCGGGCTCTAGGGGCTAAGGTCCTGCGTGCAAACCCTTACCGCCGGGGCGCGAGCAGCCGGTCGAGCGCGCCTGGTACCTTGCCCGACTTCACGAAGCGCGGATAGCGCAGCCCGCCGGTCCACGCGATGTCGACGATCCGCAGCTCGTCGCCGCGCTTCACCGCCAGGCGGATCGGCACATTGCTCGTCTTGGCCGCCGTCACCGCGTCCTTCAGCACATCCTCCGAATAGAGCCGGCCGTTGACCGAGACCAGCGTCAGGCCGGTGGTCAGCCCGGCGTTGAACGCCGGCGAGCCCCACAACACCGAGGTGAGCTTGTCCTCCTTGCCGATGTTGAAACCGAGCGAATAGGCGAAGCTCGCCGACTTCGCTGCCTTCGCCAGCGCCTTGAACGCGTCGGTCGGGGTGTCCGTGTAGACCAGGTTGTAGCCTGAGCGCGTGAAACCGCCGAGCGGCGCCCGCTCGCTCACCCGGTTGACCCGTTGATCGAGGAAGGTCCGCCAGTCTTGCGGATAGACCCGGTTGAGCGTCGCGACGACGTCGTCGAAGGTGTAGGTCACCTCGCCCCAGTCGCCGTCGTTGATGCCGAAGAAGGCGCGGGCGAAATCGTCCATGCCGCGCTTGCCGCCGGTTCCCTCGCGGATGATCGCATCCGCCTCGGTCCAGATCAGCAGGCCCTCGTTGTAATAGTCTTCCGACCGCTGATAGCTCGGCCACGGCTTCGGGCGACGCGCCGAGATGATCGGGTCGTTCGTCGTGTCGCCCATCGGGCGCCAGCCGCGGCCCGGCACATTGTCGAGGCCGGCGGCGACCATCGCCAGCTTGTCGAGCACGTCCTGCTTGCTGCTCAGCCCCGAGCGCGCCTCCAGCACATAGCCCCAGAACTGGGTCTGTCCCTCGTACACCCACAGCAGGCTGTCCCGCATCGGCGTGCGGAAGTCGGGCGTCCACAGGTCGGCTCCGCGGCGGAACTTGCCGTCCCAGCTGTGCGTGAACTCGTGCGGCAGGAGATTGTGGTCGGCCAGATTGCCCTTGAAGTCGGTGAAATACGCCGGCTCGTTCTGGTTCTCGGAGCTGCGGTGATGCTCCAGGCCGATGCCGCCCATCTTCTCGGTCACCGCGTGCAGGAAATCGTAGTGATCGAAGTGGCGCGCGCCGAACAGGAGGACGGCCTGGGTGACCAGGTTGCGGTGCTTCTGCAGAACGTCGGCCGGAACGACCAACTGCTTGGCCTCGTCCGCGACGGTGTTGAGGAACACGCCGTGGCCAAGATCGTCGCGGCGGAAATATTTGCCGGCGAACACCGGCGAATCCTGCAGCACCTCGTAGCTGACCTGGTCATAGGTCAGGGTCGAACCTTGCGTCGCAGTCGGGCGGAGCGCCGTCGCGGCTTGCCAGCCGGCAGGCAGCGTCAGGCTGGCGACGATCGGGATCTGCCGTGTGAAATAACCGGCTGGATAGAGCGACACCGCCTCCCACTGGACGTTGAGCATCTGCGGCGTGACGACGATGCGGCCCTGATCGCCATTGGTCGGGGACAGGAACTGAAAGCGCGCCACGATCGCCGACACGCCGGCGGGGACGTCGACGTGAAACGCGTAAACGTCCACCGGGTCACGCATCCAACGCAGCTTCTGCCCGTTGGCACTGAACTCCAGCCCAGCGAGGTTCGCGATCTGCCCGCGTGGGGCGTGGTTGCCGGGCAGCCATTCCGGCAGCAACAGCGTCATTCGCCCCGCCGCGGCCACCGGGATCGTCTCCTCTACCCGGAAGATTGCCCGGTCGAGGTCGGTCGCATCGACGCGGAGCTGGAGGACGCCGGGGTAGGGCACGTCGCGGGCGGCCGGGATCGTGTCGACGATCGGCACCGGCTGCGGGCGGCTGTTGGCCGCGAGCAGGAGCGGGGCGGCTGCGACCAGGGCAGCGGAGCAGAGGAGGTTGCGCATGGGGCCGTGCTAGCGTTTCCAGGGCGCGCTCGCTAGGGGCCTCGATCCATGGCCAAACCCCAGTCGATCCAGCCGGTTCGCGGCACGCAAAGCCTGATCGGCGAGGAGGCGGATCGCTTCGCGCACGTCGTGTCCACGTTCGACCGCGTTCGCCGGCTGTACGGGTTCAAGCGGGTCGAGGTCCCCGTGATCGAGCCGACCGCGGTATTCGCGCGGACGATGGGCGAGACGACCGATGTGGTCTCCAAGGAAATGTACTCGTTCGACGACCGCTCGGGCGATTCGATCACCCTTCGGCCCGAGTTCACGGCCGGCATTGCCCGAGCCTATCTGTCGGAAGGGTGGCAGCGCTTTGCGCCATTGAAGGTCGCGACGCACGGCCCCGCATTCCGTTATGAACGACCGCAGAAGGGCCGGTTCCGCCAGTTCCACCAGCTCGACGCCGAGATCATCGGCGCGGCCGAGCCAGCGGCCGATGTCGAGCTGCTGGCGTTCGGGGCGCAGTTGCTCAACGAACTCGGGATCGAAGGCGTCACCCTCAAGCTGAACACACTCGGCGACGCCGCAAGCCGCGATGCATGGCGCGCCGCGCTCGTCGAGCATTTCGCGGCACACCGCGCCGAGCTCTCCGAGGACAGCCAGGCGCGGCTCGACAAGAACCCGCTGCGCATTCTCGACAGCAAGGACCCGCGGGACCGGCCCTTCGCGGACA
>CAXSDY010000115.1:0-7782 GCA_964235835.1 uncultured Sphingomonadaceae bacterium | reverse complement strand
TCTGCGTGCTGCCGCCGAGCAGCAGGCAGGCGAGCAGATAGGCCGGGGCGACCGATCGCCGGTCTATCATCAGCCGGCCCGTCGGAGGTCGAGATCCGCGATCGTGAAATCGGTCGTGTCCGGCACGTCCGCTGGGCTGGCGACGAGCTCGAGCCATTGCGCCGGGCAGCCTGCCGGAACCGCGAGCGAAGCGCGGGCTGCGCCGGGGCCAGCAGGGGCGGTCGCGACGACCTGATTGCCCCGGGCACAGCGCAGCTGCCATTTCACCGAATTGATTGATCCTGAGGTCGCCCGCGCCTCAAACTGAAGCACATAACGCCCGGCGGGAAGTAGCAGCAGCTGGCTGGCGGCGACGAACGGGTCGCGGCCATAGTAGATGACATGGAGCCCGCCACCGCTCGCCGGCTCGGCAAGGCCCGCTCCGCCCGAGGCCAGCGTCCACCCGAACGGGGGCGGCAAGGCCGAGCGGAACGCGCGATCGGCCACTCGCCCGGGCTCCACAGGAGTGCCGCGGGCGCTCGCACTGGCCTGCCATACCCTGTACGCGCCCTGATAGTCGCCCGCCTGGACCAGGCTCTGGAGCAGGACCGGCACCCAATCCCCCTGCGCCGAGCTGGGCGCGATGCTGGCGATGAGGTCCGCATTGGCGGCGTTGGACGCGAGCGCGAGCAGGACGTCGTCGCGCAGCTGCGGATTGTGGCCGATGAGCCCACGCACCTGGGCGACGTCGCGCTCGCTCTGCACATAGGCTGCGACCCGCGGCGCCAGCTGTTGAGCACTGCCGGGCACGAGCCTGATCAATCGCCCGAGCTCGGCCAGCGCGAGGGGAACCCGTCCGCTGCGAGTGTAGTGATCGGCGAGGAAGAAGTGCGCCGGCAACGATCGCGGCTCGCGCTGCGCCGCTGCCAGGAACGCCACCCCTGCCCCAGCCTCGTCACCAGCTTGCTGCAGCGCGAGGCCGCGCACCAGGAACGGCTCCGGGCTGAGCGGTGCCACGCGACTGGCCTGGATCATCGGCCCGATCAGGTCGGGGCCGACCGGCCGATGCGCCTGCGCGTTCTCGCCGATCGCGCGCATGCCGCGCGCGAACACCACCTCGGGATGACCTGGCCACAGCATCGCCGCTCGTTCGGGATGGTCGGGTAGGCTTGCCGCCACGACGGCTTGCCGCAGGACAACCACAGCCAGGACAAGCGCCGCGACGAAGGCCCCGGCTCGCCGCCACACCGGCCTTGGCACGAAGGTCAGGCGTCGGTCTCGGCGTTGCTCGGGAACATCACAATCTCGCGCTGTGATTGATGTTCGACCGATTGCCGTTGGCGATAACCGTAATAGCCATAGTTGAGGTCGCCAGTCGCCTTGGTCAGGATCGCCCCGAGCACATGCGCGCCGGTGCTGCGAATGACGCCGAGCGATTCAAGCGCTGCCTTGGTCCGCGTGCGCCCGCTCTCCACCACGAACAGCACGTTCCCGATGATCGACGAGAGCAGCAGCGCGTCGGCCAGCCCCAGCACCGGCGGTCCATCGACGATCAGCACGTCGTACTCGGTCTCAAGATGGTCGAGCATCACCTGCATCCGTCCGGACGAAAGCAGGTCGGCCGGATTGGGCGGGATCGGGCCGGCGGGAAGGAGGAACAGGCCATCGTATTGGGTGGGCTGGACGTGGACCATGGGGTCGGCCGCTTCGCCCGTCAGCAGGTGGGTGAGACCCGCTTTCTCCTTGACGCTGCGGAACACCGGCTTGCGCAGGTCAGCGTCGATCAGCAGGACGCGCTTGCCGAGCCGCGCCAGGCTTTGGGCTACGGCCAGGACCGACGATGACTTGCCCTCGCCAGCGTTCGTGCTGGTGATCAGCAATCGCCGCGGCAGGCCGTCGTCGGTGCTGAAGCGCAGCGAGGCGATGACCGAGCCATAAGCCTCCCCGACGTTCGATCGCGCGTCCTTCAGGCTCTCGACGAACTCGCCCTTAGCGCTGACCTTGGGCACCGCGCCGAGGCAGGCGAGCTGCAGCTTGTTGCGAACGTCCTCGCGCGTCTTAATCGTGTCGAACAGGAAATCGAGGGCAATCGCCGCGCCGGCCCCGATCAGCAAGCCGAGCAGCAGCCCGACGAGCAGGTTGTAGCGCAGGTTCGGCCGGTACGGCGCCGCCGGCACGTCCGCCTGATCGACGATCGACACCGGCGAGGAGCCGATCCCCGCTGCGACGCCAACTTCCTTGTACCGTTGGAGCAGCGCATCATAGAGCCCGCGATTGGTGTCGGCCTCGCGTTGGAGGATGTTGTACTGGATGCTTCTGCCGCGCAGATTGAGCACGGAGCCCTTGAGGGAGCCTACCCGGCTCTGCAACGCCCGCTCCGTATCGGCCGCCGCACGATAGTCGGCCAGCAGCGTGTTCGACCGGCTCGACGACACTTGCGACGCCTCGCGCGCGATCTGCTTGTCGATCTCCGCGATACGCGATTGCAGGCTGAGCATGTCCGGATGGTCCGGCTTCATCAGCGTGCGCTTGTCCTGGTATTCGGCCTGCAGCGTCGCCCGGGCCTGGCGGAGCCCGGCCGTGCTGTTGGTCACGTCGGAGGTCGCGCCGACCGCGGTGCCCTGTCGATAGGCACCCTCCGCCGCCACCCGCCGGGCCGTCGCCTCGCCCAGCGCCTTGTTGAGGCCGACCAGCGATTCGCCCTGGAGCGACCCGACGTCGCCGGGCGACTGACCCGGAACGCCCGGGCCCGCCGTGTTGATGATGCCCTGCGCCTGCGCATAGGCGACCAGCTGCCGCTCCGATCGTTCGAGGTCGCCGCGCGTCTTGGCGATCTGCTGGCTGAGGAAATTGCGCGCATAGGACGAGGCATCGTAGCGCCGCTGCAGGCCGCTATTGATGAAACTGTTCGCGATCTGGTTCGCCACGGCGGCGGCGAGCTCCGGTGATGACGACGCATAGCTGAACTCGATCAGCGTGCCGCTCACCGGGGGTTTGACCTTGATCCCTCCGGCAACGACGTCGGTCGCGCGGCGCAGGCGGTCGCTCGCGGTCCCGCTGGTTCCGACCACGGCGGCGTTGCTGGCGAGGTTCAGCTCCTGCGCGGCGCGTTCGGCGGTCGCGCGGCTCGTCAGCAGACCGACCTGCGTCGCCAGCAGGTCCTCGCTGCCCATCGAGCTCGACGAGGATTGCGGGCGGCTCTTCTCGTCGACCACCTCGACGGTCAGCGGATTGACCTCCAGGGTGACCGTCGCGCGGTACATCGGCGTGGTCAGCATCGTGACCAGCGCGGCCAGGACCAGGCCCCCGAGCACACAGCCCAGGATGAGCCAGCGCCAGTGGACCAACGACTGCATCAGGCGCGTGAGATCGAGCCCGCCCGCATTCTCTGCCTGCGGCTCCGGTCGCAACGGGCCGACGTGCCGCTCGAACCCTTCGTGCTGGACGACCCAATTGCCGTCCGCCTTCACGGGGATGTTCTTGTTCACGGCGCGGGCGTGCTCAGAACGGGGTGAAGATCGACAGGATCGGCAGGCTACCGAGGATCTGCTTCTGCACCGCTTTAACCGCCGATCCGTCGATGACGACGATGTCGCCGGCATAGACCTGCGGGTCCTCGGCCATGCCGCGCCGGATCGCGGTGAGATCGAACGCTGCCGCCTGGCGCTTCCCACCGATCTGGCGGAAGATCGCTACGCGGCGCGGGTTGGCGTCGGCCGCGGTCCCGCCGGCGAGCGCGACCGTCTGCATGAGCGTGGTCGGGCCGGCGATCGGGAACGAGCCCGCGTGGTTGACCGAACCGTCGACCGTCACGTTGCGCCGGGTCGAGGACTTGATGCCGACGCTGATGTCCGGATGCTCCAGATACTTTTCGCCCAGCCGCCGGGTCAGCGCCTCGCGCAATTGGCTCGTCGTCTGGTCCGCAGCCATCACGCTGCCGATCAGCGGAAGGGAGATCTGGCCGGTGAGGTCGACTTCATAGTCGCCCGACAGGTCGGGCATCTTGAACACCCTGACCGACAGCGTATCCATCGGCGCGATGCGGTAGGTCGCCTCGAGGGGGGCGAGGCTCGGCGCGTCGGGCGTGGCGAGCTTGGCGCTATAGGGGATCGGGCCGCCCGGGCGGTCCGCGCATCCGGCCACGGCAAGACAGCCGACAAGGACGAGGCAGGGCACTGCCGATCGCGCGCACCGCGGCGTCGACCCGGGCCGTCCTTCCAAGCTCATCCTCGTCCCCATGATCGGCGCATCCACTTCGGACATTTGTGGTAGGCGGGCTGTGGAACCAAATCAATCCAGACACATGAACGCTATCGTGCCTCGAGGAACCAGCGCTCCTGTCCCTCCAGCCCGACCGCGCTCAGCCGTCCGGTCGAATAAGCGCCGGTGTCGATGCCGATGCGGTTGCGCCGCTCAACGACGTCCGTGCTGATCGTATGACCGTGCACGACGACGAAGCCCTGATCGCCGGTGTGCTCGAGGAAGGGTTGCCGAATCCAGCGCAAGTCCTGTTGCAGCTGCATCGACAGGTGGACGCCCGGCCTGATCCCGGCATGGACGAACAGATAGTCGCCGATCTTCACGGTGTCGACGAGGCCGTCGAGGAAGTGCTGGTGGCTCGGCGGAACGGCGTCCCGGATCAGGCCCATCGCCTCGCTCACGCTCACCCGGTGCAGCACGTCGGGGTCCACGCCATAGCTGCGCATCGTCTCGGTCCCGCCGAAGCTCAGCCAGCCGTCCAGCGGCTCGGCGTCCCCGCCGAGCAAGCGCAGCAGCGCCTCTTCGTGATTGCCGCACAAGACGACCAGCTTGACCTCGCGCCGCTGATACGTCCGCAGCCGCTCGATCACGCGGCACGAGTCCGGTCCCCGGTCGATCAGGTCTCCCAGCATGACGATGTGGTTCTTCGCGGCGCCCCGTTGCGCGATGTCGGCCTCGATCCGGCCGAGCATGCGGTCGAGCAGGTCGAGCCGCCCGTGCACGTCCCCGATCGCATAGGCACGGTATCCCTCCGGCACCGACGCCGCGGTCGAGGGCCTTGCGGCAGTTCGCTTTCGCGGTGAGAAAATCATCAGGCCCATCGCCCTAATGGCAGTTCGGCGATCGCGCGCACATAGGCGTCGGTTACAAGCTCCTCACTAAACTCCTGCTGAACCTTGCGGCGCGATGCCTCGCCCATCGCCCGCAGTCTTTCCGGCGCAAGCTGCGCCATGCGCTCCATCGCATCGGCCAGCGAGCGCCAGTCCCGCACCCGGCAGAGCAGGCCGTTCAAACCGTCGACGACCACGTCGCGACATCCGGGGACGTCGGTTGCGATTAGCGCCCGGCCTATCGCGCCGCCTTCCAGCAGGGTCCGCGGCAGCCCCTCGCGATACGACGGCAGCACGAGCATCGTCGCCGCGGCGATCATCGGTCGCACGTCCTCCGCGGTGCCGAGGTATTCGACGGCCCCCTCGGCGACCCAGCGGTCGAGTTCCGCCCTGCCGATGGCACTGCGGTTCTCGCGGTCGAGCGGCCCGAGCAATTGGAACCGCGCGTGTGGCCATGACGAGCGGAGCGAGCGCGCCGCCGCCACGAACTCGCGAACCCCCTTGTCCCCCAGCAACCGCGCGACGAGCAGGAATACCGGCGCGCCCGGTTCGACGGTCAGGGGAGCGATCGCGAAGCGGTCGAGGTCGATCCCTGACCCGGGCAGGAGCCGCGCCTGCCCTGCCCTCACCAGGCGCCGGCTCACGAACAGGTCGCGGTCGTCGCCGTTCTGGAAGAACACGACGTGGGCGGATCGGAAGGCGAAGCGGTACAACAGGCTGATGAAGCGGCTGAACAGCCCCCCGGACAGGAAGGCGGTGCCGAGCCCGCTCACGTTGAGGATCGCCGGCACGCCGATCGCCCTCGCGGCAAGCGCACCGTAGATGTTCGGCTTGATGGTCCAGCTGACGTAGGCCGCCGGACGCAGCCGGCGCATCAGCGCGCGATAGGCAAGGAGCAACCGCGCGTCGCGCCACGGGATCAAGCCTGACCGGTCGACCGCGATCGGCTCGACCTCGGCCGGCAGGTCGAAGCGGGCTAGCTCCTCGCGATGGGCTGGCGCAGCGACCACCACCGTGAAGCTGCTCGCCAGGCGCCGCACGATCGCGGACCGGAAGTGGACGATGTTCCACAGCGAATTGGAGGATAGGAGGATCGGGATGTTCTGCTTCGGCTCGGTTGCGCTCTCCGGTGCTGTCGACATGGGCGGAAACTCGTTGACGACAGGGGAGCGGCGACGCGGCGTCGAACATCGTGCGGAGCAACGCCCGCGACGGATCATTCGACAGGTAAGCCCGTTCTTGACCAGCGGTTTAGGCCGCTCTCGCTAGACTTGGGCGCGTGGCTTTGCTAGCGGAACATGACTTACAGGAGTTCCGGGGAATGTCGGGTTCGTTGCGTCGCCTTTCGATGATTGCCGGTTTCGCGGCGATGGTCTCCACCTCCACCGCATCCCTGGCGGCCGACAACAGCACCTCGTGGGCCGCGCTCAGCGCGCTTTCCTCCAACGCCGCGGTACAGGACGCCAGTCCGGCACGCGCCAGCAACGGCCTTCCGTCGGGAACCGGCTTCTTTTCGGGAGCCGTGCTGCCGATCGGGGTGATCGTCGCCGCCGGCATTCTCGCGGTGGTGCTCGCCTCGCGCGGCAACGGCCAGGGCCGAGGCCGCGGCTTCAGCCCCAGCTGAGTGCGTCTGGCCGCGGGGCTTGGCGAACAAGCCGACGCGAGCGAGTTGCGCATGTCCGCTAAGCGATCGATCCATCCCCTGTTTCGGACATCATAGGCCGTGCCGGTGCAATCCGTTGTATCAGCGCCATCTCTCAACGCTCTTGCCCGTTCCGACTGTTCCGCTATAAGCTCGCGTTCGTCGGGTGCGTGCTAATGCAACGAGCCCGGCGAATACCGTCCGAGACAGTCGCTGCCCCCGATCCAGTCGGAGGCTTAATCTGCGGCCTAGGCGGGGAAAGAGATCAATCGGGCGCTCGCGTCCGCCATGCGCTGCGCTGCAGCCTTGCCGATCCCCAACCCCACGGACTTCGTTGCCAGTTGCAGCTTGCTGCTCTGGTCCTTTGTAACTTGGCCAAAGTACCACTTTGGCCAACATCGATGGAGTTGGCATGGATCGTTCGGAAAAGGCCGATCTGGTTGCCGAGCTGAAGAGCGTCTTCACCGAGACCAGCGTGGTGGTCATCACCCGCAATCTCGGCCTGACGGTGGCCCAGTCCACCGACTTGCGCCTGAAGATGCGCGACGCCGGCGCCCAGTTCAAAGTCGCGAAGAACAAGCTTGCCCAGATCGCGCTCGAGGGAACGCGCTACGGCGGGATCGGCAGCATGCTGACCGGCCCGACTGCGCTCGCCACCTCGACCGACCCGGTTGCCGCCGCCAAGGTGGCGGTCGACTTCGCCAAGACCAACGACAAGTTGGAGATCGTTGGCGGAGCCATGGGCGACACGTTGCTCGACGTGGCGGGGATCACGGCGCTCGCCGCCCTGCCCTCGCTCGATCAGCTGCGGGGCACGCTGATCGGACTCATCCAGGGTCCCGCGACCAAGATCGCGCGCACCGTGGCCGAGCCCGGCGCCCAGCTGGCGCGCGTCTTCCAGGCTTACGCCACCAAGGAAGCCGCATAGTTCTTCGTTTCGTTTCAACGCACTGCATCGGGGCGCGGCCCCGCTTAGGAGTATAACATGGCTGACATCAACTCGCTGGTCGACCAGCTTTCGGCACTGACCGTTCTCGAGGCCGCCGACCTCGCCAAGGCGCTCGAAGAGAA
>CAXSDY010000114.1:0-7909 GCA_964235835.1 uncultured Sphingomonadaceae bacterium | reverse complement strand
GCACCCCCGCCCGGCCAACCCATAAGATACACTGAGTGGGTTGGCCGGGCGGGGGTGCGGGCCGGCACCGCTTCAGCGAAGCTGAAACGACTCTAGCCGGCTTTCCGGTTCTGCTGGAAATGCCACGGGCTGGGTGCGGGCTGGCCGTTCGGCGCGGTCTTCGGGGCGAGCCGGCCGAGCTCGAACTGTTCGGAGAACTGCACGCCGAACTTGCCGGCCTGCGCCCACCGCACGACGCCCAGCACTGGACCGACGCCGATGATGTCGATGGTCAGCGACTGGCCCGGCGTCACAACCTCGTCGCAGTCGACCTGAGCGCCCATCGCCGAGATGTTGCGTAGGCGGATCTCGCGGACTTCGCCGGCGATCGCCGCGACGGCGCGGCGCATCAGGCGGTGCCGCGGCTCGCGCGTGCTCTGGAAGCCGTCGGCCTCGACCCGCGTCGAGTTGGCGAGAGCGCGCGCCTCCTCGGCCGCGACCGGGCGGCCGAAGATATAGCCCTGGACTTGGCTGACGCCGAGCTCCCGAATGAGGTGCAGGTCGTCGTGAGTCTCGACCCCCTCGGCGGTGGTGTCCATGTCGAGGCTCTCGGCGAGCGTGACGATGGCGCGGATGATGGCGCCGTTCCGGTTGAGGCTGGACGCTGCGCCGCGGACGAAGCTCTGGTCGATCTTGATCTTGTCGAACGGCGCCTTCTTCAGATAGCGCATCGAGGAATAGCCGGTGCCGAAGTCGTCGAGCGCCAGCCGGACCCCGATCTTCTTGAGCTTGGCGAAGGTTTCGTCGGTCGCGTCGCTTTCCGCCAGGAACACGCCTTCGGTCAGTTCCAGTTCCAGCCGTTCGGCACGAACCGAATACTCGCGCAGGGCGGCACTGACGACTTCGGAGATGCCCGGATCGTTGAACTGGATTGGCGACAGGTTGACGGCCACCCGCACGTGGTCGGGCCACTGCGCCGCTTCGGCCAGGGCCGCTCGTAGCGTCCATTGCCCGATCCAGCCGATCATACCGCATTCCTCGGCAAGCGGGATGAACTTGTCGGGCGAGATCGGGCCGAGTTGCGGGTGGTTCCAGCGCAACAGCGCCTCGAAGCCGCAGACCTCCTCGTTCGCGGTCCGGACGATCGGCTGATAGGCGACCCACAATTCGTTGCGCTCGATCGCCTGGCGCAGGTCGTTCTCCAGCATCTGTCGCTCGGCGGCCTCGCTGTGCATCGACGCTTCGTAGAACATGTGCTTGCCGCGTCCGGCGGCCTTGGCGGCGTAGAGCGCGAGGTCGGCGTTGCGCACCAGACTGTCGGCGCAGCATCGTCCCGGGTCGCCGATGGCGATGCCGAGCGAGGCGCCGATTGTCACCCGGTGACCTTCGATCGAGTATGGGCGCGAGACCTGCTCGATCAGCGTGCGCGCGAGCGATTCGAGCAGGCCGATATCGACCGTGCCGGGCAGCACGGCCTTGAACTCGTCGCCGCCGAGGCGCCCGACCTGGCCGTGGTTGCCCATGACGCTGGTCAGCCGCTGCGCAACCTCGCGCAACAGGGCATCCCCGACCGGGTGGCCGAGCGTGTCGTTGACGTTCTTGAAGCGGTCGAGATCGATCAGGAACAGGGCGCAGCCGCGTTGCCGCGAGGCGGCGTTGCGCAGGGCTTCGTCGAGCGTCTGCCGCATCAGCGCGCGGTTGGGCAGGCCGGTGAGCGAATCGAACCGGGCGAGTCGGCTGATCTCCTGCTCCGAGCGACGCTGCTCGGTGAGGTCGGTGCCGATGCCGCGGAAGCCCAGGAAACGGCCGAGTTCGTCGAACACCGGGTTGCCGGACAACGACCAGTGCACGTTCTCGGCGCTGGCAGCGCGGACGACCACGTCGGAGAAGGGGAAGCGCGCCGACAGGTGGAAGCCGAGCGTGCGTTCTTCCTGGATCGGACCGTCGCTGGTTCCGTCGACCGACAGCAGGTCGTTGAACTGCCGGCCCAGCAGGGCGGCGGGTTCGCAGGCGAAATCGTCGGCAAGCTGCTGCGACACATAGGACAGCGTGCCCTGCGCGTTGGTCTCCCAGAACCAGCCCCGCCCGCTGTTCTCGAACTCGATGACGAAGCGAAGCGCCTTCTGCGCATCGGCCTCGAGCTGGAGCCTGCGCCGGGCCCCGGCGATCATGGTGCGGGCACCGGCGATCGAATAGGCAACCACCACCAGCGACAGCGCGGCCATCCCGAGCACCAGGCTCGAACGCTCGCTCACGAGCGACGCCGACAAGGTCCCGACAAACGAGCACAGGATGGTGATCGGCGGCGATTCGATTGCGGCGATGCCGGTGATCGTGATTCCTGCGCCCATCAGCAGCGGCAACAGACCCGAAGCCACCATCGCCGGGCTGCCGGATGCGGAGTGGCAGAACATCGCCCACAGTCCGCTGACGAGCACCACATAGCCGCAAATCAGGCGAGTGACGGTGTGCGGCTGCAATCCCAGCCGGGCACGGTAGGCGATCAGTCCGGCGCCGGCGCAGTCAAGGGCGATCGCCAGGCCAAGCGGGCCGGCGATCATGAGGACCAGCCCACCGTCACGGCTCGTCAAACTAGAGATGAGCAACGCGATGCCGCACAGCATATGCATCGCGCCCAGCAGCAGGGGCACGTGGTGCAGCTGCCACATCCGCTGCTCGGCCAGGATGGTGTCCTGCGACGTTTCCGCCAGTGAGATGTCGAACGACAGCGCTTCGGCGACGCTTGCCCGCGGCGCCCCAGCACCGTTCTCGACCGCATTTGCAAACCTTGCCCGCCGCATCGCACCGCCCGCTCTTTCGCGATCGGCTTACCCGACGAAACGTTAACAAATTTTCATCGTCGACGTTAAATGCAGATTATCCTGGCTCAGCCTTGCTCGGGGAGGAAGCCGGGCACGGAGAGGTAGCGCTCTCCGGTGTCGTAGGTGAACGTCAGGATGCGGGGACGTTCGCCGAGTTCAGGAATTTTCTGAGCGACGGCGGCGAGCGACGCGCCCGACGATATGCCGACCAGCGTGCCTTCCTCCGTCGCCGATCGCCGTGCCCATTCCTTCGCATCCTCGGCCGTGACCTGGATCACGCCATCCAGGACGGAGGTGTCGAGATTGTGCGGGATGAACCCGGCGCCGATGCCCTGGATCGGGTGCGGGGCGGGGTCGCCGCCGCTGATCACCGGCGACAGGGTCGGCTCGACCGCGAACACCTTCAGCTGCGGCCACTCCTTCTTCAGCACGCGGGCGAGCGCGGTAATGTGCCCGCCGGTCCCCACGCCGGTGATGATCGCGTCGAGCGGCGCGTCGCGGAAATCGGCCAACACCTCCTGCGCGGTGGTGCGAAGGTGAATGTCGATGTTCGCCGGATTGTCGAACTGCGCCGGCATCCAGCTTCCGGGGGTCTGGGCGATCAGTTCCTCGGCGCGGGCGATGGCACCCTTCATGCCCTTCTCGCGCGGGGTCAGGTCGAACGTCGCGCCATAGGCCAGCATCAGCCGCCGCCGCTCCAGGCTCATGCTTTCCGGCATGACCAGCACCAGCTTGTAGCCCTTGACCGCGGCGACCATCGCGAGCCCGATGCCCGTGTTGCCCGACGTCGGCTCGATGATCGTGCCGCCTTCCTTCAGCTTGCCCGAAGCCTCCGCGTCTTCGATCATCGCCAGCGCGATCCGGTCCTTGATCGATCCGCCGGGATTGCCGCGCTCGTTCTTCGACCAGACTTCCGCCTTGTCCCCGAACAGCCGGTTGATGCGGACGTGGGCCGTGTTGCCGATGGTGTGCAGGATCGAGTCGGCTTTCATGCGGGGCGCTCCTTGGCTGTCGCGAGGGGTCTCTCGGGCTCGTCGAACGTCTTGGCAAGACGCAATTCGGGGAAGATCCAGGCCCACAGGCCGACGACGGCGATGGCGCCGATGCCGCCGGCGACGACCGCGACGACGGGCCCGATCAGCGCCGCCAGGAAGCCGCTTTCCGCTTCTCCCAGCTCGTTCGACGCGCTGACGAACAAGGAACTGACGGCGCCGACGCGGCCGCGCATCGCATCGGGCGTGTGCAGCTGGATCAGGCTCTGGCGGATGTTGACCGAGAACATGTCGGCTGCTCCCAGCACGACCAGCGCGGCGAGGCTGAGCGGCATGGATCGTGACAGGCCGAACACCACCGTCGCGGCCCCGAACACCGCGACGGCGAACAGCATCTTGGTGCCGACGTTGGTGCGGATCGGGCGCGCGGCGAACACGGCGGCAATCAGGGTCGCGCCGAGAGCGGGGGCGGCGCGCAGGTGGCCCAAACCCTCCGGACCGGCGTGCAGCACATCGCGCGCGAACACCGGCAGCATCGCCGTCGCGCCGCCGAGCAGCACGGCGAACAGGTCGAGGCTGATGGAGCCAAACACCAGCTTGTTGGTCCGGACATAGCGAATGCCCTCGACCGCGGTTGCCCAGAACGCCGGTGAGCCGACGCGCTCGGGTCGCGGCACCGGCGGGACTTTCATCAGCATCGACAGCGCGAAGGCGAACAGCCCTGCCGCGACGAGATACGGAGTGGCGGGAGACACGGCGTAGAGATAGCCTCCGAGCGCCGGCCCGACGACACCGCCGGATTGCCACGCCATCGACGAGAGGGCGATCGCTCGGGGCAGGATCTCGCGCGGTACAAGGTTGGGGGCAAGGGCCTGGAACGCCGGGGCGGCGAAGCCTCGCGCCACGCCGAGCAGCGCGGCCACTGCGAACAGCGCGGTCAAGGTCGTCGTTCCCTGCCACGCCAACCAGCCGAGCACCGCGGCACAGAACAGTTCGAGCGCGACCGCTCCCCGTGCGATCCAGCGCCGGTCGAGATGATCCGCCGCCCAGCCGGTGACCGGAGTCAGCAGGAACAGGGGTATGAACTGCACCAATCCGATGATGCCGAGCCGGAACGAGGCCTGGTCGACCGGCATCGTGCGCCGCGCGATGTCATAAACCTGCCAGCCGATCACGATGACCATCGCCAGCTGCGCGATCGTCGAGGCGAGCCGAGAGAGCCAGTAGTTACGGAACGCGGCGATGCGGAACGGTTCGGGGACGAGGCTCACCGGCGCTCCCCTAGCCGGGCAATCGCGCCGCCGCTACATCGGCCGCATGGCCAAGCTGAAAACGCGCTACGTCTGCCAGGCGTGCGGTTCGACCCACTCGCGCTGGCAGGGCCAGTGCCCCGACTGCGCCGAATGGAACACGATGGCGCAGGAAGCCGCGGCCCTGTCGACCGTGTTCGCGGCCAAGCACGACCTGTCGAGCGGCGGGCGCCCGATAGAACTCGTCGGGCTGGACGTCGCCGTCGCCCTGCCGCCCCGCCTGGCGAGCGGGATCGCCGAGTTCGACCGGGCCGTCGGTGGCGGCCTGGTGCCGGGGTCGGCCACGCTGATCGGCGGCGACCCGGGCATCGGCAAGTCGACCCTGCTGCTTCAGGTCGCGGCCAACGTGGCAAGCGCGGGGCGAAGCGTGGTCTATCTGTCGGGCGAGGAGGCCGCCGATCAGGTCCGGCTGCGCGCATTGCGGCTCGGGCTGGGCGGAGCACCCGTCCGCCTCGCCGCCGCGACATCGGTGCGGGACATCCTGACGACGCTCGGCAACGGCGAACCGCCGGCCCTGCTCGTCATCGACTCGATCCAGACGATGCACTCGGACCTGATCGAGGGTGCGCCGGGCACTGTCAGCCAGGTGCGCGCCTCCGCGCAGGAACTGGTGCGGTTCGCCAAGGACCACGGCACTGCCGTCGTCCTGGTCGGCCATGTCACCAAGGACGGCTCGATCGCCGGTCCGCGCGTGCTCGAGCACATGGTCGACACGGTGCTCGGTTTCGAGGGCGAGCGCAGCCACCAGTATCGCATCCTGCGGGCCGTCAAGAACCGCTTCGGCGGCACCGACGAGATCGGCGTGTTCGCGATGGAGGGCGCCGGTCTGGCGGAGGTGCCCAATCCGTCTGCCCTCTTCCTGACCCAGCGGGGCGAGCCGGTCAGCGGCACCAGCGTGTTCCCTGCTCTGGAGGGCACGCGCCCGGTCCTGGTCGAGATTCAGGCGCTGGTCGTCCGCCTCGCCAGTGGTGCCACCCCGCGCCGGGCGGCGGTCGGATGGGACTCGGGGCGGCTGGCGATGGTGCTAGCAGTGCTCGAAGCGCGCTGCGGGATGAGCTTTGCGACGAGCGAGGTCTATCTCAACGTCGCCGGCGGCTACCGCCTGTCCGACCCGGCGGCCGACCTCGCCGTCGCCGCCGCGCTGGTTTCGGCCCTCTCGGAACGCCCGGTGCCGCAGGACGCCGTGGTGCTCGGCGAAGTCGCCTTGTCCGGCGAAGTGCGCCCCGTCGCGCACGCCGCGCTGCGCCTCAAGGAAGCGGCCAAGCTCGGCTTCGAGCGTGCCTGGGTGCCGGGTGGCGTGGACAGCGAGAGTGGCATCGCGCTGACCCGGTTCGCGAACCTGCGATCGCTCGTCGATCAGATCATCGGGCGCTGACCCTGCCTCTTCTATCCTCGTCCATCGGGATAGGATAAAGCCAGTCCATGAGCACGCAGCCAGCCTCATCGGATGAGCGGACGGACGCCGAAAAGGCGATCTGGGCCAAGTTCGACGCCGAGATCCAGAAGGGCCTGGACGATGTCGAAGCCGCAAGGCTCATCGATGCCGATGTCGTGTTCGACGAGATCGATCGGAAATTGGAAGCGATGATCGCCAGCGTAAGTGAAGCTTCGCTTTACTGAGCAGGCCCGCGCCGATCTGCATCATCTCGTCAATAGTGTCGCCGACTACGATCTGGACCGCGCGGTTGCTGTCAATCGTGGTCTTCAAACCGCCTTCCGTGCGGTGGCCGCGGCACCCTTGCGCTGCCCGGTTGTGATGGGATCACGGTCCTCGATGACGAGAAAGAAGAGCTGGCGACCGTACCTGGTCCTCTTCCAGATATCCGGCAGTGAAACCTTGATCCTTCGTATCGCTTACGCTCGCAGCGACTGGGCGTCGCTCGTGTGACCCTCTGGCGCTTGGTTCGGCCCTAAGCTAGCCAGCCATCCATGACCGCGCTCGACATCTTCGTCCTCCTGCTGCTCGGCGGCGGTGCGCTGGTGGGGTTCCTGCGCGGCTTCGTGCACGAAATCCTGTCGCTTGCCGCATGGATCGCGGCGATCGTCGTGCTGAAGGCGTTCCACACGCCCGTTACGAACGCCCTCACGCACAGCGTCGGCACGGCCACGGGCGCCGCCGCGCTCGCCTTTGCGCTGCTGTTCCTGCCGACCTTCTTCCTCGTCAAGCTCGGCGCCAAGCATGCCGGCGGCAAGACCAAGCGCTCGATTCTCGGGCCGATCGACCGCATCCTCGGCGGCGGCTTCGGCATGCTCAAGGGGCTGATCGGGGCGACCCTGTTCTTCCTCCTCGCCAACCTCGCGACCGACCTCGTCTCCGGCCCGCAGGCGCGGCGCCCCGAATGGCTGACCCACTCGCGCACCTTCCCTCTGCTCAACGCCAGCGGCCGGGCGATCGTCGATTGGGTCGAGACAAGGCGGCACCCGGGCGTCCGGCTGTGAGCGAGTTCCGCGGCATCCGGCTCTACGACACGTTCGAGCGGCGCAAGAAGGAGTTCGTACCGGCCGAACCCGACCGCATCGCCATGTATGTCTGCGGGCCGACCGTCTACGGCCGCGCCCACATCGGCAACGCCCGTCCGGCGGTCGTGTTCGACACGCTCGCCCGGCTCATCCGCCACGTCCATCCGGAGCATCGGCTGGTCTACGCGCGCAACGTCACCGACGTCGACGACAAGATCATCGCGGCGGCTCAGGCGGAGGGCGTCGAGCCGTCGGTGATCACTCAACGCTATGGGAACATTACCTAAACGATATGGGCGCGTTGGGCGTCGCGCCGCCGGACCTGGCGCCGCACGCGACGGAGGAA
>CAXSDY010000113.1:0-7936 GCA_964235835.1 uncultured Sphingomonadaceae bacterium | reverse complement strand
GTCCGTTCGATCGCCGCCTCCTCGTTATAGCACGGCAGGAGCACGGCGACGCGCGGCTGTGACATGCTCGCGCTTCTCGGCCGCACCACGGGCTGAGCGTCGGGAATTAGGCCTTCGCCTTCCGGGCTGCAGGCTTCTTGGCCGGCGTCCCGGTGGTGGGCTCGTCCGCATCAGCTGGGCCAGTCTCCGGATCGGAAATGCCGGCGCTAGCCGCAGCCTTGGCCTTGCTCTTGCTTGGCCCCTTCGCCCCCGCACCATCCTTGATCGGCTTGGCAGGCTTCGGCTCAGCATCCAGCGCCACTTCTCCCTGATCGGCCGTGGAAGCTTCCTCGGGGGCCACAGCCTTCTTCCGCGCCTTCGCCTTGGCGGGCTTTTCCGGCGCCGCAGCTGCGTGATCATGGCCGCAGTCCGGCCCGTGCACATGCCCCTCCTCGGACTCGAGGTCCGCCTCGATCTCGGCGCGGGTCACGACACGGTCGGTGATCTCGGCCTTTTCGAACAGATGATCGACGACCTTGTCTTCATACAGAGGCGCGCGGAGCTGGGCGGCGGCCATTGGATCCTGCTGGACGTACTGAACGAACCGCTCGCGGTCCTTGGGCTGGTATTGCGACGCGGCCTGGCCGATCAGCCGGTTCATTTCCTGCTGGCTGACCTCGACTCCGCCCCGCGTGCCGATGTCCGACAGCAGCAATCCGAGCCGCACCCGCCGCTCGGCGATCTTGCGGTAATCGGCGGCCTCACCCTCGATCTCGGCGAGCGAGGCGGCCGGGTCCTCTTCATGCTCCGCTTCGTGGCGCAGCTGCGCCATGATGTTCTCATATTCGGCGTCGACCATCGTCGTCGGGACCGGGAAGTCGTGGCTTCCGGCGAGCTGATCGAGCAGGCGGCGCTTCATGTGGGTCCGCGTCAGCCCGTTGAGTTCCTGCTGCTGCTGGTCGCGGAGGAGACCCCGCAACTGCTCCAGGCTCTCGAGGCCCAGCGTCTTGGCGAAATCGTCGTCCGCCTTCGCCTCGCCCGCGACCTTCACCTCGGTGGCGGTCACGGCGAAGCTCGCCGCCTTGCCCTTGAGGTTCGCGGCCGGATAGTCCTTCGGGAAGGTCACGGCGACGTCGCGGCTCTCGCCCGCCTTCATACCGACCAGCCCGTCCTCGAAGCCGGGGATCAGGCTGCCCGAGCCGAGCTCGAGCGGCATCGCCTGGCCCGTGCCGCCTTCGAACGCCGTGCCATTGAGTGTGCCGACATAGTCGATGATCACCTGGTCGCCGATCGCCGCTTCATGTCCGTCCGGCGCGGGCGTGAAGGTCTTCTGCGAGGACATCAGCTGCTGCAGTTGCACGTCCACCGCCGCCTCGTCGGGCTCGACCGTCAACCGCTCGAGCTTCAGGCCGTCGATCTTCGGCTCGGCGATCTCGGGCAGGGTCTCGACGCTGACGCGCACCTCGGCATCGTTGCCCGGCGCATAAGCTTCGTCGAGTTCGACTTGCGGCTGCATCGCCGGGCGAATCTTCTGTTCGGCGATGAGCGTCTGCACGCTCTCCTGAACCGCAGTATTGAGCGCGTCGGCGGCAAGCGCCTCGCCGTGCATCTTGCGAATGAGGTTCGGCGGCACCTTGCCGGGGCGGAAACCCGGCATACGCACCTGCGGCGCCATGCGCTTGATTTCGCCCTCCACGCGCGCGGCGATATCCTGGGCGGGGATGGTCAGCGTATAGCCGCGCTTGAGGCCTTCATTGTGCGTTTCGACGGTCTTCATGATGTGATCGCGTGTCCCGAAAGAAGCTGTTCGCCCGAAGGGCGTGGCGGTGGTGCGGGCGAAGGGACTCGAACCCCCACATCTTGCGATACTGGTACCTAAAACCAGCGCGTCTACCATTCCGCCACGCCCGCGCGGACGCTCAAGGGCGCGGGCTATAGCAAGGATGTGCCGCGGGGCAAGGGCACGGTCCGCCGCGGGCCGGAGCAACCGCGGGCCGCGCCATGGGTTCTACCGTCATCAAGGAGAATGACCGTGCCCGACACCCTGCCCGGCGAAATGCCGGACCAGACTTCGCCCAGCCCGACCCCGGCTCCGTCCGAGGCGCCGCAGCCCGGACCCGATATCGACGTGCCGGCACCGAGCACGCCGTCGAGCGACCCGCCGTCCATGCCCACCGGGCCGGTCGCCTGATGGCCAGCGCCCCGCCCCTGCCCGAGGAGCCGGATGGTGAGCCCGGCGAGGCCGGGATCCCGCTGCTGCCGGGCGAGCCGGGGCCGCTCGCGCCAGTCGACCCGATCAGTCGACCGGTGGGCTGATCTTGCGCAGCACGGCGGTGACGAGGGCGTCCGCCGCGAGGCCGATCAGGATGCCGGCGACCACGTCGCTGACATAATGTTTGCCGCGCGGCACCTGCAGTGCCGACAGACCGACGCCGAGTGCGAGCGCTGGCGCAGCAAGCGCCGGATAGTCGCGGCCGATCGAACGGGCGACCGCGACCGCGCCGGCGCTGTGGCCTGACGGGAAGCTGTTGAAGCTTGTTTCCTCATGCTCGCCCTTGCCGCGTTCGTAGCGGCCCTCGTCGAGCAGCACGTACGGGCGAGTGCGGTCGACGGCGCCCTTGATCAGCGACTTGGCGCTCGTCGCCAGTTGATGGGCGACCAGCATTCGCGCCCCCGCTCCCGTCAGCCGCTCGCTCCGCCCGAGCGCGCCCGCGACCAGCGTCATCCCGGCGATGGTGCGCAGCGGCGGCTGATCGGCGACGTCGCTGAGATCGCCGGCGATGCGCATCAGCGGATGGTTGCGGACGGGCTCGGTCGCTCGCGCGACGGCAATATCGGTCTTTTCCACTTTGGTCGGCATGGGCTGGGGGACGCTCCTCAGCGTCTCAAACGCGCCGACCCCACAATGGCCTCGAATTCCTGCAGCTCCGCCGGGAAATAGTGCGAGCGCGCCGCGTCGAGCAGGACCAGGTAGAGCCGCCCGTCCACGACGGCGCCGACGGCGCGACCACGCCGCCACAGCTCGTCGCCGTCGAGATGATCGAAGTCGAGCTGGAAGCCGCTGACGCCTGCCAATGTGCGGGGCGCGAGGCCAAGCGTCTTGAAGTCGATCGTCCCTGCCCGCGTGCGATAGAAGGTCTCGAGCATCGCCGCGACTTCGGGCGCGGTCATCGTCGAGCGGAAGCGCGGCACCTGCTGGTCGGCACGGCGCGACTGGCGGACGATCGACTTGCCGTCCTTGAGGCCCGAGACGAAGCTGAGCGAGTCCAGCACCGGGCCGTTCTGGGTCCAGTCCTCGACTTGGCGGATGTCATCGAAGATGATCGCCGACTGCCGGTTCCACTCCTGCCCAGGGGTGACCAGCAGGCTGCCGTCGCCGACCGGCCGTTCGCGCGGCCTCACCAGCGAATAGCCGGAACCCAGGCCACCGCCGCCGATGCCCGCGCAGGCCGTCAGCGTGGCGGCGAGCACACCAAGGATGATCAGGCGGCGCATGCTCAACTCCCCATCTGCTGACGGACGAAGGGTGCGTCGGGGGCGTTCGGCGCCAGCGCGAGGTAGCGGGCATAGGCGGCCCGCGCCTCGGCCGTACGGCCCGCCTTCTGCAGCATGACACCATGCCAGCGCCAGGCGTCCGCCGGAGCATCGGGCATCGCGACCGCGGCCGCATAACCTTGTGCGGCTCGCGCGCCATCGTTGGTGCGAATGTCGCCGCGCAGGCGCCAGATCTCGGCCTCCGCGAAGCGCAGCGGGCCGGTCCAGCCGTCCTTGGCGAGCGTCTGCACGATGTAGAGCGAGGCGCCGGGATCGTTGAGCTTGACCTGATCGTCGAGCAGCAGCGGCCGGACGGCGCCGATCGCGCCGACGTAGCGCGAGCGATGATCGTCGTAGCTTTTGCCGGGCACGGTCACCTCTGCGGCCGAAATGCGCAGGTCGACCATGCGCGATTCGGGCGCGGGGTGGGTCTCGAACAGGGAATAGCCGCGGTCGCGGCGCTTGCGGCGGTAGCGGGCGGAGAGGTCCATCTCGGCGATCAGTTGCTGCCAAGTCTCCGGCATGGCGTTGGGCGCGTAGCCTGCCTCGGCAATCAGGCGGATGCCGGTGGCGTCGGCCTCCGCCTCGAGCTCCCGATTGTAGCGGAACAGCGACAGGATGGTACCGAGATGCGCCAGTTGCTCGATATTGCCGGTGTAGACGCCCGCCGCGCCGCCCGCTGCCCCGCCGATCATTGCCAGCGCGGTGAAGATGTCCGACTTGCGCTTGAGGTCGCGGTACTGGCGCAGCTGGTGCTTGCGCAGGAAATGGCCGGACTCGTGCGCGATCACCCCGGCGAGCTGCGCCTCGTTGCGCATGCGCAGCAGCAGGCCCGAGAAGACCACCGCGAAGCCGGTCGGGAACATGACGGCGTTGAACTCGGGCACATGCGCCAGATAGATGCGCATGTCGCGAGCCGCCGGACCGCCGACGTGGCCGATGATGTCCTGAAGGTAGCGGGTCAGGCCGGGGTCGGCGAGCAGCAGGTTGGATCCCGCAACCTCCTCCTCGACCCGCTCCATCTGCTGCCACAGGCCCTTCTCGTCGGGGTCGACCGGGCGGTAACCCGGGCCGATCAGCGCAGCCATGTCGCGCGGCAGAATGCGCCCGCTCGCAGTTCCGGTCGCCAGGCTCGCTCCCGCCGCGGCACCGGCACCGATCAGGGCGCGACGCGTGAGTGCGCTCACGGCCGCACCGGATGGGCGATGTTGCGCCCGGGCCTCATCCGCCCGAGCAGCCGCTCGACCATCATCCCCGCGCCTGCGGGCGTGCGGATGTCGCTGACGCCGACACCGGGCAGCTGGCTGCCGGTCTGGAGGACGTTGAACCACACCACCTCGCCGGTGCGCAGGTCGACGAGCGAGGCATAGGCGAGCTGGCCGCCGCCGCCGCTCGGCGCGCAGAAGCCGATGAAGCAGCCGGCGACGCCAAGCACCTGCATCGCCACCCGGCCGGTCGACGCAATGCTGTCCTCGGCATGGAGGAACAGCATATAGTCGAACCCGGTCTGCCGCCCGAACGCGATCGCGTCCTCGCCGAGCGTGTAATCGAGCCCCATGCGGCGCTTGGTCGGGAGGCGATCGCCGGAATATTTGTGCTGCGCGATCGCGCTGTCGACCGCGAAGTTGAGGCGCTCCAGTTCGGCCACGGTCTGCGCGGGCACGGTCGGCAGGGAGTTGCGCCGTTCCATGATGGTCAGATTGCCGCCGCGCCCCGCCTGCTGCGATCGTAGCGCAGCAAGCAGATTGGCACGGGCGGCATCGGTCCAGTCGGCGCGCTGCTCGACCACCCCGCCCATTGCCACCGACCCGACACTGACGTCGGGACGCAGGACGAGCAGCTTGTAGTCGCCCTGCGGCGGTGCGAACTGCAGGTCGGCATATTGCCGCGTCTGGACGCATCCGCCCAGCGACGCGGCAAGCAGCAGTGCGGCGGCCGATCGGCGCATGACATCCCCCTGAAACCAGGGGAGTGTGACCTGCGCAACGAAATCGCGCAACCCTTCAACAGGTTAACGCCTTGCTAGCGGGCCGGACAGGTCACGCCCGGCACGCCCGACAGGCACTTGCCGTCGACGGCGCCGCGCTGGAGAGGGAGGCCGATCCAGGCGGCCAGCGTGGGGGCGATGTCGACGGTCTCGACCGGGCGATCGCTCGCACTTGCCGCCATGCCCTTGCGCCAGAACAGGACCGGCACGCGGCGGTCATAATCCCACGCGCTGCCGTGAGTCGCCACATAGTATTTGGTGTCCGCGATCGGCGTGACGCGCTGCTTGAGCAGCACGACGAAGTCGCCCGACCGCTGGTCGTCGAACGACGCTCGCGCCCGCTCGACCAGCGTCCAGCGATCGGGTGACGTCGTCGGCAGTGGCGTGTGCTTCAGCAGCTCGTGCGTGAACACGGCCGCGACTTGCGGATGCGTGCGGTACAGCACCAGCGCTGCTGCCAGCACTCGGGCGCGGTCACCCGTGCTCAGCGTGCGATCGAGATAGACGTCGCCGTAGGGCGCATCGCCGAACAGGACCGGACCGCGCAAGCCGAGTCTGGCCGCGATCGCCTTCCCAGCCGTGCCCGGGGAAAGTGCCGGGTCGACGCGGGCTGCGCCGGCGATCCCCGCCTGCCGCTCGCGTTCGGGAACGTCGTTGCCGCCATGGTCGGCGGTGAGGACGACCGCATAGTCGATCGCGCGGGCATCGAGCGCCGCGAAGAAGTCGCCGAGGTCGCGGTCGAGCGAGAGCAGCTGGAGGCACATCTCCTGCCCCTCGGTGCCGTAGGTGTGGCCGACATAGTCGGTCGCCGATGCGCCGATCGCAATGAGGTCGGTGGCGCTCCCGCGGCCCAGGCGTAGCTCGTCGATCAGCCCCGCCGCCAGCGCGAGGGTCGCTCCGTCGAACTGCGGCGAAGCGCGGAAGGCGCGCTGGTCACCCGCAGCGCGAGCGAAGGCTCCCGAGCCGACCGGGGCGGCGCCGCCCTCGAGCACGACCGGCCGCGCCTTGGCGGCGCACAAGGGTGGCGGCTCGAGCGCCCCGGAAGGAGCCGCGAGCAGCCCGGCAACCGTTGCGTTGACCTTCGTGACAGCGTCGGGTGTCGCTGCGCCGCGCAGGTCCGTCGCATAGCGCTTGCCGTCCCAATACCAGCGCTGATCGGGCGCTTGGCCGCTCATCATCACAGCGGCGCGGTCCTTCCCCGCCACCGCGACGCTGCGGCTGGCCGGGAATGCGATCTTCATCCGCTCGCCCAGGGTGGGCACGCGAAGGTGGCGCGGGGAAACGGTGTAGTTGGACGACGACGAACCGGGCACCCGCTCGTCCTCGGCGCAATAGACCGCCTTGTCCGAGCGCGCCTGACCCAGGTCGAACCAGCTGTTGGCGACGATGCCGGTGCGCGCCGGGCGATCCCCGGTGAGGATCGTCGAATGACCTGGGCAAGTCTCGGTCGCGGCGTGACCCTGATAGCCGTTGCGGAACACTGCGCCGGACGCAAGGCGGGCGAGACCGCCGGTGAACGCGCCGCGGTACTCGTCGAACAGGTCGGCCGAGAATTGATCGACCGAGATGGCGACGATGAGTTTGGGGGGTGCGGCAAGGGCCGGCGTGGCGAGCGCGCCGGCGAGGCAGAGTGTCAGAAGTTTGCGCAAGCGATCTCTCCCGTTACGCCAACTTCGCCCGCAGCCGCTCGTTAACCACTTGCGGATTGGCCTTGCCGGCCATCGCCTTCATCGTCTGCCCGACGAAGAAGCCGAACAGCGCCTCCTTGCCCGCCTTATATTGCAGAACCTTGTCAGCGTTGGCGGCGAGGATCTCGTCGATCCGCGCGTCGATCGCGCCGGTGTCGCTGGTCTGCTTGAGGCCCCGCGCTTCGACGATCGCAGCGGCACCCTGCCCGCTCTCGAGCATGATTTCGAACACCTGCTTGGCGAGGCTGCCACTGATCGTTCCGTCGCCGACCAGGGACAGGAGCTCGGCTGCGGCAGCCGGCGAGACCGGAGATTGCTCGATCGTCTTGCCGAGACGGTTCAGCGCGCCGAACAGCTCCGACGCGACCCAGTTGGCGGCCTGCGCTGCCGGCGCACCCGCGTCGAGCAGGGCGTCGAACCAGCGAGCGGTCTCGACCTCGGCGGTGAGCACCGCGGCGTTGTAGGCGCCGATGCCGAGGTCCTCGAAACGCTTGCGCTTGGCGTCTGGCAACTCGGGCAGCGACGCCCGGCACGCCGCAAGGAAGTCGTCATCGAGTTCGAGCGGCAGCAGGTCGGGATCGGGGAAGTAGCGATAATCATGCGCATCTTCCTTCGAGCGAAGCGTGCGCGTGACGCCCTTGTCGGGATCGAACAGCCGCGTTTCCTGCGCGACCGTGCCGCCCTCCTCGATGAGCGCGACCTGGCGCCGCGCCTCGTGCTCGACCACCGCCATGACGAAGCGCACCGA
>CAXSDY010000112.1:0-7990 GCA_964235835.1 uncultured Sphingomonadaceae bacterium | reverse complement strand
GCATTGCGACCGTGCAGATAAAGGTGTTGGAGCCTTGTGATCACTCAGCCACCCCATCAACCCCCCGGCAGGGAGCCCGGGCGCAGGTGTGGCAGCATGTGGGGGATGTAGTCGGCCTTGCCGAGCGCGACGCCGTGGCTGCGCAGGATGGCGTAGGCGGTCATCAGGTGGAAATAGAATTGCGGCAGCGTCCAGTCGCGGGCGTATTGCTCGGCGGTTAGGTCGAAGATCATTCCGTTGGGCAGTTCGTGTGTGATCGGCGTCTCCGGCGCCACGTCGAGCGCGTCGGGGGCGAGGCGTTCCAGCGACGCCAGCGTGTCGCGGATGCGCGCCTGCGCCTCGGCCAGCGACCCGGGCCGCTCGCCTGCGTCCCGTCCTTCCGCCAGGAGTTCGCCGAGGGTGGGCGAGAACGCCTGTCGGGTCAGCCGCGCGACCGCCTCATGCGCCTGGACGCAGGCGAAGCGGACCTGCGTCGAGAGGGGGAACATGTCGGGCGCGAGGCGCGCGGCAAGCAGCGCCTCGGCCTCGTCCGGCCGCTGCTCCTGCGCCTTCGTCAGCCAGGTCGAGAGGGTCGCCAGCATCTGGGAGAAGGTCGGAACGAGGAGCCTGGTGAGGGACATGCGCTAGCTCTCATGGTCGAGGGGGGAGGAGACCGCCCGCTGTACCCCGCATGCTACGCGGCGAGCGATGGAAAAATCCCGCGCAGTTCGGCGAGCGTCCGCGCCGCGCTTTCGTGATGCACGAACACGCCGCCCATGCGCTGCCACGCCTCGCCGTTGCGGACCGTGTCGTCGACCAGCACGTCGCCCGGCGCGCCATGGCAATGCTTGTCGCGCGCCATGCAGGTGATCACGGGCAGGCCGGGGAAGTGCCGCTCAGCCCAGCGCCGCTTCTGCGGTTCGGCCCACTGGCCGAGCGGCAGGCCGGTGAGGATGATCGGATCGAGCGGGCGCACGGCATCGACCAGCAGCGCGGCGTCGGACAGCGGTTCGAGCGCGTTGTAGAAGTCACCGTGCGCCGCGATCTTCTTCCAGAAGCCGCCGCGGCCGAACCGCGCCTGAGCCTTGGCCGGGCTCATCCCGAACAGTTGTTGCGCGCCCCCTTCGAAATCGGCAAGCACGCCGTCGCAGTCGAGGAACAGGCGAGGCATCACAGGCGGGGCCTCAGAAGCGCGCGGGCGTGAGCGTGATCGGGATCGGGTGGTCGAGTTCCTTCCAGCCGCGCTCCTTCAGCACGTCGTTGCTCTCGCGCGCTCGCCGCCCGGGCCCGAGCGACCAGGTGATGTGATAGGTCGATCCGTCCGGCCGGTCGACGGTGCCGTCGATCGTCACCACCATCACCTCCAGGCTCTTGCCGTCATCGGTGCGACCGACGATCGCGGCGCGAACCTCGCGCGGGAGCGGCTTGTCGCGCGCCTCGATCTCGAGTGTGACATGGTCGGCGACCGCCTCGGCATAGCGCGGCGGATGGGCGGCGAGCAGCGTGTCCCGCTCGCCACGGTCGAGTTTCCAGCCGATGACGGTTCCGGGCTTGGCCATGCGCGAGGGACGCTGCTGGGCCGCTTCAGTTCCCCAGGCGGCGGACGAGGTCGGCGGCGAACTCGCTGAGCGTATCGTCGCGCGCCCCCATGACGACGATCCGGTCGCCCTGGAGCGCTTGGTCCAGCAGCGCGTTGCCGATGGCCGCGCGCTCCGCGATGTGCGTCGCGCCGGTGCGCTGCGCCAGCCAGTCCGACCCGCGCGAACGGTCGACGGTGCCGCCCTGGTAGACCGGATCGGGCAGGTACAGCCGGTCGTCGTCGCGCATGCCGTCCGTGAACGTGCGCGCCAGCTCCTCGCCCATCTTGGCGAGCGGCCCGAAGCCATGCGGCTGGAACATGATCAGCAGGCGCCCGGGCTGCGCGGTGAGCGTCGCCAGCGTCGCGGCGATCTTGTCCGGATTGTGCGCGAAATCGTCGATCACCGTGACTCCGCCGGCCGTGCCGACCGTCTCCAGCCGGCGGCGCAGGCCGGCGAAGCGCGCCAGCGCCGCGACCGCCTCGTCGAGCGGTACGCCCAGCGCCGACACCGCCGCCAGCGCGGCGAGCGCGTTCGAGGCGTTGTGCCGGCCCGGCACCGCCAGGCGCACGGCGTGGCGGCCGCCCGCTGCATCGACCGTGAACGCGGCGCCGTCGGGCAGCAGCGCGAGGTTGCGCCCGGCGAAGGCCGCGCTTGGGCTGTCGAAGCCATAGCCGAGCAGGCGATCGCCCGGCAGTTCCCCGGCCAGCGCGCGGGCCTCGGGATCGTCGAGGTTGATCACCGCTCGGCGCGCGGCGCTCAGGAAACCGCCGAACAGGGCCCGCAACGCGTCCATCGAATGGTGGTCGAGGCTGACGTTGGTCAGCACCGCGACGGTCGGGCGATAGAGCGCGATCGACCCGTCGCTCTCGTCGACCTCGCCGACGAACAGCTCCGGATCGCCGACCAGCGCGCTGGCGAACGGCGCGGCGGGCGAGATGAAGTTCTTCATCACGGCGCCGTTCATCACCGTCGGCTGGCGATGGCAGGCGTGGAGGATCCAGCCGATCATCCCGGTGACGGTCGACTTGCCCGACGTGCCGCCGATCGCGACGCTTTGCGCCGCCGCGTTCATCAGCTCCGCGAGCAGTTGCGGGCGTGTCTTGTGGGCGAGGCCGAGCGCACGGGCGCGGACCACGTCGGGAATGGTCTCCTCGACCGCGGCGGAGGTCACCAGCGTCGCGCCGGGTTCGAGGCCCGAGCCGTCCTGCGGGAACAGGGCAATGCCGAGCGAGCGGAGGTAGTCGAACTTAGCGCCGAGCCGGCCGGCGTCGAGCGCGCGGTCGGAACCGGTGACGCGCGCGCCGGTCGCCCGGACGATCGCCGCGAGCGGGAGCATGCCGCTGCCGCCGATGCCGCAGAAATGATGGTTGCCGGTCATGTTCGCTGCCCTATTGCGCCGGGGCAGGATTGCAAAGGGAGGGGACATGCGCATCGCCGTGGTCGCGCCGAGCTGCACGCTCAGCCCCGCCGCCGCCCGGCAGGTCGAGGCGATCGCGGCGGCTCGGGGCGACGTCGACCTGGCGATCCATTCGCAATGCTTCGCGTCCGAGGGGCACTTCGCCGGGGAGGACGCGGTCCGGCTCGCGGCGCTGCGCGAGGTGATGGCTGACCCGGCGGTGGACGCCATCTGGTTCGCCCGCGGGGGCTATGGGTCGAACCGCATCGCGCAGGCGGCGGTGGCCGATCTGCCCGCGGCGGCGCGCGCGAAAACCTATCTCGGCTACAGCGACGCGGGCTTCCTGCTGGCGGGTTTCCACAAGGCCGGGCTCAAAGTCGCGCACGGCCCGATGGTCCAGGACGTGCTGCGGGCGGGCGGGGAGCCGGCGGTCGCGCGCGCGCTCGACTGGCTGGTGCGGGGCGACGCGGCGGCGCTCGAACCCGGGCTCGACGGGCCGGCGATGGCGTTCAACCTCACCGTACTGTCGAACCTGCTCGGGACGGCGCTGGAGCCCGACTTCGCGGGAGTGGAGCTGCTGATCGAGGATGTCGCCGAGCATCTCTACCGCATCGACCGGACGATGTTCCACCTCGCCGGCAGCCCGGCCATTCGCCGCGTGCGCCAGATCAGGCTGGGCCGCGTGTCCGACGTTCCGGCGAACGATCCGGTGTGGAGCGGTGACGCCGCCGCGATCGTCGGCGACTGGTGCGCGCGCGCTGGAATCCGGTTCGGCGGCGCTGCGGACATCGGCCACGACGCCGCCAATCGGATCGTCCCATTCCCGTTCGCGTCAACTTAATCCGCCCCAGCGCGCTGTCCCCTTGCAAGGGCGATTGGATTGCGCTCTATCTCTGCACCGGACAACAGGAGGGCCTCATGGCAAAAGCATCGACCGGCACGGCATCAAGCGGGACTGGGCGCAAGGCGGGTGGCGGACTGGCCAAGCCGGTCACGCCGTCGGCCGATCTGGCCGCGATCGTGGGCAAGGATCCGCTTCCGCGCAGCGAGGTCGTCTCGAAGGTGTGGGATCACATCCGCAAGAACAAGCTGCAGAACCCCGAGAACAAGCGCGAGATCGTCGCGGACGACAAGCTGAAGAAGGTCTTCGGCAAGGACCGTTGCACGATGTTCGAGATGAACAAGCACCTCTCCGCCCACCTCAAGTAGGGCGCGCTGCGAGGCTGCAACAAAGGGCTCGCGGGCAACCGCGGGCCCTTTGCTTTGGGCGCGTGCAGCGTCAACCGCGTAGCGCGGTGTCGATTGGCTCCTGGGTCACCGGGTAGCCGAGGTGAGAGGGGATGGTCAGCAGCCGCTCGTCGCCGTGCTGCTCGATCCACGGCGTGACCGGCTCGACCGGGTGCCGGGCGGCATCGTCGCGCATCGCTGCGAACGACCCGTGCTGGGCCAGGCGGTGGAGGTTGCAGCGGGTCGGGAAGATCACGTTGGCCTCGCCCTCCGCATCGCGCCGCAGCACCTCGGCGGCGCTCATCCACTCGGCGCTGCGGTTCTCCATCTCGCGGACGTTGGGGTGCCACGCGCCGGGCGGGGCCTGCGCCAGGAAGAACAGCGTGTCGAACCGGCGCTTCAGCTTGAGCTCCGGAACCCAGCGGGCGAATAGCGTCAGTGCCGCCGGGTCGATGCGCAGCCGGTGGCGAGCGAGCACGGCGGCAAAGCCCTCACCGGCGAGCAGCGCGGCCTGCAGATCGAGCGCCACGTCGGGCGAAGGCAACGGGTCGAGCGCGACCGGCACCGCGGTCTCTTCGATCGTCTCGCGCACGGCGGCGACGATCGCGGCGCCGTGAAGCACGCCGATCTCCTCGCCGAGTTCATGGTCCTCGGCGTCAAGCCGGCCACCCGGGAAGACGAGCGCTCCGGGCGCGAAGGCCATCGTCGCCGCGCGCTCGACCATCAGGATCTCGGGCAGGCTTCCCGGCTCGCCCCCGGGAACGTCGCGGACCAGGATCAGGGTCGCGGCGGGAATGGCGGGGGTCATGGCGCCGCTTAGATCAGCACGGCTGCGCGGAACAGGCTGCTTGGAGGCATCATTGCGGGCGCGCGGCAGCGGCAGGCGCATGAAAAAGGCCGGGATCGCGAACGGTCCCGGCCTCCTCATGATGCAGAACGGGCGCGGCGGACCGACGCCCGCGCGATCACATCGCGTTGACGGACGCGTTGCCCTCGCGCTCGGTCATGTTGCCGGCCGCGACGTTGTCGGCGACGTTGTCGCCCTTGTCCTTGAGCTGGTCGGCCTGGTTCTTGAGCGTGTCCTGTGCCGCGTCGTTCGACGTGTTGTCGGCGGCGGCGTCGAGATTGTCGGCCATGTTCCCGACGTTCGACTCGATGTTGTCGGCCGCGACCTGGTTCGAGTTCTTCTGGCAGGCGGCCATGGTCAGCGCCGCGGCGCCGAGCAGCATGATGGAAACTTTCTTCATGGTCTTTCCCCTGGTTCAGGCCGTGTGGCCTCACGTCCTGCCCTCACCGCGGACGCGGCAAGAGCAACACAGACCAAGCGAACGCTGGCTGTTCGCTTAGGGTTCCGCGCCAAGCGAACAATGTCAACCGCGGCGCGCCGGTTGATCGAATGGCACGAAGCGCCTATCTCGGGTGGGCCGGGCGACCGGCTATGTCGGTAGAGTGTTAGGTGGAATAGGCATTTCGGACCCGGGGGGCAGTACCCCGGCGCCTCCACCACCAGCGGCGGACTTCGTGGATCCGGATGGGCCCGCGCCGTTGCTGATGGGGGCGAAATAGGATCGACGAGTGCAATAAAGTCCTGATTGCCGACCGGCCTGAATGCGCCGTAAAACCGTTCATAACCACAAGTGCCAACGACAACGAGGCGCTCGCGATTGCCGCGTAACTGACGGCCTAACGGTCAGAAGTTACAAGGACGAAAGCGCGGTCGGACCCCACCGGGCAACAGAAGGGGATTCCAGCGGCTTCCGGGAGAGCCGGGCAACAGAATCTCCCGGACTTTTCATCGTGCCGCGCCGGTCCAGCCGCCTTGCCGTCCCCGCCCGGCGCTGGCAGGGATGCGGCGATGGGGGACCTCAGACGACCTGCCTGGCTCGTCGCGGCCGCTGCCTTGGTGCCGCTGCTGCTGTTCCTCATCCTTCAGTCGGGCTTTGGCGCCCGCGAGGAGCGGCGCGACATCGAGGCGCGCGCCCTGTCCACCAGCTCCGCCCTGATCGTCGCCGCCGACGGTGAGGTGAAGCGGCACTACGCGGGCCTCGGTGCGCTCGCGACCGCAAGGTCGCTGCGCCGCGGAGACCTCGCCGAGTTCCGCTCCCGGGCGGCCGAACTGATCGGCCTCAACGAAGGCTGGCGAGCAGCGATGCTCGTCGATCTGGCGAACGGCGCGGCACTCGCCATCGTCGGCGACGGGCGGCGCAAGGTCGAGATCACGTCCGGCGAAGACCCTGGCTTGACCCCCAGGTTTGCGGGCTTTGCGACAGGCCCCGGCTGCCCCTGCCTGATGTTCCATCGGCTTGCCCTGGCTCCCGCCGGTGAGCGCTGGGCGGTGCGGTTGCTGGTCAGCGCCGAGGAGCTGCACCGGCTCCTGCCCCGCAGCCGCGGCGAGTATGAGGTGAGCGCGATCGTCGACGATCACGGCCGCTTCATCGCCCGCTCGCTGGAGAACGACAGACGCTTCGGGCAAGCGGGATCGACCTCCCTTCGACAAGCCGTCCGAGCCGGCACCCAGGGTGGCGCTTACCGCGGCGTGACGCTCGAGGGGTTGCCAAACTACGCCGGGTTCGCGCGTTCGGCACTGACCGGCTGGTCCGCCCATGTGGCGCTCGCGAGCAGCACGATCGACAATCCGGCGCGGCGGTTCGCGGCCTCGCTGGGCGTCGCCGCCCTGCTCTCGCTGCTGATGGCCAGCGTGCTCGTCGCCTTCGCCGTGCGCCAGATCACGGCCAGCCGGCGCTTCGCCGAGCGGATGCAGCAGGCGCAAAAACTCGAGGCGCTCGGGCAGCTGACCGGCGGCATCGCGCACGATTTCAACAATCTGCTGACGCCGGTCATCGGCGCGATCGATTTCGTGTCGAGGAAGCCGGGCCTCGATCCGTCGAGCCGCCGCCTGCTGGCGGGGGCGCTGTCGTCCGCGCACCGCGCGGGCAAGCTGACGACGCAGTTGCTGGCCTTCTCGCGCCGGCAGAAGCTGACGATCGAGCCGATCGAGGTGGCCTCGATGCTCAGCGGCATGAGCGACCTGCTGCGTCAATCGATCGGCGACGGCCACCGGCTGACCATCGTCCAGGAAGATGCGAACTTGTGCGTGCGGAGCGATCTGCACCAGCTCGAGCTTGCCATCCTCAACCTCATGCTCAACGCTCGCGACGCCTCGCCCGAGGGCAGTGCCATCCGCCTAACGGTGAGGGGCAGCGGCATGCCCGACGAGGGGGAAGTCGCGCTGGAGGTGTCGGACGAAGGCACCGGCATGGACGAGGCGACCCGGCAGCGCGCGCTCGAACCGTTCTTCACGACCAAGGACGTCGGGCGGGGCACCGGACTGGGCCTCGCGCAGGTGTTCGGCGTCGCCTCCCAGTCCGGCGGCAGGCTATCGATCGAGAGCAGCCCGGGTGAGGGGACCCGCGTCATCCTGACCCTGCAGCGCTGCAGCTGTGCCGCACCGGCGCGCCCACAGCGGAGCGAGGCGCCAACCGACGAGGCTCGCGTGCTTCACCTGCTGGTCGCCGACGACGATCCCCAGGTGCGCGCGACGATCGTCCACGCGCTGGAGGACGGGGGTCATGTGGTGGACGCGGTCAGCGACGGGCCGACGGCGCTCGCCGCACTCGCCCAGCGGAGCTACGCCGTCGTGCTGGTCGATTACGCCATGCCGGAAATGACCGGCGCCGAAGTCGTCCGCCGGGCGCAGCAGATTCGCGCCGGCCAGGCGTTCCTGATCGTCACCGGCTATGCCGACAGCGACGCCGTCGCGGGCCTCGATACGCCGATCCTGCGCAAACCGTTCGCGCCGGACGACCTG
>CAXSDY010000111.1:0-8120 GCA_964235835.1 uncultured Sphingomonadaceae bacterium | reverse complement strand
CGTTGGCGTCGATGTCGAACGTGACCTCGATCTGCGGCACGCCGCGCGGCGCCGGGGGAATGCCGACGAGGTCGAACTGGCCCAGGATCTTGTTGTCCGCGGCCATCTCGCGCTCGCCCTGGAAGACCCGGATCGTCACCGCATTCTGGTTGTCGTCGGCGGTCGAGAACGTCTGCGACTTCTTGGTCGGGATCGTCGTGTTGCGATCGATCATGCGCGTGAACACGCCGCCGAGCGTCTCGATGCCGAGCGACAGCGGGGTCACGTCGAGCAGCAGCACGTCCTTGACGTCGCCCTGCAGCACGCCGGCCTGGATCGCGGCGCCCATGGCGACGACCTCGTCCGGGTTGACGCCGGTGTGCGGCTCCTTGCCGAAGAATTCCTTCACGACTTCACGAACGCGCGGCATGCGGGTCATGCCGCCGACCAGCACGACCTCGTCGATCGCCTTCGCGTCGACTCCGGCATCCTTGATCGCCTTGCGGCACGGTTCAAGTGTGCGGTTGATGAGGTCGGCGACGAGCTTCTCGAGGTCGGCGCGGGTGATCGTCTCGACCAAGTGGAGCGGCGTGGTCGCGCCACCTTCCATCCGGGCCGTGATGAACGGCTGGTTGATCTCCGTCGTCTGCGCCGACGACAGCTCGATCTTGGCCTTCTCGGCCGCTTCCTTGAGCCGCTGCAGCGCGAGCCGATCGGTCTTGAGGTCGATGCCTTCCTTGGCCTTGAACTTGTCGGCCAGGAACTCGACGATCTTGGCGTCGAAATCCTCGCCGCCTAGGAAGGTGTCGCCGTTCGTCGACTTCACTTCGAACACGCCGTCGCCGATCTCCAGGATCGAGACGTCGAACGTGCCCCCGCCGAGGTCATAGACAGCGATTGTCTTGTTGTTGTCCTTGTCGAGGCCATAGGCGAGCGCCGCGGCGGTCGGCTCGTTGATGATGCGCAACACCTCAAGGCCGGCGATCTGACCGGCGTCCTTGGTCGCCTGGCGCTGGGCGTCGTTGAAATACGCTGGGACCGTGATCACCGCTTGCGTGACCGTCTCCCCGAGGTAGGCCTCGGCCGTTTCCTTCATCTTCTGCAGCGTGAACGCGCTGATCTGCGAGGGCGAATAGTCCTTGCCACCGGCGGCGACCCACGCGTCGCCGTTCTGGCCCTTGACGATCTTGTACGGGACCAGTTCGGTGTCCTTCTTCGTCACCGGGTCGTCGAACCGGCGGCCGATCAGCCGCTTGACCGCGAAGATCGTGTTGTCGGGATTGGTAACGGCCTGGCGCTTGGCCGGCTGGCCGATCAGCCGCTCGCCGTCCTTGGTGAAGGCGACGACCGACGGGGTCGTGCGCGCACCCTCCGAATTCTCGATGACCTTGGGCTTGCCGCCTTCCATCACGGCGACGCAGCTGTTGGTCGTTCCCAGATCGATACCGATCACTTTAGCCATTTGTTTCGTCCTCTTGACCCCGTTCGGCGCCGCCACACGGCACCACTTGTTACGCTGGGCGATATAGGGGGCCTTCGCGGGCCGACAAGGTTTCGGCGGCTCGGTGAGCAGGCGATCCGGCGGTCGCGCGCGGGGTGCTCATCGCCGGCAACCGAATCTTCAAACGCGCGGGTGTAGGCCGCCACCATGAACCATCTGGATACCGGGGACTGGGTTACTCGCGAGCGCACGACCGTCGTCGCGGCAATCAGCGCGGTCGTCGGCCTGGCCATGATCGTCTTCCTGTGGACCGCCGGCCACGGCAGCGTCGACTATTATGGCCAGCCGGTCGGAACCGACTTCACCGCCTTCTGGGACGCAGCCCGCCTGGCCGGCGACGGACGCGCCTCCGATGCTTGGAACCCCGCGGCGCTCAACGCGCATGTGATGGCGACGCACGGCGTGTCCTACCCCACGGCGTGGATGTACCCCCCTGCGTTCCTGCTGCTCATCGCACCCCTGGCCAAGCTGCCCTACCTCCCCGCGCTGCTGGTCTGGCAAGTCGGGAGCCTCGCCGCGATCGGCGGCGCGCTCTGGCTGGTGCTTCGCGACCGGCGTGCGCTGCTGATTGCGCTCGCCTCGCCACTGTCGGCGATGGTACTCGGCAACGGCCAGAACGCCTTCGTCACCGCGGCCTTGCTCGGCGCCGGGCTGGTGCTGCTCGAACGCCGGCAGCTATTCGCCGGAGCGCTGCTCGGCGGGCTGCTGTTCAAGCCGCAACTCGCGCTGCTCATCGTCCCGCTGCTGCTGTTCACGCGCAACTGGCGAGCCGTGATCGGGGCGACCGCATCGGTCTCAACCCAGGTCGGCGCATCGATCCTGCTGTGGGGCCTGCAGCCCTGGTTCGCGTTCGCAGCCAGCGGGCGGATCGCGCGGGTGCTGCTGGAGACCGGCGGCTATGGCCTGCACAAGAGCATCAGCCTGTTCTCGATGATGCGACAGTGGGGCGCTTCCCTGGAACTGAGCTACGCCGCGCAAGCCGCCGGAGCGGCCGTGGCGGTCGGCCTGATCTGGCGATTACGCCTGGCCTCGGCGCCGCTGCGCGCGGCTGCGCTGTGCGCCGGCGTGGCGCTCGCGACACCTTATTTGATGGATTACGACATCGCGACGGTCGGGGTCGGCGCGGCGTTCCTGTTCGTCGCCGCGCGGGAAGACGGGTTCCTGCCCTATGAACGCTCGGGACTTGCCTTCATCTGGATCGAGCCCTGGTTCAGCCGTCCGGCGGCCGAGTGGCTGACCCTGCCGCTGGGGCCGATGGCGACGGTGATCCTGCTCGCCCTGACGATGCGGCGCCACGCCAGCGCCGCGGCCGCTCAGGGCATCGCCATCCCGCCGTTGACGTGCAGCGTCTGGCCGGTGACGTAACCGGCCTCGCGGCTGGCCAGATAGGCGACCGCCGCGCCGATATCGTCACCCGCGCCCATCGCCCCCGTCGGGATGCGCGACAGGATCGCCGCCTTCTGCTGCTCGTTGAGCGCCTCGGTCATGGCCGAGGTCATGAACCCCGGCGCGACGCAGTTGACGGTGATCCCGCGGCTGGCGACTTCCTGCGCGACTGCCTTGGACAGCCCGATCAACCCGGCCTTGGAAGCGACATAGTTGGCCTGTCCCGGGTTCCCGGTAACGCCGACGACGGACGTGATCGACACGATCCGCCCGAAGCGCGCGCGCATCATCGGCTTGCACGCCGCGCGGATCAGCCGGAACGCCGCCTCCAGATTGACGCGGATCACCGCATCCCATTCCTCGTCTTTCATCCGCATGGTCAAGTTATCGCGCGTGACGCCGGCGTTGTTGACCAGGATGTCGAGCTTGCCGCCCAGCGCCTCGACCGCGCGCGGCACCAGCGCATCGACCGCCGCGCCGTCCGCCAGGTCGCACGGCAGCGCGACATGATCGGCGCCGAGCGCATCCCGGAACGCCGCGAGCTTCGCCTCGTTGCTCCCCGACACCGCGAGCCGCGCGCCCTGCTGCGCCAAGGCGGTGGCGATCGCCGAACCCAGCCCGCCCGACGCGCCGGTCACCAGCGCGGTCATTCCGGTGAGGTCGAACATCAGGCGATCTCCTTCGCCAGCGCCTCGATGTCGTCGATGGTCACCACGCTGGTCACCCGCGCGTCGGGGACGATCCGCTTGACCATCGGCCCGAGGACCTTGCCGCCCAGTTCGACGAACTCCTCTGCCCCGGCCGCGGCCATCGCCGCGACGCTCTCGCGCCAACGGACCATGCCGGTGACCTGCTCGACCAACAGCCTGGCGATGGTCTCCGGATCGGCGACCGGCCCGGCGGTGACGTTGGCGAACACCGGCACGCTCGGGCGGGAGATGGCGGTCGCGGCCAGCGCATCGCCCATCGCGACTGCGGCCGGTTGCATCAACGAGCAATGGAACGGGGCCGAGACGGGCAGCAGCACGGCGCGCTTGGCGCCCATCTCCTTAGCCAGATCGATCGCCCGCATGATCGCCGCGAAGTGGCCCGACAGCACGACCTGATTGGGATCATTGTCGTTGGCGACGTCGCACACTTGGCCGTGGGCAGCTGCTTCCGCGATCCGCCGCGCGAGCGCCACGTCCGCGCCGAGCAAGGCGCACATCGCCCCTTCCCCGACCGGCACCGCCGCCTGCATCGCCTGCCCCCGCAATCTAAGCAGCCGGGCCGTCGTCGGCAGGTCGAACGCCCCTGCAGCACACAACGCCGAATACTCGCCCAGGCTGTGCCCCGCGACGAACTGCGCCGCACCGGTCAGCGCCACGCCGCAGTCGCGCTCGAGAACGGTCAGCACGGCGATTGCGTTCGCCATGATCGCGGGCTGCGCGTTCTCGGTCAGCTTCAGCTCGTCATCCGGCCCATCGCGCATCAGGCGCGCCAAGTTTTGCCCGAGCGCCTCGTCGACAATTCCGAACACGTCGCGCGCCGACCGGCTCGCCTCCGCCAGCGCCGCCCCCATGCCAACCCCCTGGCTACCCTGCCCCGGAAAGATAAACGCGCGCATTGAAGCCCCCTTGGTAGGGAGCGACTTGGCGTTGGGCGCTGCGTCGGTCAAGCACCCGGATGCGGTATGACACTTCCTTCCCCGGCCGCGGGTCTCGGTCCTGAGGAAGCCGCAGCCCCGCTCCTAACCGTTCAATAGTCCCAGATGCCCGGACCGACGCTCTCGCCGAGCGACGGTTGGACATGCCACGCCGTGGACACTTGGCTGATGCCGCCGGCGGCATTGAAGGCGAACCCGCCGCTGGGGTTGGACAGCCAGTTGCCCGACGCGCCGGTGTCGCTACGCCACAGAATGTCGTCCCGGCCATCCCCGTTGTAATCGCCGGTCGCGGCGACATGCCAGTCGGTGCCGACCTGCGTGACCCCCGCCGCAGCGTTGTAGGCGAAGCCGCCGTTCGCATTGGCCAGCCAATCGCCTAACACCCCCGTGTCGCTGCGCCACAGAAGGTCCTCGCGCCCGTCCCCATTGAAGTCGCCGGTTGCGACGATCTTCCAGTCGGTTCCGACCTGCGCGATGCCTCCGGCGCTGTTGTATGCGAACCCGCCGCTCGCATTGGCCAGCCAGTCACCAAACTGGCCGCTGTCGCTGCGCCAGAGGATATCGTCTCGCCCGTCGCCATTGAAGTCGCCGGTGCCCACCACGTGCCAATCGTTCGATACCTGGGAGATTCCGCCAGCCTGGTTGTAGGCGAAGCCGCCGCCAGCGTTCGCCAGCCATGTCCCGAACGCGCCGCTGGTGCTGCGCCACAGGATGTCGTCGCGGCCGTCCCCGTTGAAATCGCCCGTGCCGGCCACGCTCCATTCGGTGCCGACCTGCGCGATGCCAGCCGCCGCGTTGTAGGCGAAGCCTCCGCTCTGATTGGCCAGCCAGTCGCCCAATGCGCCGGTGTCGCTGCGCCACAGGATGTCGTCGCGACCGTCACCGTTGAAGTCGCCCGTGCCTACCACGTGCCAATCGTTCGAGACCTGCACGATTCCTGCCGCGGCATTGTAAGCCAGCCCGCCCGCCCCGTTGCTGGTCCAGTTTCCGAGTTCGCCGGCGTCGCTGCGCCACAGGACGTCGCTCCGCCCATCGCCGTTGAAGTCGTTTTTCGCATCGAACGTGCGCGCCCGCAAGGCTGAGTTCGACCCCGCCTCCGGCATAGGCTTTGGCAACGATCTGGAGCCCGGTGAAGGACCCGCTCAGGGTCATCGTTCCGCCGCTGTAGGTGAGCGTGTTGCCGCTCAGCGATGCGCTGAAATTCGCCGCACTGCCGTCCGTGACGATGATCCGGTCGCCGGCGTTGAAATCGGTGATCGTGTCGCCATTATGCTGCGCGGCGGTGTCGAAGAACAGGTCGTTGCCGCCATTGCCGCTCAGCACGTCGGCACCCGCGTAGCTGAAGATCACATTGTCCCCAGCCGAGCCCTTCAACGTGTCGGCGTAATTGGTCCCGGACAGATTCTCGATGTTCGCGAGGGTGATCGTCCGCCCCTCGATGACCTGGCTGGCAAGGCCGAGATCGACCGCAACGCCACTCGCCGTCGATCGGTCGAGGCTCAGGTTGAGCGTGTCGATGCCTGCGCCGCCGTCGAACGAGTCGTTGCCCGACGTGCCGAGCACCAGCGTGTCGTTGCCGTCATTGCCGAAGACCCGGTCGTCGCCGCCCTGTCCGCCGACGATGTCGTCGCCGCCGCCGCCGGCGACCATGTCGTTGCCCAGTCCGCCCCAGATCTCGTCGGCGTTGGGGCCGCCGGTGATCTGGTCGTCCGCGAAGCTGCCGTTGAAGATGATCGCTTCGATACCGACGAGGATCCCGGCGATCCGGCCGCAATGGATCTCGGCGTAGGTCGTGTCGTGCGTGTAGACGAGCCCGCTGCCGAAGTTCGAGAAGCGCACCTCGGCGGTGTCGTAACCGCTGCCGCCGTCGGCCGTGGTGTAGGGGTGGTCGACGCTGCCATCCGCGGCGTAGAAGATCAGGCGGTCGTTGCCGGCGTCACCGTACAACTCACCATGCAGGCTGCCGACCAGGACATCGTCACCATCGCCCCCGTGGACGATGTCGTACCCGCCGCTGCCGTTGACGGTATCGTTGCCAGCTCCGGCATCGATGGAATCATCGCCTGGCGTTCCGTTGAGCGTGTCGTTGCCTGGCGTCCCGGTGATGATGTTGGGCATGGAATTTCCTCCCCCTGCTGCGGCGGCCTGGCAGTCGAGGCCGGCTGTCAAGCGGCCGGCTCGGGCACTGCACCGGATTGAGGGCCGTCGGCGTTGCGCGTCATCCTGCCCTCGATCCGTTCCGAGTCGGCTAAATGACTCATAGCGCCGGGCAGGAAAGCCGGAATAATCCGTTTGGGGTAGGTCGCCTCGATCCCTCCCCTGGCTTCGGGATGGAGCAGGGTGAGTTGCTGCGTGGAGTGACCGGCTCAGGGATGAACAGCAGGCGCCCGCCGCGTCCACACCTTGCCTTTCGCCACGCCTTGCCGCATAGGCCCGCTCGCCTTGCGCCACCCTCGGGCTGCGCGGGGCTTCGATATCGACGACAGCCGGAGGGGCGCGCGCATGGTGCCGCGTCAGCGATCGGCCAACAGATGAGACAAGCATGCCGCTATACGAGCATGTTTTCCTCGCGCGTCAGGACCTGGCCCAGGCCCAGGTCGATGCGCTGGCGGAAAACGCGACCAAGATCCTGACCGACAACGGCGGATCGGTGGTCAAGACCGAGACGTGGGGCCTGCGCGGCCTCGCATACCGCATTCAGAAGAACCGCAAGGCGCACTACGTCATGCTCGAGGTCGACGCGCCCGCGCCGGCGCTCGCTGAACTCGAGCGCCAGACCGGCCTCAACGAGGACGTGCTGCGGTTCATGACGATCCGCGTCGACGCCCACGAAAAGGGTCCGTCGGTGATGATGCGCAAGAGCGATCGCGACCGTGAGCGCGGCGGGGACCGTGGTGGCCGGGGTGGCGACCGTGGCGGCTTCGGCGGCGGCGATCGTGATCGTGACCGTGGTGGCTTCGGTGGCGGCGGTGGTGGTGATCGCGGTGAGCGCGCCCCGCGCGCCCGTGACGAGCAGGAGGCATAACGATGGGCCGTCCCTTCTTCCGCCGGCGCAAGTCCTGTCCCTTCTCGGGCAAGGACGCCCCCCAGATCGACTACAAGGACGTCCGGCTGCTCCAGGGCTTCGTGTCCGAGCGTGGCAAGATCGTGCCGAGCCGCATCACCGCGGTGTCGACCAAGAAGCAGCGCGAGCTGGCCAAGGCGATCAAGCGCGCCCGCCAGATCGGCCTGCTCCCGTACCTCGTGAAGTAAGGAGGACGACATGGAAGTCATCCTGCTAGAACGCGTCGAGAAACTGGGCTCGATCGGTGACGTGGTCACCGTCAAGAACGGCTTCGCGCGCAATTTCCTGCTGCCGAACAAGAAAGCGCTGAGGGCCAACGAGTCCAATCGCAAGCTGTTCGAGAGCAACCGCGCGCGGATCGAATCCGACAACGCCAACAAGCGCTCGGAAGCCGAGACGGCGTCCAAGAGCGTCGAGGGCAAGTCGGTCACGCTGATCCGTCAGGCGTCGAACGTCGGCCAACTTTACGGGTCGGTCAGCGCGCGCGACATCGTCGACGCGCTGGAAGCCGATGGCGCCAAGGTGACCAAGAGCCAGGTCGTGCT
>CAXSDY010000110.1:0-8126 GCA_964235835.1 uncultured Sphingomonadaceae bacterium | reverse complement strand
CGCTCGACAGGATCGTCCCGATCCCGCCGGCCATGCCGCCGCCGCCGCTCGTCCCGAACGCCGCGCGCATCGACGCGTTGGCGATCTCGCCGAGCGCCGTCAGCGCGACCTTCTTGAGGTCGTCGAACCCGAACTTGCCCGAGATCACCGCCTTGCCCAGCGCGCGCTCGATCGTCAGCCCAGCCCGCCCCGCACCGCTCGCCAGCGGCCCTTCCAGCTGCCCGCGCATGTCCGCCACGTCGCGCGCGAACGCGGTCGTGTCCGCGCGCACGCTGACCACCATCTGTTCGACCAGATCGCTCATCCTGCCCCCTCGTCCGGAAACCGCGCCAGCAGCGCCGCCATCGTTGCCCGATCCGCCGGCTCACCCGCCTCGCCGTCGATGACGAGCGCACTCGCCAGTTCCGCCGGTGTCGCCGCCCAGAACTCGCCCGGCCGCCAGCCGAGCAGCGCCGCCGCCGCCCCCGCCAGCCGCGTCGCCGCGGCGCCGAACCGGTCGTTCATCGCCCCTGCAGGATCTGCCCGAGCAGCATGCGCAGCACCGGCGTCACGATCGCCAGCCCTTGCGCGACGATCGCCTCGCCGATCTGCTCGCGCGTGATCGCCCCCGGCCGTGCCTTCGACACATGATCGAACAGCACCGCGATCTCGCCCAAGGTCAGCCGCCCCTCGCTCGCCCGCTCGACCAGCGCGAACAGCGGCCCCAGTTCCTCCTCGGCCGCGACCAGCCCGCCGAAACTTGGCCGAAGCACCACCGCCTCGCCGCCGACGACCAGGCTCGCCTCTCCGCGATAAGGGTTCGCACCACTCACAGCGCGACCACCGGCCCGGAGCTTTCGAGGGCCATCGTGTACGCCCGCTCGCCGTTGTAATCGCCCGAGTAATCGAGCTTGCTGACGACGAACGCGCCGCGCATCCGCTCGCCGCTCTCGAAGCTTAGCTCATATTGTTCGATCGCCCCGGCCAGCGCGAGCCCGCGCACCTGAACTTCCGCTGCGCTGCCGGTGAAGATCCCGCTCGCCGCCACCGACACCGAGCGCACCCCCGCGCCGGACAGCAATTCGCGCCACCCGCCGCTGTCCTTGCTGGTCACAGCCACCAGATCGCCGTTGATCGCCACATTGGTCGTCTTCAGCCCCGCGACCGTCGCAAAGGTCGGGCTCGCCCCACCGCTGCCGATCTTGAGCAAAAACGCACTCCCCCGCTCCGCCGCCATGTCATTCTCCTCAAAAAGAAATCCCTCCCCTCGTGGGACAAGGAAAGAACCCCTCTCCCCTCGCGGGAGAGGGAGGGAGCAGCCAAAGGCTGCGGAAGGGCGAGGGGGCTCACCCGGTCGCCAGCAGCCGCACCCGGAAATCGATCGCCACCGCCCACGGCCCGGCGACATCGCGCACCACCCGCCGCCGCATCATCTGGCTCGACACCAGCTGCCACCCCTCGGCGCCGACCGTTCCGTCGACCGTATCCTCGACCGCGTCGGCCAGCCCCTGCAGCCGGTCCGCCTGCGCATCCCAGATCGTCACCGCCAGCGCGACCTCGCGTCCGGCGCCGCTCTTGTGGCTCCAGTCCGCCTCGGTCCCCGCATCCAGCGCCACATAGGGATAGGCGGCGCGCGCCGGCGGCCCATCATACACCCCGTCGAGCACGCCGAGCGCCACCAGCCGCGCCGCCAGCGCCGCCTGCAGCGCCGCTCCCGCGCTCACCGCGCCACCCCGATGGCCCGCAACGCCGCGCTCTCCAGCCAGCGCCGCACCAGACCGCGCGCCCGCACCACGACACTGTCGCCGGCGATCGTCACCAGCCCGCCCGGCACCGCCTCCCGAAACGCCTCCGCCACCGCCGCTGTGCGCAGCCGCACCGCCTCGGCCGCGCCCGCCTCGACCCGCCGCACCATCTGTTCGAACATCAGCTTCTCGCCTCCTCGCAGCGCATTGTGATCCGGTCGCCCAGCCGCGGATCGCTCGTCAGCTGGCGCACCATCAGCACCCGCGTTCCCCAGCGCAGCCGCTGGTCGATCGCGATCCCGTCGCGCATCCGGATCATCACCACGAACCGCGGCATCGCGCTCAGCGCCATCGCCTCGCGCTCCGCTCCCGCGCCTTCGGGCACGATCGACGCGAGGCAGCTCGCCACCCGTTCCCAGCCGAATTGCTGCACCCCGATCGAGGTGCGCGCCTCGACCGGCCGCTCGACCAGGATGCGCTCGCGCAGCGATCCGGCGAATTCGCTCGCCGCGCTCATGCCAGATCCCTCATGCCAGATCCCTCATGCCAGTCGCATCCGCCGATAGGGCCGCCACAGCGCCGTCACCGCGGCCGGCGGCTCGCTCCCCGGGCCGCTCACCCCGCCCCCGTCGCGGCTGGCGAACAGATGGCCGACCAGCCGCAGGATGCCGTGGCGCAGCGGCTCGGGCACCTCGTTCGTGTCCCGCGCCAGCCCTGCCGTCGCACTCACCCGGATGCGCCGCGCGGCCCCCGCCCGCACCCATCCGTCGCCCGACGCGTCGATGTCGATCGCATATTCGCCTGCCGCCATGGCCGCGAAGCTGCCGTCCTCGCCCGCACTCTCGACCCCGTCGATCGACCGCACCGGCGTCAGCCCCAGCCGCTGCCACGCGCCCGTCGCGCGCAGCTCCTCGCTGAACCCGCGCACGATCACCGCCTGGCCGATGAACGCCTCGCACAATGCGCTCGCCGTCCGTACCAGCCCAGCGAGCAGCGCTTCCTCCTCGCCGGTCTCGACCCGCACGAACGCCTGCGCCTCCGACAGCGACAGCGCCGGCTCGGTCAGCCCGCCGCCAAGAACGCCCGACGCCATCAGCGTTGCTCCACGCGCAGCACGATCGTCCGCTCGTCCTCGCGCCCGGACGCCATCACCACATGGTTGGTCACGCGGTACTGGTGCCCCGCCACGCCGCCGGCGACCGTCACCGTCGCGATCTTGAAGTCGTTGGCGCTGCCGACGATCGCCGCCCCGCCCTCCTCGATCGGCGCGACCGAGAATCTGCTCGCCGCGATCGCATCGCTATCGAGATATTCCGCGCCCCAATCGACCGCATAGTCGAGGATCGCCCCCGGATCTTTCAGATGGAAGCTCATCGTTTCCCCCGTGATTTCTGTAATGCAAGACCCGCTCATCCTGAGGTGCGGCGCAGCCGCGTACCGAAGGACGGAAGCCCTCACCGCGCCTCCGGCACCAGGCTCGGCGCCGCCACCGCCACCGTCTGCCGCTTGGGCGGAACCTTGATCACCGTCGCCACCGTGAGCGGCGGCGCCGCGATCGGCGCCTCGGAAACCGCGCTTGCGGAAATGCTCATCGCCGGCCCCCCCGCGTCACGCGATCAGCCCGTGCGCGCGGCACCGCGCCAGCAGCGCGTTCAGCTGAGTCACCGCGCTCGCCGCATCGGTCGCGTCCGCCACTGCCGCCCCGCGCGCCCCGACGACCTGCGTGCCGTTGATCTTGAACACCATTCCCGCGGACAGATTGAAATGCGCCGTCGATGCTTCCGCCACCACGCCGTAATTGGCGAGCAGCCGGACCACCGACCCGCTCAGATGCAGCGGCAGCAGTGCGCTGTCCGACTGCGCCTTGACGTAGCCCGATCCGTCCCCAGCATTGGCATAGACGAACGTATGCAGCGATCCGCTGCTCGCATAGAATTGCCCGGTGACATTCATGTCGCCCGTGAAGTTCGTGTTGCCGGTATAGCTGCCGGTGAACGCAGCGCCGCCGCCACCGCTCGCCGGCGCCGCCACCGGCACCGCGGTCCATGTCCCCGGCGACCCGCCGGCGGTGCACGACCAGCCCAGCGTCCCCGTCGCGCTCGGATTGAGGTTGAACACGAATTCGCCGCGTGCATGCGCGCCGCCGGTCGGCGCGGCGTCCAGCATCTGGACGATGCGATGCTCCGTATAATAGCTCCCGCCGCCCAGCGCCAACCGCGGCAGCGCCCGCACATGCGCCTGGCGCGCCGACGTCCCGAAATACCCCTTGGTGTCGCTCCCGGCGTAAGCGGACGACCCGCTATGCCACTCGATCACGCTGTTCGTGTCGCCGTAATAGCGCAGGTAATTTCCCTGGCTGAAACTCTCCTTCCACGACCCGTCCCCGCCGGTCGCATAATCGCGCGTCTCCCGATTGTAGAATTCGCTCGTCGCCGGATTGCGCACGCCCGCCAGCTCGTACGAATAAAGCCCGTAGCTCCCTCGCTCGGACGACCCCGCGCCCCACCGCCGCACCGTCCCGATCCCGGTCTGTGACGACAGCGCGGGCGAATAGGCCGGATCGACCGCCAGCGACCCGCCGATCACCGTCAGCGTGCCGCCGATCGAGTAGGACGGCGGCACGATCACCGACGCCACCGTGCCCGTCTCGACATAGGGCGATACGAACACCGACTGCGATCCGCTGTCGTAGATCGGCACCATCAACCGGTACGATCCGCCGCTCGCCCACTGCGGGAATTGCGCCGACGCGCTCGCCGCATAGAGCAGGTGCCAGACGTTGTCGTTCGTCCCCGGCGTGACCGTGCCGCCGTCGCCATTGTCCGACACCAGCTGATAGATATTGCCGAGGTGATACACCCCGCCGTTGCCGTAGCCGGCGATGTCGCCCGGCGCGAAGAAATTGGCGAAATACGACCGGCAGTAGATCCCGCACCCGCCGCACACCGCCGTGCTGAACCCGACCGACCGGCCGGCATTCACATCCGACCCGCGGATATATTGGCCGCTGCCGCCGCAATCGTGGACCTTGTTGTTCTCCGACACCCAGCTGTTCGCATCGCCGAACGGCTGGCCCGCGCTGCCGTCGGTATAGGCGACGATATGCTCGGCATTTCCTGCCACGTTGTAATAGCGGCAGTTGCGCACGCTCGCGGTCGTCCGCCACTGGATGCAGTGCGCGGTGAGGTCGCTCGAACTGCCCGTGCCGACGAACGAGATCCCTTCGATCACCGACCCGCGCGACGACCCCAGTTCGGCGCCCGCCGTATAGCCCGCGCGCCCGCTCGTCGTGCGGTCCTGGAAGATGATCGCGCCCTGCGCCTTGGGGAACACCCAGCTGGTCGGTCCCGCATTCCCGCCCAGGTCATGCCCCGTCCCCGCCCCGACGATCGTCACCCGCTTGTGCAGCTCGACGCGGGCCGAGAAATAATAACTTCCCGCACCCAAGCGCAGCGGCTGCGCCGACTCCCAGATGCCGGCATAGGACGGCGTCGCGAAATAGCCGATGGCCGCATTCAGCGCCGCCAGATTGTCGGTTCCGCTCGCTCCGTTCCAGTCGCCCTTGCCGCCGAACATCTCGATCGTCAGCCGCTGCCCCGGATCGAGCCGGAACCCGCGCCCGCCGGCGCTCAGGAAACTCGTGCGCGGATTGGCGGTCACGAACGCCGCATTGACCGCCGCGTCGTAGACATAGCGCGCCGCGCCCGCCCCGGCGCCGGCGTAACCGGTCGTGTCGACCGCCGTCGCGCTCGCCGGAATGGCCGCCCCGGCCGCGCCCGCAAACGTCAGCGTCGCTCCGCCGCCGCCGCCCGACCCGGCCGATCCCGCCACCTCGTTGACCGCGGCGACCAGGCTCGACTTGTCGCTCGTCGCCAGCGCCGACAGGCTCTCCGCGCCCCCGTTGATCCAGCTCGCGATATCGTCGAACCACTCGGCCGCGACGACCAGCGCGATCGTCTTCGTCCCGTTCGAGAAGTTGGTCGCTCCGCCGATCGGCTCGCGCGCGACCGTGCCGTTCGCGGTCATCGTGCCCCGCCCGACCTCGCGCTCGGCCGGCTTGTCGATGCCCTGCATGCAATAGAAGAACCGCTCGCCGACCGCGACCGCGCCGGCCAGGCTCGCATGCCCCGCCACCGCCGCCCCCAGCGCGATGTTCCCGGTCCCGCTCGTCGTCGTGAAGTTGCGCACCAAGTCGGCGAACTTCGGTCTAAATGGCCCCGCCATGCGCGCCCTCCGTTGTTGTGCGGCACCGGCCCGCTCCCCCGCCCGGCCAACCCATTCAGTGTATCTTGTGGGTTGGCCGGGCGGGGGGTGCGGGCCGGTGCCGCTCTTCGCCTCAGATCACGCGAACTTCAGCAGCTTGATCGCTTCCGAATTCGTCACCTGCCCGCCGATCCGCCGCGTCGCATAGAAGTGCACGTACGGCTTGTGCGTGTACGGATCGCGCAGGATCGTCGTCGCGTTGCGTTCGGCGATCGTATAGCCCTGCTTGAAATTGCCGAACGCGATCGATAGGCTGTTCGCGCCGATGTCAGGCATGTCCTCGGCCTCGATCACCGGATGGCCGAGCAGCGTCGCCGGCGATCCGGACACCAGCCCCGGCTGCCAGATATACGCATTGTCGCTCGTCTTGAACTTGCGGATGGTCATCGCCGTCGTCGAGTTCATGACGAAGCACGCGCCCTGCCGGTACGGCTGCCGCAACGTCTGCACCAGGTCCATCAGCTTGTCCTGCGGATTGCTCGCCGGGAATGCGCCCGCGGTCCCCGTGCCGAGCGTCTGCAGCGTGCCCGTCGCCCGCACGCCGTCGGCCGTCGTCGCATTGGGCGACGCCAGGAAGCCGAGCGGCTGGGCAACCCCCGTCCCCTTGACGAACGCCTGACCCTCGGCCCGCGCGAACTCGGTTGCGATCTCCTGCGCCAGCCACGCCTCGACGTCGAACATCGCATCGTCGAGCATCTGCTGCGTCGCCGCGGGATTCGCATAGAGGTCGCCCGATGCCGGCACGATTTCGGTAAAGCTCGGCGTCGAACTCTCGACCCGCGCACCGTCGAACGCGACCCAGCCCGACGGCGTGCCGCCGCTCGCTACCAGCTTGCGGTAATTGGCGCTGCCGACCTTCACCACATTGGCGATGGCGCGGATCGGCGAGATCGCCACCAGCGTCTCGCCGATCGCCTGGTCGATCTCGCGCGGCACGGCATAGCCGCCGGCCCCGTCCGTCGTCGACGCGAGCGCCTTCTGCTCGAGCCCGTTCTCGATCCCCTGGCGCACATAGCGCTGCACGAACGCGTCGCTCTCCGCCGACTTCACCCCGTCGAGCAGCGGCCGCTGCGCCGCGATCGTCCCGTCGGCGATCTTCTTCTTGAGCAGCGTCAGTTCCGCCTGCAGCGCCGCCACCCCGTCCTGCTGCGCGCCATTCTGCTCGAACGCCTCGAACGACGCCTCCAGCGCATCCGCCTTCACTTCGATCATGCCCAATTCCTCCATGCCACACCCCCTCGTTCCCGCCGCGAATGCCGCAGGTTCAAACCCTCGAATTGTCGTCATCCCGGCGCACGCCCGGGCAAAGAAACGAGCGCGAAAGCGCTCAGAAGATCGGTTCACACGAAGGCACGAAGCCACGAAGGAGAGGAAGACGTCGGAGCATTCGCGCTCCTCGCCGAAAACCTTCTTCGTGCCTTCGTGCCTTCGCGTGAAAAACCCCTAGCCTTCCACCGCATGCACCCGCGCCAGCTTCTGCATCGGGCTCGCCACCAGGCTGACCTCGACCAGGTCCAGCTCGTGCAGCTCGCGCACCCCGCCGACCCGCTCGGCCCGCCCGACGCGATAGCCAAAACTCAATCCATCGAGCTTCCCGCTCGCGACCAGCGCCCCCGCCCGCCCGGCATCGACCCGTCCGATCACGCGCAGCCCCCGCGCATCCTCCGCCACGCTTTCGACCTCGCCGATCACTGCGCCCGCCTGGTGCTGCCACAGCAACGGCACCGCACCCTTGCGCGCCAGCGTTTCCGCGAACGCCCCGGCGCGAACCACGTCGCCGCCCGCATCCACCCGATCGAACACCGCCGCATACCCCGCGAACCTGATCCCCCTCACCCGATCAACCCCGCCGCCAGCTTGAACCGCACCGCCAGCCCGACGAGCAGTAGCGCGCAGCAGACCCGCACGAACCACGCCACCACCGCCTTGCCCGCGGACCGCTTGGCATCGCGCCACGCCGACAGCAGTTCGCGCAGCTCGTCCATGTCCCGCCGCGCCCGCGGATCGTCGAGGCCCAGCGCACCCAGCGCCCGCGCCGCCCCCGCCTCGCTCGCCTCCTCGACGAGCGCGCGCAGCGTCACCAGCTCGCCGCCGCGCCCCTCCGCCTGCGCCATCAACCGCGCCAGGATCGCCTGTTCC
>CAXSDY010000109.1:5955-8170 GCA_964235835.1 uncultured Sphingomonadaceae bacterium | reverse complement strand
CTTGATCATCGAAATCTCGTTGCGCGCCGCCTTGTTGCCCGCCTTGTCCATCAGGTCGGCGGCCTTGAGGCACAGCAGGCGCGAGCAATCGATTTCGATCCGCGCGTCGGCGATGCGCTGTTCCCAGATGCTCTGCTCGCTGAGCAGCTTGCCGAATGCCGTGCGCGACTGCAGCCTCGCGACCATCAGCTCCAGGGCTTCCTCGGCAGCGCCGATGGTGCGCATGCAGTGATGGATGCGGCCCGGACCGAGGCGCCCCTGGGCGATCTCGAACCCCCTGCCCTCGCCGAGCAAGATGTTGGAGGCCGGGACGCGGACGTCCTTGAGCTCGATTTCCATATGGCCGTGCGGCGCGTCGTCGTAGCCGTACACCGACAGGTAGCGCTCGACAGTGATCCCCGGTGCATCGAGCGGCACGAGGATCATCGACTGCTGGCGGTAGGTCTTCTCGGCCGTGTCAGTCTTGCCCATCACGATGGCGACCTTGCAGCGCGGGTCGCCGGCGCCCGACGACCACCACTTGCGGCCGTTGATGACGTAATCGTCACCCTCCGTGCGAATTTCGCACTGGATGTTGGTTGCGTCGGAGGAGGCGACGCCCGGTTCGGTCATCAGGAATGCCGAGCGGATCTCGCCGCGCATCAAGGGCGCGAGCCACTGATCCTTCTGCGCGCACGTGCCGTAGCGGTGGAATACCTCCATGTTGCCGGTGTCCGGCGCCGAGCAGTTGAACACTTCGGCCGACCAGATGAGGCGCCCCATCTCCTCGGCACACAGCGCATATTCGAGGTTGGTCAGCTGCTCGCCTTCGAAGGCGAAGCTCTCGTCGACATGCTGCAGCGCGCCGCCCGGCGGCATGAACAGGTTCCACAGCCCCGCCTGGCGGGCGAGCGGCTTGAGGTCCTCGATCAGCTGGATGGGCTGCCACCGGTCGCCGGCGTCGATCTGCTTCTTGTAGTCCGCGACTCGCGGCCGGACATGCTCCTGGATGAAGTCGCGGACCCGGTCGCGGAAGAAAGACTGGCGTTCCGTAAGGTCAAAATCCACGGTGCATGCTCTCCCTTGCGTGGCGGCCACGTCTGGTTCCAAAAGCGGCTAGGACGGGGGGCCGAGAAGGACAAGAGCGATGGCCGATCTGGACGGATTCCGCACTGAGACGCGCGCTTGGCTGGAGGCGAATTGCCCGCCCGAGATGCGCCTGCCCATGCGGAGCGAGAAGGATGCCTGCTGGGGCGGCCGCAACTGGGTGTTCCAGTCGGACGCGCAGCGCCAGTGGCTCGAGGCCACCGCCGAGCGCGGCTACACCGTGCCCGACTGGCCGCGCCAATATGGCGGCGGCGGGCTGAGCCCGGCCGAAGCCAAGGTGCTCAAGGAGGAGATGGCGGCGATGGGCGCGCGCCAGCCGCTCTACAGCTTCGGCATCTCGATGCTCGGGCCGGCGCTGCTGAAATATGGCACGGAGGAGCAGAAGATGCGCTTCCTGCCCGACATCGCGGCGGGGAAAATCCGCTGGTGCCAGGGCTATTCGGAGCCCGGCGCGGGATCCGATCTGGCAGGATTGCAGACCAAGGCCGAAGATCGGGGCGACCACTGGCTGATTAACGGCCAGAAGGTGTGGACCAGCTATGCCGACGAAGCGGACTGGATCTTCTGCCTGGTGCGCACGTCGAGCGAGAGCAAGCATCAGGGGATCAGCTTCCTGCTGTTCGACATGACCACGCCGGGCGTGTCGACCAAGCCAATCCTCTTGATCAGCGGCAGCTCGCCGTTCTGCGAGACCTTCTTTGATGACGTGAAGGTGCCCAAGGACCAGGTCGTCGGCGAGGTCAACCGCGGCTGGGACGTCGCCAAATACCTGCTCGGGCACGAGCGTGAGATGATCAGCGGCATGGGCCTGGGCGGTGAACGCACGGCGCTCGGCGCGAGCGTCGGGGTGGTCGATCCGCTGCTGCGCGCCGAAATCGCCGAGTTCGACGTCGATGCGATCGCGTTCAGCGCGATGAGCGAGCACTTCATCGACCAGCTCAAGGCGGGCGAGGCGCACCCCGCCCAGCCGAGCATGATGAAATATGCCGGGACCGAGCTCAACAAGCGCCGCCACGAACTGATGATGGCGGCGGGTGGCTCGGATGCGCTGGAGTGGGACAGCGAGCGGTCAAGGGGCGGCAAGGCGCCGCGCGACTGGCTGCGCACCAAGGGCAATTCGATCGAGGGC
>CAXSDY010000109.1:0-5945 GCA_964235835.1 uncultured Sphingomonadaceae bacterium | reverse complement strand
TCCTGCGCCTGCCGGGCGCGTAACGCCTTCTCCTCGCCTGCATTGGCAGGGGAGGAGGCGGCCACAGGCCGACGGAGAGGCTCTTCGGGCGCGACCAAGAACCCCTCCGTCCGCCTCCCCGCGGAAGCACGGGTAGGAGAGATTAGGGGAATATCATGACCATTCTTACGGACGACCAGAAGCAGCTCCACGACATGGTCCGGCCCTTCATGGCCGACGAAGGGGCGATCAAGTCGCAGCTGCGGCACTGGCGTGACACCGGCTGCAAGGACGGCTTCGGGCACGGGCTGTGGAAGCAGTTCGCGGAGCTCGGCCTGACCGGCGTCGTCATTCCGGAGAGTGAAGGCGGACTGGGGCTCGGGGCCGTCGAAGCCGGGCTGGTGCTGCAGGAGATCGGGCGCAACCTGACCCCCTCGCCGTTCCTGACGACGGCGGTCGCGGCGGTGCGCGCGCTGGAGGGCAGCGGTCAGGCCGAGCGCTGGTTCCCCGGCATCATCGCCGGGGATACGGTGGCGGCGCTGGCGATCGACGAAGGGCGGTCGCACGATCCGGCGGGCACGGCCATGCGCGCCGAACGCTCGGGCAACGGCTTCTCGCTGAGCGGGGCCAAGCAGTTCGTCGTCCACGGGGCGAGCGCCGACCTGATCCTGGTCGCCGCCAGGACCGCCGGATCCCCGGGCGAGCGCAAGGGTTTGTCGCTGTTCGCGATCGAGCGGGGCGTTGCCGGCGTGGAGATCGAGAACGTCGTGCTGACCGACTCGTCGCACGCGGCGCGATTGACCCTGTCGAACGTCGCGGTGGACGGCGACGCGGTGGTCGGCGAGGTCGACGGCGGCTGGTCGCCGCTGCAGCGGGCGCTGAACGCCGCACGGGCCGGGGCAGCCGCCGAACTGGTCGGGGTGGCGAGCGGCGCGTCCGACATGACCGTCGACTACCTTCGCCAGCGCAAGCAGTTCGGCAAGCTGATCGGCGAGTTCCAGGCGCTCCAGCACCGAGCAGCGCATCTCTACGGCGAGATCGAGATCGCCCATGCGGCGGCGATGAAGGCGGCCGAGCTGCTCGACCGCAACGACCCGCGGGCCGAACTGATGGTCTCGGTCGCCAAGGCGAAGGCCGGACGCACGGCCAAGCTGGCGGTACAGGAGGGCGTGCAGATGCACGGCGGCATCGGCATGACCGACGAGCACGACATCGGCCTCTACATGAAGCGGGAGGCGGTGCTCGACGAACTGTTCGGCGGTCCGCGCTTCCATGCGGCTCGCGTCGCCGAGCTGAGCGGCTACTGAACCCGCCCAGCTTGATCCAGGTTGGGCAGTTCGGTTGAACCTCCCGAACCGTTGCCGGTTGCTCCCTTATCGAACTCGAACAATGGGATACGAGCAATGGCAACGATCAGCCGCGCTTCCGATCGACTCACCGACCTGTTCGTCACCGGCCTGAAGAACGCGCATGCGCTCGAGAAGCAGGCGCTCTCCATCATGACGCCGCAGGTCGCGCGGCTGGATCATTATCCCGAGCTTCGCGACCGGCTCAACGCCCACATCGAGGAGACGCACGGGCAAATCGCGCGGCTCGACCAGCTGCTGGAGCGGCATGGGACGGGTGGGTCCGTGCTGAAGGACGCCGCGCTCGGCATGGCGGGCGGCATGGCCGCGATCGGGCACAGCGCCGCGAGCGACGAAATCCTGAAGAACAGCTATGCCAATCTGGCGTTCGAGAATTTCGAGATCGCCAGCTACAAGTCGCTGATCGCCATGGGCGAGGAATTGGGCTCCCGGGACGCGACCGGCCTCTTGCAGCAGACGCTGGCGCAGGAGCAGGACATGGCGGGGTGGATGGACGACAACATCGCCATGATCACGCGCCGCTACATGCAGATCTATGCCGGCGAGGGCGCGTTCGAAGCGAAGGTCTGAGGCGGCGCGCAGAACGGCCGGGCGGCTGGCGTCAGGCCGGCCGTTCGAGCAGGAAGTTGAGCCGGGCGAGCGCGATCGGGCGCTCCTCGTCGTCCTGCCAGGCGCGGACTTCGAGATGGGCGATGCGGCGGCCGAGGCGCACGATCTCGGCCCGTGCGCGCGTCGGCTCGAGCCGTCCGCCGCGCAGATAGTCCACGCTGACCGTGATCGGCTTCATTCGGACCGGTTCGTCGCCCAACGCGGCGCCGAGCGCGGCAAAGGCGGCATATTCGCACAGGCCCGCGATCGCGCCCCCGTGGAGGAAGCCGGGCCGCCCGATCACCCCCTCGTGCGGGGGCATGACGAACAGCGGGTCGCCGGTGCCCGGGTCGGCTTGCGTCGTCAGCTGCAGCAGCTCGGCGTAGGGCGGAAGCGGGAGCACGCGCCCGCCTAGCGGATCAATCCCGTGTTTTGTAGCCGCACACGAGCCCGAGCACGAAGGTGGTGAACAGCGCCAGCTGCACCTTGCCATCGGGGTCGCTCCACCCGAAGTAGGTCGAACCCCAACCGAACAGGGCGACGAACATGGCGGCAGCCATCGCAATCAACATGCGGGTCATCCTTCCCGAACGGTTCCGATGATCGTAGCCGCGGGGGCATGAAGTTTCGGTAAAGCTTGTCGGCAGCCTGCCTGAACGGCATAGCGTCCGGCCGGCCAAACAGCGAGATCGACATGAAAGCGCGCGTGTTCGTTACCCTGAAGCCCGGCGTGCTCGATCCGCAGGGCAAGGCGATCCATCACGCGCTCGAAGGCCTCGGCTTCTCCGGCGTGACCGGGGTGCGGCAGGGCAAGCTGATCGAACTCGATCTCGCCGACGGCACGAGCGAAGCGGACATCGAGGCGATGTGCCGCAAGCTGCTGGCCAATACGGTCATCGAAAACTTCCGCATCGAACAGTTGGAGCAGCCCGCGTGAAGAGTGCGGTGATCGTCTTCCCCGGTTCCAACTGCGACCGTGACCTCAAGGTCGCCGTCGGGACCGTAACGGGACATGCCCCGGCGATGGTCTGGCACCGCGAGACGAGCCTGCCCGACGGCACCGACTTCGTCGCCATCCCGGGCGGGTTCTCCTACGGCGACTATCTCCGCTCCGGAGCGATGGCGGCGCGCTCGCCGGTAATGCGCGCGGTGGCCGACGCGGCCGAGCGGGGGGTGCCGGTTCTCGGCGTCTGCAACGGGTTCCAGGTGCTGACCGAGGCCGGGCTGCTGCCGGGCGCGTTGATGCGCAATGCGGGGCTAAAGTTCGTCTGCCGACCGGTCAGGCTGAACGTCGAGAACAACCAGACGCTGTTCACCCAAGGCTTCGACCAAGGCGAGGCGGTGACCATCCCGGTCGCCCATCACGACGGCAATTACCAGGCGGACCCGGCGACGCTCGACCGGCTCGAGGCCGACGGGCGGGTCGTGTTCCGCTATGGCGAGGAGGTCAACGGATCGGCCCGTGGCATCGCCGGCATCGTCAACCAGGCGGGCAATGTGCTCGGCATGATGCCCCACCCCGAACGCGCGCTGGAGCCAGCGCACGGCGGGACCGACGGCCGCCGCCTGTTCGCCGGAGTGTTCGGCGACCTCCTCGAAGCAGTCGCATGACAGCGTTTGCTCCGCTAAGGCCGCCGCCACGCGCCCGTAGCTCAGCTGGATAGAGCACGAGACTTCTAATCTTGAGGCCGCTGGTTCGAATCCAGCCGGGCGCGCCACACAGTCCCAAGTGGTTGCTACGGCAGGAAAATGCGTCGTCCGCGCGTTTTCTCAGCCATCTCTACCGTGCAGGTCGATGAATCAGCAGGCGTGGCCACCGACTCTCGTCTTCCGCCGTCCGCGAGCTGGATCTTGCCCGATTGTCCTACCCACCTCAGCCGCGCCCGTGGCAGCTGGCGGCGCTGAGCGAACGTGGCCATCGCACCGAGGCAGGGAACCACGGGCGACCGACTAGGCGAAGACCTGTCTGAGATTGCCGACGCTGCTGCCTTCCTTGGCTTCACGGAGCTCGACGAATAATGAGCTCTGCATGGTGCCCCACAGAGCCTGCTGAAGGGTTCCGAACAGGACGTTCCCAATCAGTGCGCCGGCCGAGAAGTTGTCCGTCGCCCCCTGCTTGAAGACCGAGTAGCCCAGCAGCCCGACGACCGCCAGAAGCAGCAGGTACACCGCCAGTACGACGAGCAGTAGGCCAAGGATCTTCCAGCGCTCGCCTCGAGTGAGAAAGCGGCTCCGCCCGAATGCAGCGATGATGCCGGTTCGTTCCTCCACAAGGGCCGGAATCGCGACAGACCACATCAGCACCAGGATCACGCCGGGCACGAACAGCAGCAGGAAGCCAAGCGCTGAGGCGAAGTACCACAGGATCATCAGGCCGATGACCGGCAGGGCAGCTCGCAGCCCGACCGATATGCATTCCGCGAAACTCGCCTCGCGCCCCTCGCTGTGAGCGACGGTGGCGCGGACGAGGGCGCCCTGGATGATGCCGAACAGGACGATGCCGAGGAGGCTTGAGATGATGATCGTCTCCCACATGGCGCTGCCGAACGCTCCGGGCGTCGTCCCGGGCCGCACCCCAACGAGGCCCGGCCGGACCAGCCGCAGGATCAAGCTCGGCAAGCCGCCGAGAACAAATGCCAGCCCCAGAGTGACCAGCGGGTTGCCGGTGATCGTGCCGAACGCCCGCTGAATCACGCGGCCGATCGAGACGCCGCGTGTTTCGCCCGCAAGAGCCATTGTTGCCATAAAACCGTTCCCTGTCCGCTTCGGCAAGGTGCGGGATCGCAGCCGCGCTGTCCACCAGATTTCAAGACTTGCGCGTGCAGGCACCGCCGGTAAGCTTTGGCGGCGAGAGGGGCACGGTTTATCCTGGAGGGAAGCGGAGCGAACGGCCGGGCCGCGTCCCAATTCAATGGCGCGCAGCTCGACGCCGCGTATCGTGCGCTACGCGGGGATAGTTCGGTGCAGTTCAACCTGCCGCCTTCCGTCCCGCCGCCGCCGCCGCCCGCCTGGGCCGAGGCGCTCGGACGCTTCCTGACCATGATCTTCCGGCCGTTCGGGCGATTGCTGGCGTGGATCGGCAGTTTCTTTCCTGATGCGGCTTATGCCAGGCTGCTGCTGTGGGGTGTGCTCGGGCTTGCTGCGGTGGCGGCGGCCGTCGTGATCGTCCAGCGCGTTCGCCGCGGCACCTGGCGCTGGCGTGGGTGGCGAGTGGCGAGCCCGGCGCCTGCGGACGAAACGGAGGAATGGACCCCGGGCGCCGTCCCGGTGCGCGCCTGGCTGGCCGAGGCCGATGCATTGGCCGCGCAGGGCCGCTATGCCGAAGCGATCCACAGCCTGCTGCTGCGGACCATCGAGGACGTCGGCGGGCGCCGGCCGGAGCTGGCCCGTCCGTCGCTGACCGGCCGCGAGCTCGCCACCTCGGCGCTGCTGCCGGGCCGCGTCCGTGAGCTGTTCGAGACGATCGCCCGCAAGGTCGAGCGAAGCTTGTTCGGCGAGCGCCCGATCGACGAGCCTGAATGGCTCGAAGCACGGCGGTCATACAGCGAGCTGGCGACGGCCGGATCGTGGCGGCGGTGAGCGGCGACACGGCCAGGACGTTCGACCGCGGCACGATGGTCCTCGTCACCTTCGTCGGGATCTTGGCGTTCATCGCACTGCTGGTGCTCGGCGCCTATGCGCCCGACCTCCGCTCGGGCGACAATGGCGGAACCCATGCGCTGTCGCGGTCGGCGGTCGGGTTCAGCGGGCTGGTGCAACTGGCGGAGGCGACCGGACGCCATCCGATCATCGTTCGCAACGACCGTCAGCTCGGCGGCGAGGAACTGGTCGTGATCAGTCCGGACGACGGGTTCATCAGCCTGAGCGAGGCGCTGGGCCGGCGCCACGGTCGCGCGACCCTGCTTATCCTGCCCAAGTGGGACACGCAGCAGGACCGCGAGCATGGCGGACGGGTTCGGGTCAGCGGCTTGCTGCCGGCCTCAAATCCGGAGGCCATCCTGGCGCCGGGCT
>CAXSDY010000108.1:0-8209 GCA_964235835.1 uncultured Sphingomonadaceae bacterium | reverse complement strand
TCTCACGGCTGTTCATCGCCCGGCCGATCTTCGCCTGGGTGATCGCGATCGTCATTATGCTCGCCGGCCTTGGCGCCGTGCTGAGCCTGCCGATCGAGCAATATCCGGACATTGCCCCGACCTCGGTCAACGTGCGCGCAACGTATCCCGGCGCCTCCGCCGCAACGGTCGAGACCAGCGTCACTCAGGTCATCGAGCAGCAGCTGACCGGGATCGACGGGTTGATCTACTTCAGCTCGAACTCAAGTTCCGCGGGATCGGCGGCGATCACGGCGACGTTCCAGAAGGGAGTCGACCCGGACATTGCGCAGGTGCAGGTCCAGAACAAGGTCCAGCAGGCGATCTCGCGCTTGCCGCAGCAGGTCCAGCAACAGGGCGTCAACGTCACCAAGTCGAACCCGGACTTCCTGCTGCTCGTCACCGTGTACGACCAGACCGACCGCGCGACCAACCTCGACGTCGCCGATTACCTGGTGTCCAACATGCAGGACGCCATCGGCCGCATCCCGGGCGTCGGTGACTTGAACGTGTTCGGCTCGCAATATGCGATGCGCATCTGGCTCGATCCGTACAAGCTCGCCGCCGTCCAGCTAATGCCGGCGGACGTGACCGCAGCAGTCCAGGCCCAGAACACGCAGGTCGCGGCAGGCCAGCTCGGCGCTCTCCCGTCCGGACCGGACCAGATGCTGACCGCGACGGTCACCGCCCGATCGAGGCTCAACACGCCTGAGCAATTCCGCAACATCGTACTGAAGAGCCAGCCCAACGGGTCGAACGTTCTTCTCGGCGACGTCGCGCGGGTCGAGCTCGGTGCCGAGAATTACAGCGTCGTCAGCCGCTACAACGGCCACCCTGCGGCCGGCATCGCGGTGCAGCTCGCGCCTGGCGCCGACGCGCTGAAGACATCCGACCTCGTCAAGAAGGAGGTCGCGGCCCAAGCCGAGAGTTTTCCGGTGGGCTACCGCTACACCTTCCCGATCGACGCCACGACGTTCATCCGCCTGTCGGTCAACGAGGTGATCAAAACGCTGGTCGAGGCGATCGTGCTTGTGGTCCTGGTCATGTTCCTGTTCCTGCAGAGCTGGCGGGCGACGCTGATCCCGGCGATCGCGGTTCCGGTGGTGCTTCTCGGTACGTTTGGCGTGCTTGCGGTCGCGGGTTTCAGCATCAACACGCTCACCCTGTTCGGCATGGTCCTTTCGATCGGCCTGCTGGTCGACGACGCGATCGTCGTGGTGGAGAACGTCGAGCGCGTGATGGCGGAGAATCCGGACATCTCCGCGCGGGACGCCACCATCCGGTCGATGGACGAGATCTCGACGGCGCTCATCGCCATCGCCCTGGTCCTGTCGGCGGTGTTCCTGCCGATGGCCTTCTTCGGCGGTTCGGTCGGCGTCATCTACCGCCAGTTCTCGATCACGATCGTGTCCTCGATGGTGCTGTCGGTAATCGTGGCGCTGGTGCTGACGCCGGCCCTGACCGCGACCCTTCTCAAGCGCCGCGAGCGCCATCAGGAAGCGGCCTGGCTGCGGACGATCCAGGGCTACGGCAATCGCTTCAACGCTTGGTTCGGGCGAACGTCGGATCGTTATCGTGAGCGGGTACGGACGATCATCGCGGCGCCTCGCTGGGCGCTGCTCGGCTATGCCGCGATCATCGCCTTGCTGGTCCTTCTGCTCGGCACCCTGCCGTCGAGCTTCCTGCCGGTAGAGGATCAAGGCCGTGCGCAGATCCAGTACACGCTGCCGCCCGGGGCCACGCTGAACCGGACGCAGGCGGCGGCAATGGCCGTCCAGCAATACTTCAGCTCCCAGATGGCAGACGTGATCGAAGGTGTTTACACCGTCTCCGGGCAGGGCGGCGCCGGTTCCGGCGGGCAGAATGCCGGCCGCGGGTTCCTGGCGCTCAAGCCATGGGATCAGCGCACGAACAGCAATCAGAGCGCCGACGCGATTACGCGACGTGCCACCGCCGACATCAGCCGTCTGCAGCGCGACGTGCAGTTCGTCGCGACCTCCCCGGCGGCGGTTCGCGGGCTTGGCCAGTCGAATGGCTTCACCATGCAGCTGCTCAACACCGGCGGACTTAGCCGTACCGACTTCAAGGCCGCGCGCGACGCGCTGATCGACGATGCGCAGAGCGATCCGGCGATCACCGGTGTTCGCCTATCGACGCTCGAGGACAACCCAAATCTGACGGTCAGCGTCGACGACCAGAAGCTTGGCGCCCTCGGCATCAGCCCGCAACAGGCGGACCAGTCGCTGGCGATCGCGTGGGGCGGCACTTACGTCAACGACTTCATCGACCGCGGAAGGGTCAAGCGCGTCTACGTCCAGGGCGATGCGCCGTACCGCAGCCGGCCCGAGGATCTCGCGTCGTGGTTCGTGCGCGGGACGAGCGGGCAGATGGCGCCCTTTTCCGCCTTCGCGCGCACCGGCTGGAGCCAGGCGCCATCGAGCTTGTCGCGGTTCAACGGCACATCTTCGTACCAGATCGAGGGTCAAGCCGCCGAAGGCCATAGTTCGGGCGAGGCGATGGACGCGATGGCGGCGATGGCGGCGAAGCTGCCCGGGACCTCGGTGGGCTGGTCCGAGCTCAGCTACCAGGAGCGGCTGAGCGGGAGCCAGGCGCCGTTCCTCTACGGCATCTCGCTGGTCGTCGTGTTCCTGTGCCTCGCCGCGCTTTACGAGAGCTGGTCGATCCCCATCGCCGTGATGCTGGTCATCCCGATCGGGCTCGTCGGGGCGGCGCTGGCGGTGTGGTTGCGCGGCCTGCAGAACGACGTGTTCTTCCAGGTCGGGCTGCTGACCACGATGGGGCTGTCGGCGAAGAATGCGATCCTTATCATCGAATTTGCGGAGCAGGCCGAGCTCGCCGGCAAGAGCGCGGTCGACGCCGCGATCGAGGCCGCGCGGCTGCGTCTGCGGCCAATCATCATGACCAGCCTTGCCTTCATGTTCGGAGTCGTGCCGCTGGCCATCTCGACCGGAGCCGGCGCCAAGAGCCGGGTCGAGATCGGCACGGCAGTGGTCGGCGGGATGCTGACTGCCACCGCGATCGCGATCTTCCTGGTGCCGCTGTTCTTCGTGCTGGTTCGCAAGCTGTTCACGCGGCAGCGCCAGGCCGCGACCCGGCTCGCACCCCAGGGCGCCTGATGGTTCGGCGGTTCGTCTTGCCCATGCTGGTGGCGTCGCTCGCGGGGTGCAATCTGGAGCCGCCCGACGCGCAGCCGGCGCCCTCAATCCCGGTCACCTGGCCGGTGCGCAATCCTGCCCTGATCGCCAGCGAGCGCACGCTCACTTCGCTCGATCGCCGTGCCCTGTTCATCGATCCGCGGCTGCAGCGCGTGATCGCCCAGGCGCTGACCAACAGCCAGGACGTCCGCCTGGCCCTGGCGAACATCGAGGCCGCGCGGGGGCTATACCGGGTCCAGCGGTCAGCCCTGTTGCCGACCATCACGGCCGGCGCGGACACGTCGGTCCGCTTCAACGGCGGGAGCGGCCGCAACGTCAGTGCCAGCTACAGCGCGGACGTCGGCACGTCGGCGTTCGAGATCGACCTGTTCGGCCGGGTGCGCAGCCTCAACAACGCCGCGCTCAACAGCTATTTCGCCAGCGAGTCCGCGGCGCGGGCGACACGGCTGACGCTGGTGGCCGACGTCGCCGATGCCTGGTTCACGCTGGCGACAGACCGCACGCTGCTCGCCATCGCCCGCGACACGGTCGCCGTCGCCAGCCAGAGCGAGCGGCTCACCCGGCTGCGGCTCCAGGGCGGCGTTGCGCCGCGCACCGACCTGCGCCAGGCGGAAACGGTTCGGGCCACAGCGCAGTCGGACCTCGCCAATCTCACGACGCTCGTCCAGCAGGATCGTAACGCGCTCGACCTGCTCGCCGGATCGCCGGTCGCGGACGCGGACCTGCCCGCCTCCATCGAGCAAGTGGAGCCGACCGCAGTGCCCGCGGCGGCCGGGCTCGACAGCTCGATCCTGCTGCGCCGCCCCGACGTCCTCGAGGCCGAGTTCCGCCTGCGCTCGGCCAGCGCTCAGATCGGGGCGGCGCGCGCGGCCTTCTTCCCGCGCATCTCGCTGACCGGGCTGGCCGGGCTCGCCAGCAGTGCGCTGACCGGGCTGTTCTCCACCAGCGCGTTCAGCGCGGCGATCACGCCCAGCGTCAGCCTGCCAGTCTTCGGTGGCACCAACCGCGGAAATCTCGACTATGCCCGCGCCCAGCGCGAGGCGTCCCTCGCCACCTATCAGCGCACGTTGCAGAGCGCCTTCCGCGACGTCGCCGACGCCCTCGCCCGCCGCGCCACCGTTAACGAACAGCTCGCGGCGCAACTCGAACTCCAAGCGGCCGCGCAAGACACCGCCAACCTGACCGCCGCGCGCTACCGCGGCGGCGTTGCTTCGTTCCTCGAGAGTCTCGATGCCCAGCGTTCGCTCTACGCCGCTCGCCGCTCGCTTGCCCAGACACGACTGGTCCGCGCCCGCAGCGTCGTCGAGCTCTACCGCGCGCTAGGCGGCGACCCGAGTCTTTGACCTGAGATAGAACGCGTACCGAACTCTACGCCGCAGACTCCAGCGCATAGCCGGCACTGCGCACCGTCCGCACGATATCGGGCTCGCCGAGCGCCTGGCGCAGGCGGCGGATGTGGACGTCGACGGTGCGAAGCTCGATCTCTTCATTATGGCGCCACACCGCATCGAGCAGCTGCTGGCGCGAGAAAACCCGGCCGGGGTGTTCGAGGAAATGGCGCAGCAGCCGGAACTCGGTCGGGCCCAGCGCCACCGCCTGCCCGCCGCGCCGGACACGGTGGGCGGCAAGGTCCATCTCAAGCCCGCCATAGCTCAGTGCTTCGGCCGCCAGTGCGGGCCGCACCCGGCGCAGCACCGCGGCGGCGCGGGCGACGAGTTCCTTGGGGCTGAACGGCTTGGTGATGAAGTCGTCGGCGCCGGTTTCGAGCCCGCGCAGCCGGTCCGCCTCTTCCCCCCGCGCGGTCAGCATCAGGATCGGCAGGTTCGCGGTGGCCGGCTTGCGGCGCAGGCGCCGGCACAGTTCGATGCCGCTGATGCCCTCGATCATCCAGTCGAGAATCAGCAGGTCGGGGCGGATCTCCTCGACCAGGATCAGCGCCTCCTCCCCGCTCGGCGTGCTGGTCACCGTATAGCCGGCGCGGGTGAAGTGGAACTTCACCAGTTCGGCGATCGCCCGGTCGTCCTCGACCAGCAGCAACCGCTTGGCATGGCTAGCCATCGGTATCGCTGCCGCCGCGGGTGCGCTCGGCCATGTGCTGGCCGGTCGCGGCGTAATAGACCATTTCGGCGATGTTGGTCGCATGGTCGCCGACCCGCTCCAGGTTCTTGGCGACGAACAACAGGTGCGCCGACTGGCCGATGTTGTGCGGGTTTTCCATCATGAAGGTCAGCAGCGTGCGGAAGATCGAGTTGTAAAAATCGTCGACCGCATGGTCGCGCTCGCACACCCGCACCGCCGCCTCGGCATCGCGCTCGATGAAGGCGTTGAGCACGTCATGGACCATCTCGGTCGCGATCCGCGCCATTTCGGGCAGCAGCGAGATCGGCTCGATCGTCCCGGCGTTCTCGAGCAGGGGCACGCGCTTCGAAATGTTCTTGGCATAGTCGCCGATCCGCTCGACGACGCTCGAGATCTTCATCGCGGCGACGATGTCGCGCAGATCGCCCGCCATCGGCGCCCGCAGGGCGAGGATCTGGATCGCCCGGCGCTCGGTCTCCGCCTCAAGCGCATCGAGCTTCTTGTCATTGGCGACGACCCGCTCGGCACCCTCGTAATCGCGCTGCACGAGGCAGCGCATCGACTCGCGGATGGCATGTTCCGCCAGCCCGCCCATCTGCGAGATGAGCGCGCGCAGCCGGTCGAGGTCCTGGTCGAATGCCTTGAGCGTATGCCCGCCGGGCGCAACGGTGGTGATGGCCATGTCTTGTCTCCCGCTCAGCCGTAGCGGCCGGTGATGTAGTCCTGGGTGCGCTGCTCGCGCGGGTTGGTGAAGATTTCCTTGGTCTTGCCGTATTCGACCATCTCGCCGAGGTGGAAGAAGGCGGTCCGCTGCGACACGCGCGCGGCCTGCTGCATGTTGTGGGTGACGATGGCGATCGCGTAGCGCCCGCGCAGCTCGTGGATCAGCTCCTCGATCTTGGCGGTCGCGATCGGATCGAGCGCCGAACAGGGTTCGTCCATCAGGATCACCTCGGGGTCGACCGCGATAGCGCGGGCGATGCACAGGCGCTGCTGCTGCCCGCCCGAGAGGGCCGTGCCGCTTTCCTGAAGCCGGTCCTTGACCTCGTCCCACAGGCCGGCGCGCTTGAGGCTCTTTTCGACGATCGCCTGGAGCTCCGCCTTGCCGGTCGCGAGGCCATGGATTCGCGGGCCGTAGGCGACGTTCTCGAAGATCGATTTCGGGAAGGGATTGGGTTTCTGGAAGACCATCCCGACCCGCGCACGCAGCTGCACCACGTCCATGGCCGGGCCGTTGATGTCCTCGCCGTCGAGCAGGATCTGCCCCGTTACGCGCGCCGATGGAATGGTATCGTTCATCCGGTTGAGGCAGCGCAGGAAGGTCGACTTGCCGCAGCCCGACGGGCCGATGAACGCCGTCACGCGGTCGTCGTGGATCTCGATCGACACGCCCTTGATCGCCTCCTTGTCGCCGTAGGAGACGCGCACGTCCTCGGCGCGCATCTTGGGCGGGCGGTTGGGGGAGAGCTCGGCGATGTCCTGCGGCTCGGGCGTCGGCACCTGAGTGGTGCGCGGCGGGTTCGCAGCCAGGGCGGACGGCTCGCGCACCTCCTCGCCGCCCATCGTGTCGCGTTGGTCGCGCGCGGCATCGGCCGCGATGGCGCTCGACGGCATCGGCATCGGGGTCGTCGAACCCAGGGGCATCTTCTCGTTTGTCATGGTCACCAGCGGCGCTCGAAGCGGTTGCGAAGATAGATGGCGAGTCCGTTCATCAACAGCATGAAGACGAGCAGCACGATGATTGCGGCGCTGGTCTTCTCGACGAACGCACGGTCGACCTCGTCGGACCACAGGAAGATCTGGACCGGCAGCACCGTCGCCGGATCGGCGATCCCGCCGGGCGGCGTGGCGATGAACGCGCGCATGCCGATCATCAGCAGCGGCGCGGTCTCGCCCAGCGCGCGCGCCATGCCGATGATCGTGCCGGTCAGGATGCCGGGCAGCGCAAGTGGCAGGACATGGTGGAACACGACCTGCATGCGCGACGCGCCGACGCCGAGGGCGGCATCGCGGATCGAGGGCGGCACCGACTTGATCGCGTTGCGCCCGGCGATGACGATCACCGGCATGGTCATCAGCGCGAGCGTCAACCCGCCGACCAGCGGCGCCGAGCGCGGCAGGTTCATGATGTTGAGGAACACCGCCAGGCCGAGCAGGCCGAAGATGATCGACGGCACGGCGGCGAGATTGTTGATCGACACTTCAACGAGGTCGGTCCACCGGTTCCGCCGCGCGAATTCTTCGAGATAGAGCGCGGTCAGCACGCCGATCGGGAAGGCGAGGCCCATGGTCACGACGATCGTCAGGAAGCTGCCCTTGAGCGCGCCCCACACGCCCACCGCCGAGGGATCGGTCGCGTCGGACGCGGTCAGGAAGTCGAGGTTGAGGGTCCGGCGCAGGCCATGCTTCGCGTTCGCGCCGGCGACCAGCGCCTCGAATTCATCACCCCCACTGCCCTTGTACGCGACATCGACCTTCCCGGCGACAGGCAGCCACACGTCGGCGCGCCGATTGAGCAGCGTCGGGTCGGCGATCAGCAGCCGGCCGAGGGCGCGTGACCCGCTCTCGGCGAACATGTCGCCCGCGCCGCGCCCGTAGCTGGCGATCGCCGCCTGGCTGATCGCCGCATCGAGGTTGGCCCCGGCGATCGCCTGCTGCGCGTCAGGGCCCTTCAGCGCGGCGGGATCGATCAGCACGTCCGACTTCGGCAGGTCGAGCGCCAGGCGCGCCTCGGTGTGCGTGAAGCCGCCCAGGCCCTTGGCCGCCATGGTGAACAGCAGGAAGGCAAGGAAAGCGACCGACAGCCCCACCGCCAGCAGGCCGAACATGCGGAACCGGCGCTCGGCCGCATAACGACGGCGGACCCGCGTCTGCATCGCGTCGTCGGTCCAGCGCGACTGAGGCGTGAAACTATTCATAAGCCTCGCGATAGCGCC
>CAXSDY010000107.1:0-8424 GCA_964235835.1 uncultured Sphingomonadaceae bacterium | reverse complement strand
TCGGGTTCCAGTGCGGCCCGGCGCTGGCGAAGTCGGGCGCGTCGCACTTGCCGACGGCGTGGAGGTGGATGCCGTGCACGCCGGGCGGCAGGCCGGTCGCGGCGACCGCGATGCTCAGGTCGCCGCCGACCCGCGTCACCCGCGCCGTGCCGACAGCGTGGCCCGCGGCGTCCTTGAGCTGCGCCAGGCCGATCGTTCCGCCGGTCGCCCCGGTCGCGCGCGCCGAGGTCATGCCGACCGGCTCGTCCTGCGCCTGCGCCAGCGCCGCACCGGCCGAGCGCGGCGCCGCGTGAGCCGCGGTATCGGAGCGGGCCGTGCAGGCGGTGAGCGCCGCGGCGAGAGTCAGCGGCAAGGCAATTCGGATCATGGTCGGTCTCCCTGGCGGTGAGAACGAGCCGTGGCGGGATGGGTTCAACGCGGCGGTTGAGACGGGGCCGATTTGCCCTCCCGGGAGGGCTCGCCTATAGCGCTCGATCCGCGCCGCCGACTTCGGCCGGACCCACCTGGAGCCCCTTTCGCCGATGACGCCCTGCCGACCATGACGAGACGCCGCCAGATCTACGAAGGCAAGGCCAAGATCCTCTACGAGGGTCCCGAGCCGGGCACGCTCATCCAGTATTTCAAGGACGACGCGACGGCGTTCAACGCGCAGAAGCGCGGCACCATCTCGGGCAAGGGGGTGCTCAACAACCGCATCTCCGAACATCTGTTCGTGGCGCTCGCGACGATCGGCATCCCGACCCACTTCATCCGCCGCATCAACATGCGCGAACAACTCATCCGCCAGGTCGAGATCGTGCCGATCGAGGTGGTTGTGCGCAACGTGGCGGCGGGCTCGCTGTCGAAGCGGCTGGGCATCGAGGAAGGCACGCAGCTGCCGCGCACGATCATCGAATATTACTACAAGGACGATGCGCTGAACGACCCGATGGTCGCCGACGAGCACATCGCGTGCTTCGGCTGGGCAGCGCAGGAAGAGATGAACGACATCGCCGACATGGCGATCCGCGTGAACGACTTCCTGTGCGGCCTGTTCGCCGGGATCGGCATCCGCCTGGTCGACTTCAAGCTGGAGTTCGGGCGGATCTGGGAGAACGACTTCTCGCGCATCATCCTGGCCGACGAGATCTCGCCCGACGGCTGCCGGCTGTGGGACATGAAGTCGAACGAGAAGCTCGACAAGGACCGCTTCCGCCAAGACCTCGGCGGCGAGGCCGAAGCCTATCAGGAAGTCGCCCGCCGCCTCGGCCTCCTGCCCGAAGGCGAAGAGACCGCCGTCCTCGACATGGAAAGCCACCGCAAGAAGCGGGGCAAGTAGGCCGCCGGGCTGTGGCGGGGGCTTGCGGCGGCCATGGGCGTCACCCCGGGCTTGACCCGGGGCCTGCCTTTCGTTCTTCCAGACGCGGATGGAACGTCAACCGTGCGTCTACTTGCTTGCGAGGGCGTCGCACAGCACTCTGTACACTGGGGTGACCTCGAACCTACTCCAGCGCATCTATCAGCATCGAAGCGGCTCCGTGCCGGGCTTTACGGCCCCCTGGGGCATCAAGCGGCTCGTCTGGTTCGAGGTTCACCATGAGATGGAGAGCGCGATCCTACGCGAGAAGTCGATCAAGCGCTGGTCACGTCAGTGGAAATACGAACTGATTGCGAAGGCCAATCCGGCGTGGCGCGATCTTGCTGAGGATCTCGGGTTCGAGCCTCTGCATCCGGATGAAGGCAGGCAGGCCCCGGCTCAAGGCCCGGGTGACGCTTAGATCCGTGAGCCTCCCCCGTGTCCGCGTCGTGACGCTCAACGCTGCGCTGGGTCCGCTCGACTATCGGGTCCCGGACGGGCTGACCGTCGAACCCGGACAGGTGGTGGTCGCTCCGCTCGGCCCGCGGCAGCTGATCGGGGTGGCGTGGGAGGCGGAGCGGTTGCCGAGCGAGGAGGTCGGCGACAACCGGTTGCGCCCCCTCGCCGGGCTGGTCGACGTGCCGCCGATCCCCGCCCCGCTCCGCCGCCTCGCGGAGTGGACCGCCGATTATTACCTCAGCCCGCTCGCCGCCGTGCTGCGCATGGTCCTGCCCTCGTCGAGCGCGCTCGCCAGCCCGCGCCAGCTGATCGAGTACCGCGCGACGAACACCCTCCCCGCCCGCCTGACGCCGCAGCGGGAACAGGCACTAGCGAGGCTCTTGGGACGCCAGGGCACGATCCGCGAGCTGGCCGACATCGCTGAGGTCAGCGACGCCGTGCTGCGCGGGCTGGTCAGTTGCGGCGCGCTGGAGGCCGTGGCCGTCGAGGCCGATCGACCGCTGCCGGTGCCCGACGCGGACTTCGCTCCGCCCGACCTCTCGCCCGAGCAGCAGGCCGCCGCCGCGGCCCTCGCCGGGGCGCGTGGCTTCGACCCGGTGCTGCTCGACGGGGTGACGGGATCGGGCAAGACCGAGGTCTATTTCGAGGCGATCGCCGCCTGCCTGCGCGAAGGCCGGCAGGCGCTCGTCCTCCTCCCCGAAATCGCGCTCACCGAGCCGTTCCTCAAGCGCTTCGAAGCGCGCTTCGGCTGCCCTCCGGTCGCGTGGCATTCCGGCCTGCGGTCGTCGCAGCGGCGGCGCGCCTGGCGCGGCATCGGCAGCGGCGAGGCGGCGGTCACCGTCGGGGCGCGCTCGGCGCTGTTCCTGCCTTACCCGAAGCTCGGCCTGATCGTCGTCGACGAGGCGCACGAGCCGAGCTTCAAGCAGGAGGAGGGCGTCCAGTACCACGCCCGCGACGTCGCCGTGATGCGCGCCAAGTTCGAGGATGTGCCGGTGATCCTGTCCTCGGCGACCCCGGCGCTGGAGACCCGCCACATGGTCGAGATCGGGCGCTATCGCGAGGTCGCGCTGCCGAACCGCTTCGCGGGCGCGCAGCTGCCGGCGATCACGGCAATTGACCTGACCCAGGATCCGCCACCGCGCGGCCGCTGGCTCGCCCCGACGCTGATCGCGGAAATGGAGGCGAACCTTGCTGCCGGCGAGCAGTCGCTGCTGTTCCTCAACCGTCGGGGCTTCGCACCCCTCACGCTGTGCCGCCATTGCGGCCACCGCTTCCAATGCCCGAACTGCACGGCGTGGATGGTCGAGCACCGGCTGATGCACCGCCTCGCCTGCCATCATTGCGGCCACGTCGAGCCCCCGCCCCGCGCGTGTCCGGAATGCGGCGAAGAGGACAGCTTGGTCGCCTGCGGGCCCGGCGTCGAGCGCATCGCCGACGAGGTCGCGGCACTGTTCCCGGATGCGCGCACCGCCATCGTCACCAGCGACACGATCTGGTCGCCCGCCCGGGCCGCCGAGTTCGTCCGGGCGATGGAGGAGCGCGAGATCGACATCGTCGTGGGCACCCAGCTCGTCACCAAGGGCTACCACTTCCCCGACCTGACGCTGGTCGGCGTGGTCGACGCCGACCTCGGCCTGCAGGGCGGCGACCTGCGCGCGGCCGAGCGCAGCTTCCAGCAGATCAGCCAGGTCGCCGGGCGCGCGGGCCGCGGCGACAAGCCGGGTCGGGTATTCGTCCAGACCCACGATCCCGGCGCGCCGGTCATCGCCGCACTGGTGGCGGGCGACGCACCGGGGTTCATCGCCGCGGAGACCGAGGCGCGGCGCGAGGCCGCCATGCCGCCATTCGGCCGCCTGGCCGCGATCGTCATCTCCGCCGAGGAGTCGGCCGACGCCGACGCGACCGCCCGGCGCATCGCGCGCGCCGCACCACAGGTCGAAGGCATGGCGGTGTTCGGCCCGGCGCCTGCCCCGCTCGCCATGCTGCGCGGCCGGCACCGCCAGCGGCTGCTGGTCCACGCCGCCCGCAGCCTCGACGTGCAGGACGTCATCCGCGACTGGCTGAGCGGCGTCGAATGGTCCGCCAAGGTGCGTGTCGCGGTCGATGTCGATCCCTATAGTTTTCTTTAGCGCTTTGGCGGCAGACTAGCCGCGCTCGGTTGTTTGCGGTGAGGGGCTTTCAATGTTTCGCTTGCTTCCTTTGTTTGTGGCGCTCGCCAGTATGGCGGCGCCTTCTGCGGCGCGTGCGGCGTGGCAGCGCGCCGAGAGCAGCCACTTCGTGATCTACTCCGACGACCGCCCGGAGCGGGTCAAGACGTTCGCGGACAGGTTGGAGCGGTTCGATGGGGCGACTAGGGTGGCGCTGAAGCTGAACGATCCCTCCCGCACGGAGTCGCAGAAGCTCACCGTCTATATGCTGAGGGACATCGACGCTGTCGCCCGGCTGGCACGCATGGGCAGTGCAGCGGGCTTCTACCACTCGCGAGCATCAGGATCCGTAGCCTTCCTGCCGCGACAGACCGAGGCGAGTGCCTGGTGGTCACCGCAGACCGAGGCGATCTTCTTCCACGAATATGCCCACCACCTGCAGCTGCAATTCTCGTCCGTCGCACTGCCGTTGTGGACGCGTGAGGGGTTCGCCGAGTTCTTCGCCACCGCCGACGTGCGCAAGGATGGCAGCGTCGCGATCGGCGGCGTGCCGGTCTATCGTGCGTACGGCCTTCTGAGCGGCCAGGGCATCAGCGTTCAATCGATGGTCGGCGCGACCTACGGCCGGCTCGATCCGATGCAGATGGACTCAATTTACGGCCAGGGCTGGCTGCTGACGCACTATCTGACCTTCAACGATGCCCGAAAGGGCCAGCTGAACCGCTACGTCGGCGACATCCAGAAGGGCATGACGCCGCTTGATGCCGCGAAGGACGCATTCGGCGATCTCAAGAAGCTGGCGGATGAGCTAAACAAATATCGCAGCCAGAGGCTGGTGGGCGTCATCGTTCCGGCAGCGCGCATTGCCGTAGCCAAGATCGAGGTTCGCGCGCTCACTGCCGGCCAGGCCGCGTTGATGCCGGTCCACCTGCGCTCGACCCGCGGCGTGACGCTCCAGGCAGCGCCAGCCCTGGCGGCACAGGCGCGGCAGCTCGCGGCCCCTTCCCGCAAGATGCGTTCGCCCAGCGAAGTCTCGCCGAAGCCGAGCTCGATGCTCGCAATTTCGCGGCCGCCAGCGCTGCCGCGTCGCGCGCGATCGCGGCCGATCCGACCGATCCGCACGCGCTGATCCTCAAGGGACGCGCCGAGATGGGCCTCGCGGCCGCCGCGCCGGCCAACGCCAACTGGAGCGAGGTTCGAAGATGGTTCACCAGGGCCAACAAGCTTGACACCGAATATGCCGAACCGCTCGCCGAGTTCTACCGCAGCTTCGAAGCGGCGGGACAGGCGCCGACGGCCAATGCGGTGAGCGCACTGCTTTATGCCGTCGACCTCGCGCCCCAGGACGATGAGCTGCGGATCGATGGGGCTCGAGAGTTGCTGAAGGAGAAGCGGGTCGCCGAGGCAAAGACGATGTTCGCACCGCTGGCCTATGCACCGCACAGCAGCCGGGAGGGGCGCGAGAGGAACATGAAGATCATGTCCGCCATCGACGCCACCGATGTGAAAACCGCCCTTTCGCTGATCGACGAGGCCCGCCAGCTTGCGATTGCCGAGGCGCAGAAACCTTAAAGGCCGAGCGGGCCCTTCCGAGCGCCCTGCTCCGCGTCCAGCAGCACGCGCTTGTTATCCAGGCCGCCGCCGTAGCCGCCGAGGCTCCCGTCCGACCGGATCACGCGGTGGCAGGGAACAAGCACGGCGACCGGGTTCGAGCCGTTGGCGGTGCCGACCGCTCGGACCGCGCCGGGAACGCCGACCGCGGCGGCGATCTGGGCGTAGCTGCGGGTCTCGCCGGCCGGGATCTTGCGCAGTTCGCGCCAGACCGCCTCCTGGAAGGCGGTGCCGCGGACGTCGAGCGGGATGTCGTCGCCCGCCGCTGGGTGCCGAATGGCGGCGAGCGCCTGCTCGACCCACGGCGCGATCGTGCCGTCGTCCGCCTCGATCGTCGCGTTTGGGAAGCGGCGGCGCAGCGCGCCCTCGTCCTCGGCGAAGCTCAACCGGCAGATGCCCTTGCCGGTGGCGGCGATCAGAAGGCGGCCGAGCACGCTGTCGGCGACGACGAACCGGATCGTCTCGCCGTGCCCGCCGTCGCGCCACGCCGAGGGAGTCATGCCGAGCCGCTCGCCGCTGTCCGCGTAGAAGCGGCTCGGCGCGGCGTAGCCGGCATCGTAAAGCGCATCGGTCACGGACTTTCTCTCCTCGAGGTGGCGTTCTGCCCGCCGCGCGCGGACGGCCCGGGCGTAGGCTGCCGGCGAGATCCCCAGGTCACGCGTGAACAGCCGCTGGAAATGGTGCGGTGCATAGCCGACGGCCCTGGCGAGTGCCCCGAGCAGCGGCGGCGCCTCCGCCCGCTCGATCAGCAGCACCGCCTGCGCCACCGCCTCGCGATCGCGGCCGACCTCGTCGGGACGGCACCGCCGGCATGCCCGGAAGCCCGCCGCCAGGGCCGCAGGACCATCGGCGAAGAACAGCACATTCTCCCGCAGCGGGTGCCGCGCCGGACAGCTCGGCTTGCAGTAGATGCCGGTCGTCCGCACCGCGCCGACGAACCGCCCGTCGAATGCCCGGTCGCGCCGCTCGAACGCGGCCCACGCCTCGGCGGGATCGATGCTTTCGATGTTCATCGGACGTCACTATACCCGCGCAGCGCCCCGTGCATCCCGTCGCTTGCGTTCAAAGCGGACGCTTGCAAGGGTCGAGCATGGCTTTCGCGTTCGCACCCGCCGACCTCGATGCGCCCGACGTGGCCGCCCTTGTCGCGCTTCACTTCGCCGCCATGCAGAGCCACTCGCCGCCCGACGCCTGCCACGTGCTCCCGCTCGAGGCGCTGCGGGACCCCGCGCTGACGCTCTTCGCCCTGCGCGAGGCGGACGGGACGTTGCTGGCGGTGGGCGGCCTGAAGTCGCTCGAACCCGGGCACGGCGAGCTCAAGTCGATGCGCACCCACCCCGCCGCGCTCGGCCGCGGCATCGGCAAGGCGCTCCTCGGTGAGCTGGTCGAAGAGGCGCGCCGCAGAGGCATGGTCCGCCTCAGCCTCGAGACCGGCAGCACCGCCGAGTTCGCCGCTGCGCTGCGCTTGTACCAAGGCCATGGCTTCGTCGCCAGCGAGCCCTTCGGCGGCTACCCGCCCTCGCCGTTCACGCGCTTCCTGACCCGCCGGATCTAGCCGCGAGCCGCCCGCGTATTGCATCGCAGCGCCCCCCTTGCTAGGGGCGCGCCAACCCATCGGGGTGCGCGGTTTCGGCTGCTGCGCCCCATCCGACGCATGGGGCAATAGCGATTTTGGAGCTTGTAGCGCGTGGAGAATTCCGGCGGCCTGAAGTCTAGCTTGGCGGGCCAGCCCAAATTGGGCGGGCAGGCCGAGGCTGGCTCTCCGGCCAACGATGCCGGCCAGGCGAGCCTCGCCGGCCGCTATGCCTCGGCGCTGTTTGGGCTCGCGCGCGAGAACAGGCAGGTCGACGCGGTCGCGCGAAGCCTCGAAACGCTCAGCGCCGCGCTGGCCGGATCGCCCGACCTCGCGCGCCTGATGTCGAGCCCGCTGGTTGGGCGCGCCAAGGCCGGCGAGACGGTCGCGGCGCTGACTCCGACCCTAGGCCTCGATCCGTTGACGGCCAAGTTCCTCGGCGTGTTGGCGAAGAACGGGCGGCTGTCGTCGCTCGCCGCGATCATCGCCGAGGTGCGCCGGCTCGCCGCCGCTGGACGTGGCGAGACCACCGCGCAGGTGACCAGCGCCCACCCGCTCGACGACGAGCAGATCGCCGCGTTGAAGAAGCAGCTGACCGCCCGCGCCGGCCGCAACGTGCTGATCGACGCCAAGGTCGACCCCTCCATTCTCGGCGGCATCGTCGTCCGGCTCGGCAGCCAGATGATCGACGCCTCCATCCGCACCCGATTGAACACTCTCGCGCAGGCGATGCGGGGCTAGCACCCCGCCGCCGCACCGACTTGATGAAAGGCTGACCATGGACATCCGCGCCGCTGAAATCTCCCGCGTGATCCGCGACCAGATCGCGAACTTCGACTCCGACGCGCAGGTCTCCGAAGTCGGCAGCGTGCTGTCGGTCGGTGACGGCATCGCGCGCATCCATGGCCTCGACAATGTCCAGGCGGGCGAGATGATCGAGTTCGAGGGCGGCATCCAGGGCATGGCGCTCAACCTCGAGGCGGACAATGTCGGCGCGGTGATCTTCGGCAACGACGCGGAGATCAAGGAAGGCTCGACCGTCAAACGCACCGGCACGATCGTCGACGTCCCGGTCGGCAAGGGCCTGCTCGGCCGCGTGGTCGATGCGCTCGGCAACCCGATCGACGGCAAGGGCCCGATCGTTGCCGAGGGCCGCAGCCGGGTCGAGGTCAAGGCGCCCGGCATTATCCCGCGCAAGTCGGTTCATGAGCCGGTCCAGACCGGCCTCAAGGCGCTCGACGCGCTCGTCCCGGTCGGCCGCGGCCAGCGCGAGCTGATCATCGGCGATCGCCAGACCG
>CAXSDY010000106.1:0-8490 GCA_964235835.1 uncultured Sphingomonadaceae bacterium | reverse complement strand
TCGGCAGCAGGTGCTGCTGGAACACGACGTCGATCGTCTGGAGATAAAATTCGGCGGTCATGTCGCACACCGATCGATACTCGTCATAGAAGGCCCGGGTCGAGTCGGCGCTCTCGTCGTCCCCCTTGACGAGATGTTTGAACAACTCGAAGTGGCTGACCATGTGGCTGCCGAGGTTCATCGTCATGAACCCGGCGAGCTGCAGAAAGCCCGGATAGACCTTCCGCCCCGCGCCCGGATAGATCATCGGGATGGTGGCAATGACGTTGCGCTGGAACCATGAATGAGGCCGCTGCGTCGCGAGCGTGTTGACCGCCGTCGGTGCCTCGCGCGTGTCGACCGGCCCGCCCATCATGGTCAGCGTCAGCGGCCGCGCCGGATGCTTGTCGGCGGCCATCAGCGCCGTGGCCGCCAGCGCCGGAACCGATGGCTGACACACCGCCAGCATATGCGGCCGCGAGCCCGTCTGCGCCTGGATCGTCTCGCAGAAGGCGATCAGATAATCGATATAGTCGTCGAGGTCGAACTTGCCCGCGTCGGTCGGCACCAGCTTGGCATCGCGCCAGTCGGTGATGAACACGTCGTGCTCCGGCAGCATGCGTTCCGCGGTGCCGCGCAGCAGCGTCGCATAATGGCCCGACATCGGCGCGACGATCAGCAGCGGCGGCTGGCCGGTCACGCCGTCCTTGGCGAAATGCTTCAGCTGTCCGAACGGCCGGCGCAGCGCGACCTCCTCGTGCACCGCCACCCGCTTCTTGCCGACCAGCGTCTCGGTGAAGCCGAACTCCGGCTTGCCGCGCGACTCCGTCGCGTGCGCGAACACGTCGAGACTGGCGGCGACGAGCGGGCCCATCGATGAATAGGACATCGGATTGGCGGGATTGTGCAGCCACCCCGAACCCAGGTTGGCCAGCTGGCTCGCGCCGGCAAGCAGTGACCGCTGCACCTCATAGGCGTCGTAAAGCATCCACTGTCCTTGAACTGTCATTTGCCCCATCAACCGGTGTGGGCGCGAAAGGGTCCCGCCGCAAGGGCAAGCGGGCAGGTGCAGAGCCGCAAGGAGATTGAACAAGGTGGATCGTAGGACTGACGTCAATCTGATCGACCCGGACAACTCCGAGTGGACCGCGGACGATTTCGCGCGCGCACGCCTGGGACCGAGGTGCTTCCGACAGAGGTCTACGAGGCGACGACCCGCCGCCCCGCCGGCCGCCTAATCAAGCCCGTCGCCGAGCGCAAGCGCCAGGTGTCGCTGCGCCTGGAGCCCAGCCTGATCGAAGCGGCGCGGGCGACCGGCCCCGGCTGGCAGCGGCGTGCGGAGGAGGCGCTGCGGCGCGAGTTCATGGGCGACGCGCGCGACTGAGGCACCGCCGTCGAGCCGAGTTGAGCGGCCAGCGGCGCGCTGCTAGGCACCTCGTCATGGCCATCACCACCGCCCGGCCGAAGGGCCGCAGCATCTCGAGCCTCGGGATGATCTGGGGCTTCGCGAGCCACTACCCGGCCCGCATCGCCGCCGCCGCGCTCGCCCTGCTCATGGCCGCTGCGGCGACCTCCGGAGTGCCGTGGGCGTTCAAGCTGATCATCGACAAGGGGTTTGGCCATCAGGGCACCGGCGACATCGCCCGCTGGTTCGAATATCTGCTGCTGCTCGTGGTCGTCATGGCGCTGTCCACCGCCACCCGCTATTATTTCGTCAGCTGGCTGGGTGAGCGTACCGTCGCCGACATCCGCCTCGCCGTGCACCGCAATCTACTGCGCCTCTCGCCCGCCTTCTTCGAGGAGAACCGCCCGGCCGAGATCACCAGCCGGCTGACGGTCGACACGACGATCATCGAGCAGGTCGTCGGCACCACCGTCTCGGTCGCGCTGCGCAACATCGTCATGGGCACCGCGTGCCTCGTCATCCTGTTCGTCCTCGCGCCCAAGCTCGCCGGCCTGATGATGCTCGGCATCCCGCTCGTGGTCGGGCCGATCGTCGTGCTCGGTCGCCGCGTCCGCGCCATCTCGACCCGCAGCCAGGACCGCATCGCGGACGTTGGCGCGGTGACGTCCGAAGTGCTCGGCGCGATGAAGATCGTCCAGGCGTTCGGCCAGGAACGGCGCGAAACGAGCCGCTTCACGGCGGCCGTCGAGAGCGTCTTCTCCACCGCCAGAAAGCGCATGCTGCTGCGGGCGATCATGACCGGCATCGTGATCACGCTGATGTTCGGCGCCATCACGCTCGTCATCTGGCAGGGCGCAATCGACGTCGCCGCGGGACGCATGACCGGCGGCACGATTGCCGCGTTCGTGCTCTACGGCGGACTGCTCGCCGGGGCGTTCGGCGCCCTGAGCGAAGTCTACGGCGACCTGCTTCGCGCGGCCGGCGCGTCGGAGCGACTCGAGGAGCTGCTCGCCGCGCAGTCCGAAATCCGCGCGCCGGCCAACCCCAGGCCGCTGCCCCTGCCCGCACGCGGCGAGCTGGCCTTCGACCACGTCAGCTTCCGCTACCCGACCCGGCCGGAGGTCTCCGCCCTCGACGACTTCACCCTCGCCCTGGCCCCGCGCGAGCGGCTCGCCGTCGTCGGACCGTCGGGCGCGGGCAAGACCACCTTGTTCCAGGTCGCCCAGCGCTTCTACGACCCGCAGGCTGGGCGCGTCCTGCTGGACGGCGTCGATGTGCGCGACGCGGACCCGGCGGACATCCGCGCTCGCATCGCCATCGTGCCGCAGGAAACGATCATGTTCGCCGCCTCGGCGCGCGACAATTTGCGCTACGGCCGGTGGGACGCGAACGACGACGAGCTGTGGCAGGCCGCCCGCGACGCCAACGCCGAGACCTTCCTGCGCGCGCTGCCCGACGGGCTCGACACGTTCATGGGCGAAGGCGGCGCCCGCCTTTCGGGCGGCCAGCGCCAGCGCATCGCCATCGCCCGCGCCCTGCTACGCGACGCGCCGCTGCTGCTGCTCGACGAAGCGACGTCCGCCCTCGACGCCGAAAGCGAGCGCCTGGTCCAGGACGCGCTCGACCGCCTGATGGCGCAGCGCACGACGATCGTCATCGCCCACCGCCTCGCCACCGTCCGGGCGGCCGATCGCATCGTCGTGATCGACGCCGGCCGCATCGTCGAACAAGGCACCCATGCCACCCTCACCGCGCAGCGCGGCCTTTACGCCCGCCTCGCCAGCCTCCAGTTCGACGGGCTGGCGGCGTAGGGCTGAGGGAGGCGGGTTCTCTTCGACCCGTCGGCGACGTTGACCATCACCGAGCCACGCGCCAGCATGCTCCTATGAAGCGAATGCTGCGAACGGCTGCGTCAGCCTGCATACTGTCGGTTACAGCTTGCTCCGACGGTATCGCGCGCGACGCCCAGGCCGATGGTAATGGTGCCGTCACCCTGACCTCGCCGGCTCCGGCCGTGCCACTGACAGGACGAGTTACGGATGCCGCTGATCTGCTCCCTCCGGAGCAGGAAGCGAGGCTGTCGGCCAAACTGGAAAAGCTCGAACGATCAACCGGCCATCAGATGGTCGTCGTGACCGTGCGGACGCTGAATGGCCAGGATATCGCCGACTTCACCAGAACCTTGGCGAACAGCTGGCACATCGGGCGGAAAGGCATCGACGACGGAGTCGTCCTTCTCGTCGCCCCTGCCGAACGCAAGGTACGGATCGCTGTGGGCTTCGGGCTTGAGAAGCAGCTGACGCCGGAGGTGTGCCAGGAGGTCATCGACAGCGAAGTGCTGCCCGCCTTCCGGCGCGGTAACCTCCCCGGCGGCATCGAAGCCGGCACGGAGGCGCTGGTCGCTCGACTGAACTGAGCGTCGGTTCCGCCGTCACTCGATCCCGCCGCGCCTCAGGCCTTCGTCGATCGAGCGCACGGCGGCGCGGAAGCGGGGGTCGTCGGTGCCGCCATATTGGCGCACGAATTCGTCGTTCGGCATTCCGTCGTTGAGCCGGGTCATCGAGACCGGCAGCAGCGTCCGGTCCGTGGCGTTCAACAATCGCGCGCGGGTCGCCGCGCTCCGCTGCGGATCACCAGCGGCCTTCGCCGTCAGGTCGCCCGCGCGATCGGCAGCAAGGTCGACGAACGAGAAGCCGCTGCGTTCGTTACGATCGAGATAGCGCTGCGCTGCGACACTGTCGGACAGCTCCTTCCACTCGCCCATCGTCACCGCCAGCCGCGCCCCGCTCGCCGCCGCCATGGCCGCCGACAGCGACCAGTGCTTGGGCGAATCTGTCCGCCCCTGCAGAGTCAGGGCCGGGGAGGGAATCGCGCACGCCCGCACCCGCTGCTGCGCATCGCCCGTGACATGGCCGAACCCCGGATCGACCGCAAACATCGCCAGCGCGACGAACGCCGCGCCATGTTGCGCCGGGTCCTCCTGGGTCGCGGCGAAAACGCGCCGCACCTGATGCGCGAACAGCGGATCCGGCGCTGCACGCTGTTGATCGGCGAGGCGACAATAGAGCTGGGCGACGAGGCCATCGTCGATCCCGGCCGAGGCGTTGCGCGCGACACCATGGTCGACGATCCCGCTCTTGGGGAACCAGATCATCGCCTCAACGATCCCGCCGCGCACCCTGCTCTCCTGAACCAGCCTGTCGAGCGGAGGCAGGGTCGCGCCGCGCAGGCGGATCAGCCGCCGCCCGAGGAGCAGCCCGACGCGCGATGCCCACGACGGCAGACTGATGGCGCCGACGGTCACCCGCACCGGCGGGAAGCCTGTGCCCTCCCCCACCGTCCGGATTTTGAGGTTGAGCCATCGGCCAAGCAACGGCCGGCTGACCACCGCGACCAGCGCGGCGTCGCGCACGCCCACGTCGATCCGGTTGGGCGGGAACCCCTGGCTGACCATCGCGCCGATCCCGTCGAGGTCGGCCGGGCCGAGGCGGAGTAGCGTCGGACGGCCGACTAGGCGGCTCCGCTTGATCTGCTCGAACGCGTTTTGCGCCGCCTCCACCTGCTGGGCGGTGGCGTCGCGCCGTTCCGGGGCCCACGGGGACGCGCTGGTCAGCAGCAGGAACAGGAGCACGGCGGCGGCAGCCAGCGCCGCCATGCGCAGCGGCCAGCGCCGCGATCCGGGATGCTCGACCGCCCTCATGGCGCGCTTCTTAGCAGCGGAGCGGCGGGCTGCCGAGCGCCAACCGAGGGCCTACTAGCGCTTCCGTTCCCGCCGCGGATGCAGTTGCGCCCACGTCTTGGGCAGACCGTCGAGCGTGAGCCCGCCGGTCGCCTCGCCCTGGAGCAGCACGAAGCGCCGGTGCGCCGCCGCCCGCATCTCCTGCTGCGTGACGGTGCCGCTGAAGTCGGTGTCCATGCTCGCCACCGGCTCGGGAATGTTGATCAGCCCGAACCGTCCGCCGCCCGACGGCCGCTCCGCCCGCATGTCGCGCGCGACCTGGCCATAGTCGCCGATCTCGGTGCTGCCAGTGTCCTGGTCCTGCTGGTTGAGCTTGCCGAAGTCGCCGCCGGCATCGAAGCCGCCGCGCCGTCCGTCGTATCCGCCACCGCCGCCGCTCTGTACCTCGGGCGCGATATCGCGCTCGTAGAGCAGGATCTCGTCGGGCCGCAGCATCCCGTCATGATCCTGGTCGAGCGTTGCGAAGAAGCGCGCGAAGTCGCCGGCGAACTCGCTTTCGCTGATCCGCCCGTCGTGGTTGCGGTCGGCCTGGGTGAACCAGGAGGAGACCGGATAGGCGGCGCCGGCCGGCGCGCGGAACGGCTCGCCCGATGGCGCGACGAAGATCTGGTCGCCGATCCCGCGCTGCATGGCGGGCCGATCTCCCGCACCCGCAACGGGCCGGGCCGGTGGCTGCTGCCCAGCCGCGGCGCCTCCGACCAGGATCAGGGCAAACATCCAGCTCCGCATCGTTCGTCTCCGTCGTGGCCGCGTTCGCGATTGTCTTGGGCGCGCGGACCTGTATGCCAGATGTGCGATCCTCGCCAAGCCGCGTCGGGTGCGTCCGATCACCGGCGACCTCCGTAGCTTGTGCCAGCGACGCCGCCAGCCCATCTAGCGAGCGGTCAGCAGGAGTATTCGAAATGTCGGGAACGCTCGATCGCCGTCAGTTCTTTTCCGTGTGCGGCGGCACGCTTGCGACCGTCGCCATCGCAGGCTGCGGCATGGGCGCAAGCGCTGCGCCCACCGGTAATTTCGAGGTGCGCAAGTCGCCGGCCGAATGGCGCAAACAGCTGGGCGCCCCACGGTACGAGATCCTGCGCGAAGGCGGAACCGAGCCGCCGTTCACCAGCCCGCTGCTCAAGGAGCATCGCCGCGGCACCTTCATCTGCGCCGGCTGCGCCCTGCCGTTGTTCGCCTCCACGACCAAATTCGAAAGCGGCACCGGCTGGCCGAGCTTCTGGCAGCCGCTGCCCAACGCTGTCGCGGAGACCCGCGACCGGACGTTTGGAATGGTTCGCCGTGAGGTCCACTGCCGGCGATGCGGCGGCCATCTGGGCCACGTGTTCGAGGATGGGCCGAAGCCGACTGGTCTGCGCTACTGCATGGACGGCCTGTCCCTCGCCTTCCGGCCGGCCTAACACTGCTCCTGCTGCTCGCCCAGCCGGGCGGCGTCCCGGGGCGACGGCCTGTTGTGGGCGCCCTGTGCGGGCCCGATCTTCGGCGTGCTCATCCTGGTCGCGGTCGGCGCGATCGCGCTCGGCCTCGACACGCGCTTCCTGACGAAGGTCTCGGCCGCGCAGACCTTCAGCCGGGAACAGGGTCTCGCCCAAGGGCTCGGCATAGCCAAGGCCGCGGCCGGACCCGGGGCGACGCCGCGTGCGGTCGAGGGCCCGCTCCCGTCGCTCGACGGGGCCGTGCAGTGGCTCAACTCGCCTCCGCTCAACCGCGATCAGCTCAAAGGGCAAGGTGCGCAGGGCGGTCGCCGATCTCGGCATCGCGGCGCTCGGGCCGACCCTCAAGGACCTGCGCTCGCCCGAGACCTACATCGACAGCAACCGGTCCGAGCGGTTCGTCTCGCCCGGCGGGCTGCGCGCTGGGGCCGCGGCGAGCTATGCGGTTCCGCCTCCTTCTGCCTCAATCATTGAGCGCTCGGCGGCCACCGGACGCTTGAACCGCAGTTCTCGTCCGCCGGGCAGCGGGGGCGCTGATTGCCTTCCGCTTCGACGCGCGCGATCTTAACCTGGTGCTCGGCAGCCCGTCGGGCAAGCCGATGCGTTTTCGCATCACACCCTCGAAGGCGCTGCGCCCGGTGCAGACCACGGCCTCGACAGCGACGCGGGCGGCGGCGGCGCGGTCTGCGGCCATCGGCTCTACCAGCGGATCCGTTAGTCGGGGCCGTTCGCCCGCCGCTCGTTCACGATCGAGTTCATCCATCTGGGCGTCGAGGCCTACGCCTTCACCTTCGGCCAGCCGTCGCGCACCGGCGGCGCGGAACACAAGCGGGCCTTGCGCCATTGCAGGAGCATGAAGCGTGCGACCATCGACCGTCGGGACCGGCTCCGCTCGGCCGCGCTGGTCGGCGTCATCCACCTCGCGCTCGGCTGGGCGCTGGTGACGTCGCTCGGCACCAAGGTCATTCCGCGCCCCGACGAGGGGCTGAAGCTGTTCAACCTTGCCGATCAGCCCCCGCCTCCGCCGCCGATCGTCCCCCCGCCCGCCGAGCCGACCCGCCGCGAGACGCGCAAGCCCAAGGATCCCGAGGGTGCCGCGGCCCCGCCGGCGAAGCGCAACACGCCGACCGAAGTCGCGGCGCCGAAGAACAAGCTGCCGGTGCAGACGCCGATCCCCGCCGCTCCGCTCCCGGGCCAGGGCAGCGCCCCAGCTGCAGGCGCCGCGCCGACGCCGGGTCCGGGCACAGGCCGCGACGGGACCGGCAACGGGCTGGGCAGCGGTTTGTCCGGCAACGGCACTGGCGGCGGGGGTGGAGGCCGGGCGCGTCCGGCGGTGCAGATCGTCGGCGACATCGGCAACCGCGACTATCCCCGCGCCGCGGTCGATGCGCAGGCCAGCGGCGTGGTCGGCTTCCGCTTTACGGTGGACCCCGACGGAGCAGTCGGGAGCTGCCGCATCACTCGGTCGAGCGGCAACCGCGCACTGGACGCGACTACCTGCCGGCTGGCGCTCGACCGCTTTCGCTTCCGCCCCGCGCTCGACGCCGCCGGACGGGCGATCTCCGTGGAGGTCCCGGGCGAGCAGGAGTGGACCCTCGGCCCGATGCGCGAACTCCCGACCGAGGACGAACGCTGACGTTCGTCCAAGCAAAATCAGCCCCGTGCTGCACACCACAAGCGCCAGAAATCGAGCAGCGCTGAGCCACAACTCACGGCCCTCGGGTCACAAACGAAAAAGGCGGCCCCTTGCAGGACCGCCTCGATCGTTCAGACTTCAGCCTGCGCTAGAAGGTCGAATATTGCTCGTTGCCAACGAAGCCCATCTTGCTGACGTGCGCCCGCTTGGTGACGGCAAGCACCTCGTCGACCAGCTCATAGCGCGCGTTCGGCTCGGGCTGGAGGTGAAGCTCGGGCACCGGGTTCATCTGCTGGCT
>CAXSDY010000105.1:0-8517 GCA_964235835.1 uncultured Sphingomonadaceae bacterium | reverse complement strand
TCCGCAAGTACGACCCGGTCGTGCGCAAGCACGTCGAGTTCAAGGAAGCCAAGATCAAGTGACCTTCCCCGGGCGATCCTAGGTCGCCACGGCTCCGCTGCTCGTGGGAAGCAGCGCTTCGACGCTCTTCGCGAACTTGGCGACCGAAATGGGCTTCGACACATAGGCTTGGGCGCCCGCCGCTCGAACCCGTTCTTCATCGCCGATCGCGGAGTAGGCGGTCACCGCCATGATCGGCACCGTTTTCAGCTCCGGATCGCCCTGCAGCAGTCCGATCAGCTCCAGCCCGCTGACGTGCGGCAGCTGGATATCGGTGATCACCAGGTCCGGCTGGAACGAGCGCGCGACTCCGATCGCCTCGCGGCTGTCCGTCACAGCCTCCGTATTGTGTCCGTGGGCGTTCAACAGATCGCAGAAGAGCTTGATGTTGAGCGCATTGTCCTCGACTACTAGTATTCTGGCCAAGCGCATCATCCCGAACACAAAGACGCGGAGCGTTCGTAACCGATCATGGCTGGGCCGACAATCGAGGAACCGGTGGCGCTTGCCTTGCGAGCACTTGCGGCGACCCTGGCGGAGCCGCGCCGCGCCGAGCGGTTTCTGGCGCTCACCGGGCTGACTCCCGAGGAGCTGCGCCAGCGCGCGGACGATCCGTTCTTGCTGGCGGCGCTGCTCGGCTTTTTGGAGAGCCACGAGCCCGACCTGGTCGCGGTTGCGGAGGACGTCGGCGCTACACCGGCCGCGCTCGTTGCGGCACATCGCGAACTCGTCCGATGAGCAGGCCGCTGCTGATCACCGATTGCGACGAAGTGCTGCTGCACATGGTCGCGCATTTCCAGGCCTGGCTCGACGAAGCGCACGATATCCATTTCGCGTTCGAAACCGGCCAGTTCGCCGAAGCGCTGACCCAGCGCGCCACCGGCGAGACGCTGCCTGACGAGCGCGTCTGGGAACTGCTCTGGCGCTTCTTCCGGGAGGAGATGCATCGCCAGACACCCGTGCCCGGCGCGATCGAGGCGCTGGGGCGGATTGGCGAGGTCGGCGACATCGTCGTGCTCACCAACCTGGGTTACGACGCGCAGCCGTTGCGGGTCGCCCAGCTCGCCAGCCATGGCCTTCACTATGAGGTGGTGTGCAACCAGGGCGGCAAGGGCGTGCCCGCCCGCGCCATCATCGAGCGCCACCGGCCCAGCGTGACCGTGTTCGTCGACGACCTCCACATGCACCATCAGTCTGTCGCCAAGCACGCCCCGGAAGTGTGGCGCTTGCACATGGTCGCCGAACCGCGACTTGCGCCCAACATCGCCACACCCGAGGCGGCGCATGCGCGGATCGACGATTGGCCGACCGCGGCCGATTGGATAATGGCGCGTTTCGCCGAGGGCCCGGCAGGAGAGCAGGCATGAAAACCGCGTTGATCACCGGGGTCACTGCCGGGATCGGCGAGGCGTCCACCCGACGCCTGCTCGCCGACGGCTGGCGGGTCATCGGCTCGGGACGGCGCCGCGAGCGTCTCAAGGACCTCGCCGACGAACTCGGGGAAGCCTTCACTCCCATCGCACTCGACATGCGGGACCAAGCCGCGATCGTTGCAGCCGTGCAGGACCTTCCCCCGATCGACCTGCTGATCAACAACGCCGGGTTTGCGACGGCGGCGGTTCCGTTGCAGGAAGCCGACCTCGACCCGATTACCAGCATGATCGAGACCAATGTTTCGGGCCTCGTGGCGCTCACCCGTGCGCTGCTGCCCGCTTTGATCGAGCGCAAGGGTGCGATCATCAACCTGTCCTCGGTCGCCGCCACCTATCCGTACCGCGGCGGCGCCGCCTACGCCGGCTCGAAGGCGTTCGTGCGCCAGTTCTCGCTTGGGCTACGCTGCGACCTGCAGGGCACCGGCGTGCGCGTCACGTCGATTGAACCCGGCATGGTCGAGACCGAGTTCACCGTGGTTCGCAACGGCGGCGACCAGGCGGCGAGCGACGCGTTCTACTCCGGCGTCGATCCGATGACCGCCGACGATATTGCTGGGACCATCCACTGGGTTGCAACTCTGCCGGCTCACCTGAACATCAACACGCTCGAATTCATGCCGGTCAACCAGAGCTGGGCAGGCTTTGCCGTCCACCGAGAGGAGCCCGCGCACGGCTCTTGACCGGTCGTCCGCCCAGGTGCTTACGCGCAGCCCATGAACATCGAAGCGCGCCTCGCCGAACTTGGCATCACCTTGCCGCAGGCTGCGGCACCCGTTGCGGCGTACGTGCCCACGGTCGACATCGGCGGCTTGCTCCACATCTCGGGCCAGATCTCGTTCGCCGAGGACGGCAGCCTGATCAAGGGTCGGCTGGGTGACGATCTCGATCTTGAAGCGGGCACCGCCGCGGCGCGGCGCTGCGGCGTCATGTTGCTTGCCCAGATGAAGGCCGCGCTCGGCTCGCTTGCTCGCGTCGAGCGGGTCATCAAGCTCGGCGTCTTTGTCGCGTCGCGGCCCGATTTCACCGATCAGCCCAAGGTCGCCAACGGCGCCAGCGAGTTGATGGTGGCCGTGTTCGGCGATAGCGGCCGGCACGCACGCTCGGCGGTTGGCGTGGCGGCATTGCCGCTCGGTGTTGCCGTCGAAGTCGATGCGATCGTCGCGATCCGAAGCTGACCCCCTCGACCCTGGCGTCTGCGGATTCGCTCATCGCGGGCTCCACGGCGGAGCCGTCCCGGAGAACAGCTTGGGCGCGTTCCGGGCGGCGCTCAGAGCAGGCACGGGGATCGAATGCGACGTGCGACTGTCGCGCGATGACGAGGTTGTCGTGTTCCACGACGCTGATCTCGCCCGAATGTGCGGGGAGCGGCAGTCGACTGCCTCGCTCAACTCGGCGGACCTGTGCTCACGGCGCCTCCAGGGCTCGGCGGAACGCGTGCCGCGCCTTGCTGAACTGCTCGCGCTCGTCGGTCGCCGAGTCCCGCTGCTGATCGAACTCAAAACTGAACGCCGCAACAGCGCCCGGCTCAGCGCTGCGGTCGCACGCACCATGGGCGGCGCGTCCGCGGGCATCGGCGTTATGAGCTTCGATCCGGCAGTGGGCGCCTGGCTGGCGCGCCACCGGCCCGATGTTCGTCGCGGCGTGATCATTTCGGAGCGCAGCGGCACGCTGGCACGTTATGCCGCGATCATGCGATCCCGCGCCCAGTTTCTCGCCGTGCCCCTCTCCGTGGCCCCCGCCCCGTGGGTGCAGCGTGTGCGCCGCCGCATGCCGGTCTATGCCTGGGCGGTTCGTACGCCCGAGCAGGCACGGCAAGTTGCGGGTCAGGTCGACTCCCTCATCTGGGAAGCCGATGGCCGACCGTGAGCCCGAGGTCGTCGCGCGCCTCGCGCCCGGCGTCGACTCGATCGGCGCAGTGGCGTGGGATGGCCTGTCCGGGCGCGACCCGTTCACCAGCCACGCCTTTCTCTCACTGCTCGAACGTTCGGACAGCGTCGGACGGCGCAGCGGCTGGACTGCTGCCCCCATCCTGATCGACGGTCCCGACGGTTCGCTCGCCGCCGCCGCCCCCGCCTACCTCAAAGCCCATTCGCAGGGTGAATACGTCTTCGATCATGGCTGGGCCGACGCGTGGCAGCGCGCGGGGGGCGACTATTACCCCAAGCTGCAGATCGCTGTTCCCTTCACGCCCGTTCCTGGCCGCCGGCTGCTCGGGAATCAACCGGAGGCGCTGATCGCCGCCGCCGAGACGATCGTCACGAACAACGGGCTGTCCTCGGCCCACGCCACTTTCATCGACCCCGGCGAAGTGTCCGAATTCGAGCAGCGTCATTGGCTGCTTCGCCACGGCATCCAGTACCACTGGTTCAATCGCGGTTACGACAGCTTCGACGACTTTCTTGCGGCCTTGGCGAGCCGCAAGCGCAAGGCGATCCGCAAGGAGCGCACCGCCGCCCGAGAAGGTCTCGAATTCCTTGCCCTGCGCGGTGGCGAGATCGGGCCGCGGCACTGGGACGCGATGTGGCGCTTCTACCAGGACACCGGCAGCCGCAAGTGGGGCCGCCCCTATCTGAGTCGTGGCTTCTTCGAGGGGCTCGGCCCTGCCCTGGGGGACGCGGTGCTCCTGCTGCTCGCGCTGCGGGGCGGCACCCCCATTGCGGGCGCCCTCAATCTCGTCGGCGAGGATACTTTGTTCGGCCGCTATTGGGGCACGACCGAGGAGGTGCCATTCCTCCACTTCGAGTTGAGCTACTATCAGGCGATCGAGTGGGCCATCGAGCACGGCCTTGTTGCCGTCCAGGCCGGGGCGCAGGGCGAGCACAAGCTGGCACGCGGCTACGAACCCGTACTGACCCATTCCGCGCACTTCATTCCCGACCGCAGCTTCCGTGCGGCAGTGCGCAGCTTCCTCGACGCCGAGCGCCAGGCCATCGCCGACGAGCTGACGGCGATGCGCGAGATGTTGCCATACCGCCAATCCGGGCCGACCTAGTCAAGCAGGCCCGATACTTCTTCCACTGCGGCCGCCGTCGCGCGATCTGCGGCCCGAACGGATCGAGAGCGAACAGAGTCTTTGCAGCGCAGCCCTTCCGAGCGCACCAGCCGCCGCGCCGACACCGCGCTGGTCGCACGGCCTCGTTCGGCCAGCTCGGCAACCAGCGTCTTGAGCGTGATGCCTGGCACTGCTTTCACTCGATCCCTGCTGGCCTCCAGGCCAGGCAGCAGGTTGGATCACAACAATACGCCCCGAATCCGCTCCGGATCCAGTCAATCAGAAATCAGTCCTAGCCGCCCGCCAGTCGACGGCGCTGCGCACGCCACGAACCCACAGCCAGCATGATAAGGATAAGATAGCTCCAGGACTTGGCGGCAACTGCGTACGCTTGGGGCACCAGCTGAATGTCGATCTCAGCAGAGAGATGAGTGACGAGAGTGGAGAGCTGAAAACCGGCTAGCCAAAGCGGCCAGAAGCGACACGAACTCAGCGCGATCAGTGTAAACGCCGTGAACGCCGCGACGTCGACTATCAGGAGTCCAACCTCCACGCCGACGTAGCGGTGAACCAGCGGACGCACCACCAGCGGGCTCAGTACCGACGCGATGATGCAAACGCCCGCGGCGACGCGATTGTCGCGGTCGCCGCGCCACAACGCGAAACCGCATGCCCCGCAGAGCAGGAGAGCGTAGATGAACTTGTGCATCGGGACGGGACCGGATCGCTACAAAGGGCGATCCGGTCAAGCCTTCTCACGCCACGACGCGCAGGCGGCTGTCGACGGCGGCAGGCGGGCAATCGTCAAGGTCGCCGAAGCTTACAGTCCTCAGTCCGGGTACGAAACCCTTCGCCTCGATCAGGGCCGCATGACATTCGCCCATTCCGCCGCGAGCCGCGACCAGGCTGTTGAGCGCTTCGGCGAGATGCTGGAGCGCATCATGGCCGGTCCGCACGCCAACGCCGGTCACCGCGCGGACCCGCATCATGCGGCCCTGCAGTTCGGCGATCTCGCACAGCGCGTGGTCGATCGTGGCTTCAACGGTACGGACCTGCTCGGCGACATCAAGGGCCGCATTCTCGATCATCTGTTTGCGCATGACTGCTCCTCTGCCGGGCGCGAACGCGCCGCGGACGGTGGGCCGGAGCGGTCCGGCGTTGATCGTCAGTGACCCAGCATCCTCGTCAGGCTCTCGAGTCCGGCAAGGTACATCCCGGCCGAAAAGGTCGCGCCAATCGCGATGATGATGATCCAGGCCAGCCGCAGGCCGACGCTCATCTCGTTCCGGGGATGGTTCCTCGTGGCGATCGGCAGAGACAGGGAGGACCGTGGCTTGGGCCTCTGCTCGGTTTCGAGGCTTTCCGCCTCGGCCCCCCCTGTGCGGCCAGTGTGCCGAATCTGAGTACCGGCCGCCCCGACTGACTGCTCGTCGCCGGGTGCCGCGCCAATGTACGGCGGTTGATGTATCAAGCGCTGATACGGGCCTACCTCCACGGCGACGATCCGCGCGGCCTGTGCGCGGCGCTCGACGCCGAGGATTTGCAAGGCTCCGCGGATGCGCTGGTCGACGGTGTGCGGCGAAATGCCGAGCTCGGCCGCGATCTCTTTTGAAGACAGATGCTCATTCACGAGGCGCAGGCAGTCGAGTTGCCCCTTGCTCAGGCGAGCAAGCCGCGCGTCGATCGGATGATCGCCGGGGCCGATATCGCCCATCTTCATCACCGCCGTCCCCATCAACGCCTCCCTCGACGGGAAACGCCGAGCTTCACCAGCAAGTCAGCTAGCCGTTCCCGACGACACTTTAACTCGCGTTCCGTCGAAAATGAACAGTCGCGTTCATGGGGCTGGGGTGACGTAAGGTCAATCGCCACATGCGGCTGAGGGAGGCCGGTCACCGGAGGGCGGTCCTTCCTATTCCATAGCAACGTAGCGGGTTTAACGGTTACGCGGAGCAGAGGGATGGATCATGAAGTCACCTGGCTTGCGACGCGATGACCTGCCCTGGGAGAGGCACGAGCGGCGCTCTTCCTGAGCACCGCCCGAGATCCAGTCGACGGGGGCGAGCATCACTGAACGGGGATGGGCCCTTAGCCGGTCTGCGGACCGTAGAGATCGTTGCGATCGGACCCGCGCCGCTCGCGGCGATGATCATGGCCGACATCGTGCGCATCGGGCGTCCCGCGCCCGCCGGCCAGCAGGCGTGGAGGTGATGTCGGCGGGGTCGTGCTCAATCGCAGCCGCAGCCATATCGCGCTCGATCTCAAGGACCCCGCCGATCGCGACGCGCTGCTCGACCTGATCGCTCGTGCCGACGGGCTCATCCGCCGGGCACGACATCAACTATCTCTGGCTGACCGGCGCTCCACATGATCGGCGACGCGGAGGGATCGCCGACGGTGCCGCTCAACCACGTCGGCGATTGCGGTGGCCGAACGATGTCCCTCGTTGCGGGCATGCTCGCCGCCTTCCTCTCCGCGAAGCGCAGCGGCAAGGGACAGGTCCTGAATGTCGCCATGTCGAGCAGAACGGGTTTCGCCCCGCGTCTCTCACGGAGATACTCGGTAGACTCGGGTTCGGTTTGCTCTCGTTCATTCCCCGTCGCGTGAACCCGCTATGCGTCTGCGTCGCCCCACCTCCCCCCGGACGACGGCGCCCGTCATGCCGCGAAGAATTCAAGCGGACTGGAAGCGAACCGTGCTGGTCTGACGTCCGCGACGCACGCCGTAACCGACCGCACCGAAGCCGACGAGCATCATCGCCCAGGTGGCGGGCTCGGGAACGGCGCCCACTGTATCGGGGGTGAGCAGGAAGGCGTGGAACGCGCCCGTAGCGGTCGTGCCGTAGCCGACGATCTGGCCGACATTGTTGATCGCGTCGCCTTCCCACACGGTGAAGCCGTTGGCATTGCTGATCAGGCCGTTGAGGTCGACCATCCCGCCCGTGCTCGACCACAGGAACCCATGACGCCCGTTGACCGCGCCGCTGTTGCCGACGACGTAGCCGGCGTCGTTGATGCCTAGCGATACGCTGTAATTTTCGCCGCCGGCAAGATCGCCGAGATCAATCATCCCGTCACTCGACGACCACAGGAAGCCATGCCGTCCATCGGCGCCGTTGGTGCTCAATCCGGCGATCTGGCCCGCGGCGTTGATCCCCGTCCCGTAACTCGACGAGAAGCCCAGGCTGGACAAGGTTCCGATACTTTGGAAATTGGTGTCGCCCGGGTTGTAGAAAAAAGCCGTCGTGTTGGCGCCATGCTCCGAAGTGCCTGTGATCTGGCCGGCATCGTTGATCGAGGTGGCGTGGCTTTCGCCGGTCACCGTCGGTCCCATCAGCGGATGAGCCCCGTGGATGGCATCCCACGTGTAAGCCACCGTACCCTGGATCGTGCTCGCGCCGTCGCCGACGGCCGTGCCGCCGTTGTTGATGTCCTTGGCAACGTAGAAAGTGCCGTTGGCCGAGATGTTCTGGTAACCGCCGGTCGATGACCACAGGAAGGCGGAATTGCCGCCCACGATCTGGCCGGCGTCGTTGATGCCGTAAGCGGCAGAAGCATTCGCCGCGATGAGCTGCGGCGGGCCCCCGGCGATCCATGCCACGGCACGATAGAAGCCGTTGTCGCTCGATCCGGCGACGGTCCCCGAATTGTTAAGCGCGGAGGCGAAGCTGCCATCCGAGCCGCCGGCAAGGTCGCCAAGATCGGTCAGCGTGTAGCCGGCGAACGATGGCGCCGAGCAGAGCAGGGCGCCCGTGGCCAGGGCACGGGTTAGGAATTTGCTCGTCATGGTCATGCGCATGTTTCTTCCCCACTTGCCTCCGCACCCCAAGCCGCCCCCCGGCGACTCGATCGAAGGCCCGGGGCACGGGCTAGAAGGCAGGACGAACCGGCGCATACCTCAAACTGGGTAACTTATCGTTAACCGTTAACCATTGTTGAGAAAATCGGCCTCAGCCGCACGGCGGACTGCCGAGGCCGGCCAGCAGGCGCGCGAGTTCCGACTGGCGGGTCACACCGGTTTTGGCGAAGATGCTGCGCAGGTGAACCCGCGCGG
>CAXSDY010000104.1:0-8571 GCA_964235835.1 uncultured Sphingomonadaceae bacterium | reverse complement strand
CGTGCCCGCCGATCGCGTTCTCGATCGTCGCGCCATAGGCGATGCCGATATTGTCCTCCATCAGGTACTGGTCGCTCGTGCCGGTGATCTGCTTCCAGCTGAGGCCCTCGTTGGTGCCCGCGACACCCTTGAAATAGATATCGTAGAGGGTCTGGCTTCGCGCCCCGAAGCCCGCCGCGGCGTTGTTGGCGTTGATTTCGCCCAGGGTCGGCGTGTGGCCGATCTGGTTCGGATCATAGGCTCCCCAACCGCCGGCGCTGCTGTAGGCGCCCGGACGAAGATCGATGACCGACGGCGTGTAATAGCCCGACAGGTCGAGCGTGTCGTTTCCGCCCGCATCCCAGATGGTGAAGATGGTCGACATCTCACCGGTGTGGAAGATCATCGCCTCGTTCGTGACACCCTTCGCGTTGAAGCCATAGGTGGTGTCACCCGTCCGGGTCGTCATGTCAGCGCCGTACTTGGCCTGGATCACCGCCACGTCGTGCACCATCGGCGTCGACGCATAGACAAAGCGCATCACGTTCCAGTCGATGTTCTGCGCGCCCGTCTCATACGGGTCGAAGTAGGACATGATCGTGTACTGCGTGCTGTCCTGGAAATATTCCGCGGCGTTGGTGTAGTTGATGTCCGGCCCGTTGGGGTCATAGTTGTAGGCACCGGGGTGGCTGAGGCCCAGCGTGTGCCCCAGCTCGTGCTCCAGCGTCAGCAAGCCGTACTGGCCCGGCTTGAGCTGGCCGTTGCTGCCGTTGACCGACGGCGTCGCGGTGAACAGGTCGCTCTCCAGATGCTTGTAGTTCGCCTCGCCGTAATCATACGGATAGTAAGCCCACGCCTGCGCCGGGCCGGTGGTCGTGTTCGCCATCACGATGTCGGCGCCGCCCGCTCCGTTCACTTCCTTGAAGCTCGGCGCGATCAGATCGTCCCACGTGCTGATCGCGATCCGCCCGGCGTCGCGCTGAGCGTCGCTGAACGGCGAATATCCGTTCTGCTCGGTGAAGCCCTGGTGCGGGTTGTTGTAGATGCCGGGCAGGTGCGCGGCGTCGAGGAAGGAGTAGGTGATCACGCCCGTGTGCGGCGCGATCGTGGTCCCGGTGTCGATCTGATAGTTGACGGTGCCCGGAACGTTGTCTCCGAGCGGCAGAACCTTCTTGCCCCGCACATAGCTTCCGATCAGGTCGGTCTCGACCGTCGGCAGCCCCTTCGTCCCGTTCCAGGTGAACGTCCTATTGAACGCCGCCGCGTCGTGCAGCGGCGTGGTCGACGGGTCCGCGCTCACCGGTGTGGCGCGCGTCGTGGTGCTGGTGGAGGTCGCAAGATATTTCGCCAATGCCGTTCTCCCGGATGTCGTCGCACCTGAGATCACCGGATACGGAACCCGGCCATACACAGGGCCATGACGGGATGGTGCGGGCAACGCGAACCCGAGTCAACGAGCAATTAACCTTCTGTAAGAATGTCGTTTTCGGTCCGGAATTTCGGGATCCCATCGACGCCCCTGACCGCCGTCCTCCTCGTCGCTGGCGAAGACGTCGTCGACCTGCTCGCGCTCGTCATCGGATCCCGTCGTCGGCGCCGTCGCTCGCAGCAGCAGGTAGCCCGCAAGCCCGCTCACCCCCGACCCGGCGAGAATGCCGAGCTTCGCCTCATCGATCAGCGCCGCCTCACCCGGGAACGCGAGGGCGGTGATAAACAGGCTCATCGTAAAGCCGACGCCGCACAGCAGCGCCGCGCCGTGCACCTGCGGCCAGCTCAACGACGCCGGTTTGCGCGCCACGCCAGTCCGATCGCTCAGCCACACGGCACCGAAGACGCCCGCCTGCTTGCCGATCGCCAGGCCCGCGACGATAGCCAGCGGCAGCCGGCTCACCCCATCCGCGCCGCCCACGAACACTCCCGCACTGACCAGGGCGAACAGCGGCACGACCCCGAACATCACCCACGGGTGCAGCCGGTGCTCCAGCCGCCGCAACGGCGAGCGCGCCTCGCTCCGCCCCAGCGGAACCGTCAGCGCGGCCAGCACCCCGGCGATCGTCGGGTGAACCCCGCTCTTCAGCAGCGCCGCCCACAGCAGGGCGAACCCGATCAGGAACGGCCACAGTCGCCTTACGCTGAGCCGGCCCATGCCGACCATCGCCGCGACGATCGCCGCCGCGGCCGCCAGTGCGGCAAGGTCCAGGTCGCGGGTGTAGGCGACGGCGATGATTGCGACCGCGCCGACGTCGTCGATCACGGCGATCGTGACGAGCAGCAGCTTGACGGCGGGCGGCGCGCGCGATCCCAGCAGGGCGAGCACGCCCAGCGCGAAGGCGATATCGGTCGCTGCAGGGATCGCCCAGCCACGGTGGAGCGCCGCCTCGCCGCCCACGACCGCCAGATAGAGCAGCGCGGGCACCGCCATTCCGGCTGCGGCGGCGATCAGCGGCAGGCGCCGGGAGGCCGCCGTGGCGAGTTGCCCCTCGAACCATTCGCGCTTCACCTCCAGCCCGACTAGCAGGAAGAACAGCGCCATCGCTCCGTCGGCGACCCATTGCTCGATCGACAGCGGCCCTGCGTGAAGGTGCAGCACGGCGCGATAGTCCGACGCCAGCGGCGAGTTGGCGATCAGCATGGCCGCCAGCGCCGCCCCGATCAGCAGGAGTCCGGCGCTTCGTTCGCGCCTGCTGTCGTTTGCCGTGGACATGGCCCGGCTTTGCCGACACCGGCTGCCCGACGCAATTGGCCAGCTGGGGAGCGAAGCCGCCGCTGGTTCGTCCCGCCTGCGGAAGGGAAGACGATGAGCCCTGAACGAACCGAGCTGCTCGACCTGCCCGACGGACGCCGGATCGCCTATTGCCTTCGTCCGCCGGCCGATGCCGCGCGGCCGACGCTCGTCTTCCTGTCCGGCTACGCGTCCGACATGACGGGGACCAAGGCGACGGCGGTCGATCGCTGGGCGGCGCGGACCGGGTGCGGGTGCCTGCGGTTCGACTATTCGGGCTGCGGTGCGAGCCCGGGCGACTTCGCCGACGGGACACTGGAGGGTTGGCTCGGCGAGACGCTCGCGGCCATCGATCGCCTCACCCGGGGACCGCTGCTCCTGGTGGGCTCCTCGATGGGCGGCTGGCTGATGCTTCACGCGGCGCTGGGTCGCCCGGAGCGCGCCGCCGCGCTGGTCGGCATCGCCGCCGCGCCGGACTTCACGGAATGGGGCTACAGTGCCGAGGACCGGGCCGTGCTCGTGCGGGAGGAGTGCTTTGTCCGGCCGGGCAGCGATGGCGCGGCGGGTTCCATCACGTACCGCGGCTTCTGGGAAACGGGCCAGTCGCTCCGGCTGCTCGACGGTCCGATCGCGATCGAATGCCCGGTTCGCCTGCTCCAGGGCGACGCCGACCACGTCGTCCCGGTCGATGTCGCCACGAGGGTGTTGACCCGCCTGCGTTCAGCCGACGTCCAGTTGCTCCTCATCAAGGGCGGGGATCATCGCCTGTCCGAACCGCGTCAGATCGCGGCGCTCGAACGCGTCCTCCTGTCCCTCGTGGAGCCCGAACCATGATCCTCGCCCTCCTGCTCGCGGCAGTCGCACCGTCAACGAACCCGTCAGCGCCGGTCGATCCGCTTGAGCGACAGGCCTCAGGGGCGACCGGTGCCGAGGCCGGGCGGCTGTGGGCCATCGCCGGCAATCGCTGGCTCGTCGCCGGCGATCCCGCGCGCGCCGCGGCGGACTTCGACCGGGCGCTCGCGGCCGCCGGCCTGTCGCCGCGCGACCGCGGCGAAGTGTTGCTCGATCGTGCCCGCGCCGCCTACGCCGCGCGCGATTTGGCGACTGCGGCCAGTCGCGCTGCGGAGGCCGCGCGCCTCGTCCCGCAGGACCCGTTCGTGTGGTATTTCCGCGCGATCGTCGCCCGCGCGCGCAACGACGTGCCCCAGGCGAAGATCGCGATCGCTCGGGCGCTCGCCCTGGCGCCCGACGATCCCGACGTCCTGTTCGAATCGGGCCAGGTCGCGCAACTCGCGGGCGACGACCGCGCGGCGCGGACCGCCTGGTCCCGGGTCCTCGCGCTCGATCCGAACGGGCGGATCGGCCAGGCGGCGCGGGACGCCTTGGCACTTGCGGGAACGCCGTTGACGGTCCAGTCGGCGGCGAGCCCGGAGGCACGCCGATGAACTTCCTTCACACCATGCTGCGCGTGTCGGATCCGGCCGCGACGGTCGACTTCTTCCGCCTGCTCGGGATCGAGGAGCGGCGCCGCATCGATCGGCCGGAGGGCAAGTACACGCTGATCTTCCTCGGCGTGCCGGGAGACGAGGGCGGCGAGGTCGAGCTGACCCATAATTGGGAAGAGTCCGGCTACGGCGGCGGCCGCAACTTCGGCCACCTCGCGTTCAAGGTCGACGACATCTACGCGACGTGCCGGCGCCTGATGGATGCCGGCGTGACGATCAACCGCCCGCCGCGCGACGGGCACATGGCGTTCGTCCGCACGCCCGACGGCATTTCGATCGAGCTGCTGCAGGACGGCCGGCTTGAGCCCGCCGAGCCGTGGACGTCGATGCCGAACGCAGGCAGCTGGTGATGCCCGCCCTGCTCGACATCGTTGCTGTCCCGGCGTTCCAGGACAATTACCTCTGGCTGGTCCGCGATGCGGCGAGCGGCGAGGTGGCAGTGATCGATCCGGGTGACGCGGTCCCCGTGCTCACGGAAGCCGACCGGCGCGGCTGGCGTATCGGGCAGGTGCTCAACACGCACTGGCACCCCGATCATACGGGCGGCAACCTCGCGATCAAGGCGACCGGCGCCCACGTATCGGGACCCGCCATGGAACGCGACAAGATTGCGGGGCTGGACACTTTTCTGTCGGAAGGGGCGAGCGTTCGCATCGGCGGGCATGTCGGGGAGGTGTGGGAACTCCCCGGACACACCCTCGGCCACATCGGTTTCATCTTCCGCAGCGCAGGGATCGCGTTCGTCGGCGATACGCTCTTCGCAATGGGCTGCGGCCGCCTGTTCGAGGGCACGCCCGCCCAGATGTTCGCCTCGCTGAACCGCCTCGCGACGCTGCCGGGCGACACGCTGGTCTATTGCGCCCACGAATACACGCTCTCGAACGCCCGCTTCGCGGCACACGTCGAGCCGGGCAGCACGGCCATCGCCGATCGCCTGGCGCAAGTGGAGGAGGCGCGCGCCGCGGGGCGTTCGACCGTGCCGACGACCATCGCGAAGGAGCGCGCCACCAATCCGTTCCTGACGGCTGGCGATCTCGCGACCTTCACCCAGCGTCGCGCCGCCAAGGACGATTTTCGTTCATAGCCCGCTCATCGAAACGGGCGTGTCGTGCGTTGAAGTCATTGATCTCATTCGCCCGGAGTCGAACATGCGTCGTTTGTCCCTGACCCTTCTTGCCGTCGCCGGCCTTTCGGCCTGCTCGTTCAACCTCGCGCCGCCACCTCAGCGCACTGCACGGCAGGAGGACATCCTGCGCCGCGCACTCGCCGGCAAGGTTGCCCAGAAGCCGGTCGACTGTCTGCCGACCTATCGCTCGTCGGACATGGAGGTGGTCGACGATTACACCATCCTGTTCCACGACGGGTCCAATCGCGTCTACGTCCAGTCGCCTCAGGGCGGCTGCCATCCGCTCGGTTCGGGTCACTACACGCTCGTGACCCAGCTGCGTGGGAGTAGCAGCCTGTGTCGCGGCGATATCTCGCGCGTGGTTGATCTCCAGGGAGTTGGCCCCGTGGGCAGCTGCGCGATGAGCGAGTTCATTCCTTACGAGCGGCCCCGCTAACGGCGGTACAGCCCCTCGAGCCGCTCGCCATACTGCTGGCCAATGACGTGACGGCGGATCTTGAGCGACGGCGTCAGCTGCTCGTTCTCGACCGAGAAGGGGGCGTCGGCGACGATGAACCGGCGTACCTTCTCGACCACGCTCAGTTCGGCGTTCACGCGATCGACGGCCTTCGCCAGCCGCTGCTGGAGGTCGGGCTCGGACGCGATCTCCGCCTCCGGCACGATCAGCGCCACCAGGTGCGGGCGGCGGTCACCATAGACCATCGCCTGCGCGATCTCGGGCTGCAGGGTCAGCATGCCCTCGACCCGCTGCGGCGCGACATTGTCGCCCTTGTCGTTGACGATCAGGTCCTTCTTGCGGTCCGTGATGACGATCCGCCCGCGCGCATCGATGTGACCGACGTCGCCGGTCGCCAGCCATCCATCCTGTAGCACCCGCGCGGTCTCTTCCGGGTTGCGCCAGTAGCCCTGCATGACGAGCTCGCCGCGCAGCATGATTTCGCCGTCCGCGGCAATCCGTACTTCGGTGTTCTTCAGCGGCGGCCCGACCGTCTCCATCGCGATCCCCGCCGAGGGCCGGTTGCAGCTGATCACCGGCCCGGCCTCGGTCTGCCCATAGCCTTGGAGCAGGGGCAGCCCGGTCGCCTGGAAGAACAGGCCGACGTCCGGGTTCAGCGGCGCGCCGCCCGAGACCATCGCCTTGATCCGGCCGCCGAATTTCTTCTGCACCTTGCGCCGCAGCGTGAAGTCGAGCAGCCGGTCCATTGGCGCGTCGATCAGCCGCATCGCTCCGCCGGTCCGCCGGGCCTCGATCGCCAGCGCACGACCGAGCAGATAGGCCGGCAGCCCGCCGTCCTTCTCGATGGTCTTCATGATCCGCGTGCGCAGCATCTCGAACAGGCGGGGCACCACAACCATGATCGTCGGGCGCACCTCCTCGATATTCGCGGCGAGCTTTTCCAGGCTCTCGGCGTAGAAGATCTCCGCGCCCAGCCCGACCGGGAAGTGCTGCCCTCCGCTATGCTCGTAGGCGTGGCTCGCCGGCAGGAAGGACAGGAAGCGCTCCTCGTCCCAGCCATAGTCGCCCGAGATGACGTCGATGCAGCCCTCGACATTATGCAGGATCGCGCCGTGATGCTGGCGCACCCCGCGGGGCGCTCCGCCGGTGCCGCTGGTGTAGATCAGGCAGGCGAGGTCGCTTCGCCCGACGACGCTCGCCCCGGCGCGAACCGTGGCGACGTCCGCCTCGCCGCTCACCATGTCCGCCCACTGGTGGAACTGGGCGACGTCCGGCGACTGGGCCACCGAGAGCGGCTCCAGTGCGATGATGTGGTGGCATTCGGACGAGAACAGCACCGCCGGGATCAGCGCCTTGGCCAGCTTCTGGTTCGATACGATCACCGCGCGCGCGCCGGAATTGCCCAGGATATGCTGGTGATCGCGCACGGTGTTGGTCGTGTAGGTCGGGACCGTGACGCAGCCGGCGGCCATGATCGCCAAGTCCGAGATCAGCCACTCCGGCCGGTTCTCGCTGACCAGCATGACCCGCTCGCCGGGTTTCAGGCCGAGGTCCCTGAGACTGCCCGCCAGCGCGGCGACCTGCCGCTCCGCCTCGCGCCAGCTGGTCGCCTGCCATGCCCCGTCGCGCTTGGCCCACAGGAACGGCGCATCGCCCTTCGCGGCGGCGCGCGCGAAGAACATGGAGACGAGATTGGGGAAGTGCTCGAGCTGGCGCGGCGCGCTCATGGGGTGACCGCGGCGCCCTCGCTGCGCGGGTCGGCTGCTCCGACCCAGCGTCCGCCTGCCCACTCGATCGCGTTGGCCTTGAACGATGGCGGCCGGGCAAGGACGTCGGCGTGGCCGAGCTTCCGGAGCGCCGGGATCATTGCTTCGAGCCCGCTGCCCTGTTCGACGAACACGGTCGTTCCGCCGGGCGCGAACAGCACCGGCAGCGCGATCGCCTGCTGCGCGCTCAGCCGCCAGTCGAGCACGCCGATGATCGCCTTGAGGACCTGTGCCGGGATGGTGGCACCGCCCGCCGCGCCGACCGCCAGGCGAACGCGGCCGTCGGCGTCGGTGACGATCGTCGGCGCCATCGAACTGCGCGGCCGCTTGCCGCCCTCGACCCGGTTGGCGACCGGCACGCCGCTGACCTCGGGCACGATGCTGAAGTCGGTCAGTTCGTTGTTGAGGTAATAGCCGTTGACCATCAGGCCCGACCCGAACGGGCTCTCGATGGTCGAGGTCTCGGACGCGACCTCCCCGCGCCCATCGACCGCGACGAAGTGCGACGTGCCGTGCTCGACCGCCGCGCGTCCTTCGGTCATCGCGGGCGCTCCGGCGGGGGTTCCCGCGGCGACGCTCGCCATGGTCCGGTCGGGCGAGATCAACGCCGATCGGCGCGCGAGGTAGGCGGGGTCGGTCAGGCCCGCGACCGGCACCGCGACATGGTCGGGATCGGCAAGGTAGCGGTCGCGATCGGCATAGGCGAGCCGCATCGCCTCGGCGATGAGGTGCCAGGCAACGGGCGAGTTCGGCCCGAGCGCCGCAAGGTCGAACCGCTCGAGCATCTTGAGGGTCGCGAATACGGTCGTCGCGCCGGACGAGGGCGGCCCCATGCCGCAGATGCGATAGGTCCGGTACGTGCCGCACACCGGCGGTCGGTCCTTCGCCTGATAGGTGGCAAGGTCGCCGACCGCCATCGGCGCCCGGTTGCGTGGTGCGCTGGTGACCGCGGATGCGATCGCCCGGGCGTTCGGGCCGACGTAGAAGGCGTCGGGTCCTTGCGAGGCGAGCGTCGC
>CAXSDY010000103.1:0-8666 GCA_964235835.1 uncultured Sphingomonadaceae bacterium | reverse complement strand
TCGACGCGGTCTCGACCGCTGCCGAGGAAACCAAGAACCCGCAGCGCAACGTGCCCATCGGCCTGATCGGCAGCCTGCTGATCTGCACCGCGATCTATCTGCTGGTCGCGACCGGGGCGATCGGGACGATGGGCGCGCAGCCGGTGACGTCCGCCGCCGGTGCCTTCCTCTCCCCCGGCTCGCCCGAGATGGCCGGCCGCTGCACGGCGATCGTCGCCGGCGGGGCGACCGAGCCGCTGGTCTGCTCCAAGCACGCGCTGGTCCACGTGCTGCAGACGATCGGCTATCCGGCGGTCGGCTGGCTCGTCGGGCTCGCCGCGATCATCGCCCTGCCCTCGGTCGTGCTGATGATGATGTTCGGCCAGACGCGGGTGTTCTTCACCATGGCGCGCGACGGCCTGCTGCCGTCGGCGTTCGCCAAGGTCCACCCGAAGTTCAAGACGCCGCACGTTGTGACTGCCGTGACCGGCCTATTCGCGCTGGTGTTCGCGGGGCTGCTGCCGGTCGGCAGCCTGGCCGACTATTCGAACTCCGGCACGCTGTTCGCGTTCGCGATGGTCGCGCTGGCGGTGCTGGTGCTGCGGGTCAAGGACCCGACGCGCAAGCGCAGCTTTCGTACCCCGGCGGTGTGGATCGTCGCCCCGGCGGCGATCATCGGCTGCATCGTGCTCTACGCCGCGCTGGACACGACATCGAAGCTCGTGCTCGTCGGCTGGGGCGCGATCGGGCTGGTGGTCTACTTCCTCTACAGCAGGCGCCGGAGCCATGTCGGCCTTGGGCTCGAGGAGGTCCATGAGGCCGACCCCGATGCGCCGCGGATGCCGTACACGCATGGCGCGGGAACCGAGGACGCCTGAGGCGGGCTCGGCAGCCGGCTTCGGGCCCCTGCTTGGGCCTGGGGGCCAACGCGCTTATATCGGTGTGATGAAGGGCGCAGGCGAACGGCATGGCTAGCGATGGTGCGCGGCTGATGGACGCGGTGCTGCCGGCGGTCGAGCCGGTCACGGCTCCCCAGCGCCAGTCGGGCCGGCGGCCGAAGGGACCGGCCGGGCCGATCCTGGCAGGCGCCAAGCTCGACCAGCCGTTCTTCGACGACAAGAATCGCGCTTTCTGGGTGCTGCAGTCGGCCGGCTGGACGGGCTATTTCGTGCTCCGCTCGCTGAGCGGCTTCGCCAATTCGATGGGCCTGATGTTCCTGGTCCATACGCTGTTGCTGACAGCGACCGGCTACTCGCTGACGCTGCTGATGGCGTCGCTCTATCGCCGGCTGATCATGATGCGGTCGCTGTGGACGGCGGCGCTGAGTCTGGTGACCGTGATTGTCGCGGCGGCAGCCTTCTCGTTCATCGAGACGTGGAGCAACGCGACCTTCGTGAGGCCCGAGGCGCGGCCAGTCGGGATCGAGTATCTCGGCGCGATCCTGCTCGACTTCGCGCTGCTCGCCGCGTGGTCGGCGCTCTATTACGGGATCAACTACTATCTGCTGCTCGAGGAAGAGATCGAGCAGCGCGAAGTGATGGCGCACCAGGCGAGTTCGGCGCAGCTGGCGATGCTGCGCTATCAGCTGAACCCGCACTTCCTGTTCAACACGCTGAACTCGATCTCGACGCTAGTGCTGCTGCGCCAGACCGAGCGGGCCAACGCCATGCTGGCGCGGCTGTCGTCGTTCCTGCGCTACACGCTCGTCAACGAGCCGACGGCGCAGGTCACGCTGGCGCAGGAGGTCGAGACGCTGAAGCTCTATCTCGAGATCGAGAAGATGCGGTTCGAGGATCGGCTGCGGCCGCACTTCCGCATCGATGCCGAGACGATCGGCGCGCGCCTGCCCTCGCTGCTGCTGCAGCCGCTGGTCGAGAACGCGATCAAATATGCGGTCACGCCGAGCGAGGACGGCGCTGACATCTGGGTCACGGCGAGCCACGAGGCGCGCGCGGTGCGGATCGAGGTGGCCGACAGCGGCGCCGGGGCGAACGCCGTGCCGAGCGCCCACGAGTCGACCGGAGTCGGCCTGGCGAACATTCGGGACCGGCTGGCGCAGGCCTATGGCGCGGCGCACGGTTTCACGTCACGACCGAACGACAAGGGCGGGTTCAGCGTGATCATCGATATCCCGTACGAGACCGACAGCAAGGACAGGTCATGAGCATTCGCACGATCCTGGTCGACGACGAGTCGCTCGCCACGCAGGGCATGAGCCTGCGGCTGGAGGCGCACGACGACGTCGAGGTGGTGGCCACCGCCGCCAACGGGCGCGAGGCGATCCGCGCGATCAAGACGCACAAGCCGGACCTGGTCTTCCTCGATATCCAGATGCCGGGCTTCGACGGCTTCTCGGTCATTCAAGGGCTGATGGACGTCGAGCCGCCGCTATTCGTGTTCGTCACCGCCTACGGCGACCACGCGCTGCGCGCGTTCGAAGCGCAGGCGGTCGATTATCTGATGAAGCCGGTCGAGGAGGATCGACTGGCGGGAACAATGGATCGGGTGCGTCAGCGCCTCGCCGAGCGGCGCGGCGCCGAGGAGGCCGAGCGGCTCAAGGAAGCGCTGGTCGAGCATGCGCCGGAGGCCGCCGAGAACTTCAGCGAGGACGGCAACAACGAGGCGCCGGCGGCGAACCGGTTCGAGCGGATGATCAACATCCGCGACCAGGGCCAGATCTTCCGCGTCGACGTCGATACGATCGAGCGGATCGACGCGGCGGGCGATTACATGTGCATCCAGACCGGCGACAACACGTTGATCCTGCGCGAGACGATGAAGGATTTGGAGAAGCGGCTCGACCCGCGGCGGTTCCAGCGAGTGCACCGCTCGACGATCGTCAACCTCGACCTCGTCAAGCAGGTCAAGCCGCACACCAACGGCGAGTGCTTCCTGGTGCTCGATTCAGGCGCGCAGGTGAAGGTCAGCCGAAGTTACCGCGACGTCGTCGCGCGCTTCGTTCACTGAGCCGCTCACCCGTAGACGATCAGTCGCCGAAGAAGGCACCGCCGCTCGGCGCGAGGCGAAGGCTCACCTTCTCCATGTGCAGCGAAGCGAGTTCCCGATGCCGGCGCTCGGCGTCCGCGCTCTGCGCCATCGCCGCACGGTCGAGTTCCTCGCGCGCACGGTTGCTGTGATAGTCCCGCTGTTCGGTCGTCATGACTTGTCCCCGAGTCATTGGCTAAGGGCAGATTACGAAGGGCCGATGCCGCGCACTATGACCTAAATCAGCGGCGGGAACCTTTTTCAACTTCGCTGATCGGCCAACCGCGCGCGCAGCCACGGCCAGCGTCGGGAACTCCCCGATTTGAGCACGTTGCGCCGGAACAGCCGGGCTCCGGCGCGAAGGATCAACGCCACCCACGCGCCCTGCCACAGGATGGCGAGGAGGTGGGGCCACAAAGCACCCTGCTCGGCCGCCCGCGCGATCATGGCGAACGGCGAGGACAGCGGGAAAATCGCCGCCGCAAGGCCGCGCGGCTCGTCGAGGTGGCCGACCGAGGAAGCGGCGAAAAAGTAGATCATGCTCTGTCCAAGCACGACCGGCATGTTGAGCGTCTGGATCTCGCGGACGCTCGCCGCCTGACTGCCGATGCCGAGGAAGACGGCGCCGATCAACAAATAGGCCATGGCGAAGTAGATCACCGAAAGGGCGATGAATGCCGGCCAGCCGACCGCCGGCGCGGGCAGGCCGGCAAGTCCCGCCGACGACCAGATCGCGATGGCGAGGGCGCCCGCAACCGTCCACACCAGGATGCCGACCACGCTGATCGCGAGCATGGCGAACAGCTTGCCGACGAAGATCGAGTCGACCGGCACGGCGGCGGCCAGGATCTCGATCGCCTTGTTCGACTTCTCCTCAATCAGCTGGGACAGCACGGCGCCGGCGAGCAGGATGGTGAGCAGGAACACGATCGTCTGGCCGGCGCGGGCGGTCAGGCCCTGCGCGGTCGCCAGCGTTCCGCCGGAACGGTCGATCTTCGTTACCGCGACCTGCATCGGGGCGAGCCGGGGAGCCGCGGCATGGACGCGCGCGTCCTCGACGAAATGCTCGATCTGCGCGACGACCCGGCCACCGCGGCCCACCGTCCCGGTGAGATGCGGGGCGGCGAGCCCGCCGTCGAATACGGCGACGAAGCCGGGCGACTTCTGCTCCAGCAACCGATCGCGCTGCGCCGTCAATGCGCCGGCGGGGTTGACGCGAACCAGCTGAACCGGGGGAGCGTCCGGGCTGACCGACGACAGGCGCTCACGGGCGATGCGCAGCGGCTCGAACCCTTCGGGAGAGGCGATCACGGCCACGGTCGGCTTGTCGGCATCGGCCGCCAGCGTCGCACCCATGCCGCCGAAGCCGAGGCCGAGCAGCACCGGGAACAGCGGGCCAAGGAGGAACAGGAGGAAGGTGCGGCGGAACACCGTCGCCGCGAAGTCGCGCCGGGCGATGACGAAGGCGGCGCGGACCCACTCCGGCATCACGCGGCCTGCTCAGCGGCTTCGGCGCGACCCATCGCTGCGGCCGCGCAGGCGCCTGCGATGGCCACGAACGCATCGTGCAGACCGGGGCGCTCGATCGCCAGCGTCTGGATCCCGGCGCCACCGTCGAGCAGGGCGCGGAGCAGCGGCTCGGGCCCGCCCGGCGAAAGGGCGAAGGTCCATTCGCCGGCGTCGAGCTGTGCGTCCAGCGGCAGGGCCGAACGCCACGGGCCGTCGGCGGCGCGGGTGCGCAGGCGGACGACCGGACGGAGGCGGTCGCGCGCCTCGTCGACCAGGCCCTCGAACGCAACCCGTCCCTCGGCAATGATCGCGACCCGCTCGCACAGCCGCTCGGCATGGGCGATGACGTGCGTGGAAAAGATAACCGTCGTGCCGGCCGCAGCCTGGCGCTTGATCAAGGCCTCGAGCTTGCCCTGGTTGATCGCGTCGAGGCCGGAGAAAGGCTCGTCGAGCACGATCAGGCGCGGCGTATGGACGATGGTGCCGAGCAGCTGGACCGTCTGCGCCATGCCTTTCGACAGGTCACGGATTGGCTTGGCCGCCCATGCCCCGAGGCCGTGGTCCTCCAGCAGCGCGCGGCCGCGGCGCTTGCCCTCGCGCAGCGGCAGGCCACGCAGCGCGCCCATGAAGGCGATCGCGTCGGCACAGTGCATCGCCGGGTAGAGGCCGCGTTCCTCGGGCAGATAGCCGACCTGTCGCGCCGCCTGGAGCGGACGGTCATGGCCGAGCAGCGTGCTGTTGCCGGACGATGGATCGATGATGCCGAGCAGCATGCGCAACGTCGTCGTCTTGCCGGCGCCGTTGGGGCCCAGGATGCCGTAGATGCTGCCGGCCGGCACCGTCAGGCTAACGCCATCCACGGCGCGCTTGCCGCCGAAATCCTTGACGAGATCGGTGGCGGTGATGGCCGGTCGACCGTCGCGGTCGTGCTGAGCTTGTCGGAGCACTGGCGTTTGAACTCGAAGGTTTGAACAGGAGTCCTTCGACAAGCTCAGGACGAACGGATTTTGCGCGGCGGGCGAAGCGAGTAGTCGGGGCAAGTGCCGGACGATGCAAGCATTGAACAGCGGATCAGGGCGAAGGCGGCGGAACTCGGCTTCGTCGCGTGCGGATTCGCGCGGGCCGAGGCGGCGCCGCATGCCGGGCCGCACCTGCGCGAGTGGCTGGCCGAGCATCGCCATGGCGAGATGGGCTGGATGGAGGCGCGCGCCGACGAGCGGGCCTCGCCCACCGGACTGTGGCCCGGGGCACGCTCAATCATCGCGCTGGGGATGAGCTATGCGCCCGACCGCGACCCGCTGCTCCTGGCCGGCGAAGGGCAGGTCGGCCGCATCTCGGTCTATGCGCAGGGCGACGACTATCACAAGACGGTCAAGAAGGCGCTGAAGGCGCTCGGCCGGTGGCTGGCGGACGAGACCGGGTGCGCCCTCAAGGTGTTCGTCGACACGGCTCCCGTCATGGAGAAGCCGCTCGCGGCGGCGGCCGGGATCGGCTGGCAGGGCAAGCACACCAGCCTGCTTAGCCGCGAGCATGGCAACTGGCTGTTCCTCGGCATCGTCATGACCGAGCTGGAGCTGGTGCCCGACGGCCCAGCGAGTGATCATTGCGGCAGCTGTGCGCGCTGCATCCGGGCGTGCCCGACGGGGGCGATCACCGGCCCGCACCGGATCGATGCGCGGCGCTGTATCTCCTACCTCACCATCGAGCATCACGGGCCGATCCCGCACGCGTTCCGGGACGCGATCGGAAATCGCATCTACGGTTGCGACGATTGCCTGGCGGTTTGCCCCTGGAACCGGTTCGCCGAGAGCGCCGAGGCGAACCGGGCGTTCCTGCCGCGCGAGGAATTGATCGCGCCTCGCCTGGGCGAGCTGCTCGCGCTGGACGATGCCGGGTTCCGGGCGATGTTCGCGCGATCGCCGATCAAGCGCATCGGCTGGGCCCGGATGATGCGCAACTGCCTGATCGCGGCGGGGAACAGCGGGGAGCCGGCCCTGCTCGACCCGGTCGAACCCTATCTCACCAGTGACGATCCGATCCTTGCCGAAGCGGCCGCCTGGGCTAGCGCGCGGCTTCGATCGCCGCTTCGCAGCTGACGGGGTCGGTGTCCACGCCACTGACGGCCCGGGTATCGACGTGCGTGACCCGCTCGACCCCTGCCCCACCTTCTGGCGGGTAGAGGTACGCGTCGAGTACGCAACCGGCGCCCCGATACTGGAGCTTCACGCCGGGTCCTTCGCGCACCTGCAGCGTGGGCGGGCCGAACAGTTCGCCGAGTTCCGGGACAGTCAGCCCGACGAGCTGGCCGTGGCGATGGGACCCATGAGGAGCCCGGGTCGGCGGGGGCGGTGCGATCGACGCCTGTTCGCCCGTGCTGGCGCAGGCGGCGAGCAGGAAGACGGCGACGAGCGGAAGGAAGCGCATGCGGTCCTGCTAGCTGCTTCCCCAGCCTCGCGGAAGCGCGCACGGGGATGACGAGCCGAGGTTGTCACCCGGCCGTGCCGCCGCTAACCGGCGCGCTTCTTCGCAGCGGGATCATCCATGACCGACAAGACCCTCGACGTGCTCGCGATCGGCAATGCGATCGTCGACGTGATCGCCGACGCCGACGACGCCTTCCTGTCAGCCCAGCAGCTCGACAAGGGATCGATGCGGCTGATCGACGAGGAGGAGGCGGTGCGGCTCACCGGCCTGATGAAGGCGGCGCGCGAGGTCAGCGGCGGCTCTGCCGGCAACACCGCGGCGGGGGTGGCGGCGCTCGGTTGCACGGCGGGGTTCATCGGCCAGGTCGCGACCGACGAACTCGGCAACATCTACAAGCACGATATCGAGGCCGGGCGAGTGCGCTTCCTCGTGCCGGCGCGAGGCGATGTCGGGGCCACCGCGCGCTCGCTGATCCTGGTCACGCCCGATGCGCAGCGAACGATGAACACCTTCCTCGGCGCGGCCCAGCGGCTTGAGGCGAAGGACGTCGACCTGACGGCAGTGGCGTCGGCCAAGATCCTCTACCTCGAAGGATATCTGTGGGACCCGGCCGAGCCGCGCGCGGCGATGGAAGCGGCGATCGATGCGGCGCGGGCGGCGGGCACGCGGGTGGCCTTCACCCTGTCCGACAGCTTCTGCATCTCGCGCCATCGCGACGACTTCGTCCGGTTGATCGACGAGGGCCGGATCGACATCCTGTTCGCCAACGAGGCGGAGATCGTCGAACTGGCCGGCGAGAGCGGGTTCGAGGCGGCGCTCGCCGCGGTCGCCCCGCGCGTGCCGATGCTGGTGGTGACCCGCAGCGAGCAGGGCGCCGTGGCGATCGCCGGGACCGAGCGGGCCGAGGTGCCGGCCGAGCCGATCCAGCGCCTGGTCGACACGACCGGCGCGGGGGACCTGTTCGCCGCCGGGTTCCTGGCGGGGCAGGCGCGCGGGACGAGCCTGGAGACCTCGCTCAGGATCGGCGCGATCGCCGCGGCCGAGGTGATCCAGCATTACGGGGCGCGGCCCGAAGCCGACCTCCGCGCGCTTGCGGCGGGACTGCTCTAGCCTCGACTTGGCGAGCCCGCCTGACTAGGGCGCGTCGAAATGTTCGAGGAGGCAAGCATGGCCAGCGGCACACGCAGCGAAACCGACAGCTTCGGGGCGATCGACGTTCCCGCGGATGCCTATTGGGGTGCGCAGACCGAGCGCTCGATCGGCAACTTCCCGTTCGGCCCGCGCGAGCAGATGCCGGTCGAGATCGTGCACGCGCTGGGCTTCGTCAAACAGGCGGCGGCACGGGTCAACGCGCGGATCGGCGGCCTTCCGCCACAGATCGCCGAGGCCATCCAGCAAGCGGCGGCCGAGGTCGCGCGCGGCGACCTCGACGGGCAGTTCCCGTTGGTCATCTGGCAGACCGGCAGCGGCACCCAGTCCAACATGAACGCCAACGAGGTGATCGCCGGGCGCGCGAACGAGCAACTCGCCGGCACGCGCGGCGGCAAGACCCCGGTCCATCCCAACGACCACGTCAACATGGGCCAATCGTCCAACGACAGCTTCCCGACGGCGCTGCACATTGCGGCGGCGCGCGGCGTGGCAGAGAAGCTGCAGCCGGCGCTGCGCCTGATCCACGGGCGGCTCGACGCCCTGGCCGGGCAGTGGGACGGGATCGTCAAGATCGGCCGCACCCACCTGCAGGACGCGACGCCGCTGACGCTCGGCCA
>CAXSDY010000102.1:5467-8768 GCA_964235835.1 uncultured Sphingomonadaceae bacterium | reverse complement strand
TGGCTCGCCTTCGGGCGCAGCTGGGCCGCGAGGTCCGCACGGTCGGTGAGCAGCGTCGGCCGCCAGTCGCTGGTGACGATGAACGGTCGCATCTTGGCGATCGACACCGTCAGGCGGGCCACATCGTCGAGCGTGATCGAGCGGAACCGGCGCGACTGGAGGATGCGCTGCACGGCCTTGGTGCCGAGCCCGGGCACGCGCAGCAGATCTTCCTTCGGCGCGCGGTTGAGGTCCACGGGGAACCGCTCGCGGAACTTCAGCGCCCAGGCGAGCTTCGGGTCGATGTCGAGCGGCAGCATGCCCGCCGCGTCGGTGGTGGCGGCGACCTCGGCTGGCGAGAAGCCGTAGAACCGCATCAGCCAGTCGGACTGGTACAGCCGGTGCTCGCGCATCAGCGGCGGGCGCTTGAGCGGCAACACCGCGCTGGGCGAAGGGATCGGAGAAAAGGCGGAGTAGTAGACCCTACGCAGGCCGAAGCGGTCGTAGAGCTGGCTGGCGCGGCCGACGATCTCGCCGTCATTGGCGGCATCGGCGCCGACGATCATCTGCGTCGACTGTCCGGCCGGTGCGAAGCGCGGCGCCGACTTGAACCGCTTCGCTGAATCGCGGGCCTCGACGATCGACGCCTTCATGCCCGCCATCGCGCCTTCGATCTGCCCGACCGACTTCTCGGGCGCGAGCCGCTCCAGCCCGGCGACGGTGGGCAGTTCGACGTTGATCGACACCCGGTCGGCGTGGAGCCCCGCCTGGCGAACCAGCTCGGGATCGGCATCGGGGATCGTTTTAAGGTGGATGTAGCCGCGGAAGTCATGATCCTCGCGCAGCGCGCGGGCGACCTCGACCATCTGCTCCATCGTGTAGTTCGACGAGCCGATAATGCCCGACGAGAGAAACAGCCCCTCGATATAGTTGCGCTTGTAGAAGGCGAGGGTCAGCTTGACGACCTCCTGCGCCGTGAAACGCGCGCGGCGGACGTTCGAACTCTTGCGGTTGATGCAGTAATGGCAGTCGAAAATGCACGAGTTCGTCAGCAATATCTTGAGCAGCGAAATGCAGCGGCCGTCCGGCGCATAGGCGTGGCAGATGCCCATGCCCTCGGTCGAGCCGACGCCCTTGCCGCCGCGGCTGTCGCGCTTGGCCGTGCCTGACGAGGCGCAGGACGCGTCGTACTTGGCGGCATCCGCCAGGATCGCGAGCTTCTCGCGAGTGTCGAGTTGCGCCATCTGTTCCCTCTACGTTCCCCGGCCGGGAGAGTCCAGCGAAGTCGATGATTGCGCGTGAGAATTGCAATCCGCAGTCCGACATTGCGCCCCGCGTCAAATCGGGTGAGGGGGCGAGTGACGGCGAAGGCGAGAGGGATCGCGCATGTGCGGGATTGCGGGCTGGTTCAGGCGAACCGGGGAGACGGTGAACCCGGCGCTGGTCGAGGCGCAGTGCGATGCCATCTTCCACCGCGGCCCTGACGATTCGGGCGTGCTGGTCGACGGCGACTTCGGCTTCGGCATGCGCCGGTTGAGCATCCTCGACGTCGCCGGCGGGCACCAGCCGATGCGGCTCGGTCCGCTCGCGATCGTGTTCAACGGCGAGATCTTCAACCACCTCGACCTGCGCGCCGAACTCGAGCCGCGCGGCTATGAATTCGCGACCCACAGCGACACCGAGACGATCCTTGCTGCCTATCATGCGTGGGGCGACCAGGCCTGGGGTCGGCTCGAAGGCATGTTCACCGTGGCGATCTGGAACCGCCACAGCCGCCAGCTGACGCTCGCCCGCGACCCGCTCGGCATCAAGCCTCTCTACGTCAGCGAGCAGGCTGGCGGCGTGGCCTTCGCCTCCGAACTGAAGGCGTTGCGCATGCTGCCCGGCCTTCGCTTCGACGTGTGCGAGCGGTCGGTGCACGACTTCTTCAGCTTCGGCCACGTGCGGAAGCCGCGCACGATCTTCGAGCAGGTCGGCACGCTTAATCCGGGCCACTTCATGGTGGTGCCTGCGCAGGGCAAGCCGTCGATCCACTGCTATTGGAAGCCGGTTCCGCGCGGGGCGCAACAGCGTTCCGAGGCCGACTGGACCGAAGAGATGCGGACGATGGTCGAGGCGACCGTCCAGCGCCATCTGCAGTCCGATGTCGAAGTGGGCGCCTTCCTGTCGGGCGGGATTGACAGTTCGGCGGTGCTCGCGGCGATGCGGCGGGCGAGCGGCCAGCGCTTCAAGGCATTCACGATCGGCTACCCCGGCGCGGCGATCGACGAGACCGCGGCGGCGCGGCAAATCGCCGATCACCTCGATTGCGAGCACGTCGTCCTGCCGCTCGAGGTCGGCCGTGCCGTCGACGTGCTGCCGACCGTGCAGCGCTGTTTCGACGAACCGTTCGCGGACATGGCGGCGGTGCCGACCTGGTATGCGTCGAAGCTCGCCGCCGAGCAGGTCAAGGTGGTGCTGTGCGGCGAAGGCGGGGACGAACTCTTCGCCGGCTACAAGCGCCATCGCAACGCCGCGCTGATCGAACGTTATCGGCCGCTGATCCGTGCCGGCGCGCCCTTGTTGAACGTGATCGGCCAGGTGCCGACGTTCGGTTCCGTGGGCGCCGGCGCGCTTCGCCAGCACGCTCGCCGCGCCGCCGAGTTCGCCCGGCTGCCCGACGGCTACCAGCAATTCTTCGCCGCGACCCAGATCAGCCAGCGCAGCGTGCGGGAGCGCGTACTCGCCAGCGGTGCCATGCGCCGGTACGAGGAGGGCGACAGCTATGCGCGGCTGGAACAGGAGTATTTCGGCGGCGCCGGGCACGGCAGCGCGCTCGAGCAGTTCATGTTCGCCGACCTGACGGTCAACATGCCATCGGCGATGCTGACGCGGCTCGACCGGGCGAGCATGGCGCATTCGCTGGAGGCGCGGGTGCCGTTCCTGTCGCACCGCTTCGTCGATTGGGCGATGACGGTTCCGTCGGCGCTCAAGCTCAAGGGGCAGACCGGCAAATATCTGCTGCGGCACGCGATTGCGCCGTGGCTGCCGCGCGACATCCTCAAGCGGCCCAAGCAGGGGTTCCAGATGCCGCTGGGGCAATGGTTTCGTGGGGACTTCGGCCGCTTCGCCGAAGAGGTGTGGAACGATGGTGGTGCGAAGAGTGCCGGCTACCTCGACGAGAGCGCGGTGACTGCCCTGTTTGCGGAGCACCGCGCCGGCGCCGCGGATCATGGGCGAATGCTGTACGCCATCGCCGTGTTCAGCCTGTGGTGGCAGGACCAGCGCACCGCGCAAGGTAGCACGGCCGCTCCGTCCCAGACGTTCGCTTCGGCGTGAAACA
>CAXSDY010000102.1:0-5367 GCA_964235835.1 uncultured Sphingomonadaceae bacterium | reverse complement strand
GTGGCCCGGCTGGCGCGCCACTTGCGCGAGCGCCGCCCGCATTCGGTGATTGCTGCTGCCAACCATGTGGCGCTTGTGACGACCCTCGCTTGGCGCCGGGCGGGCCGCCCGGGCAGGCTGTTCCTCAAGACCACGAACCCGATCGCCTCGTCGCGCCATCGCGGGCTAGTGAAGGCGGTGCGGCGCTGGTCGTTCCGGCGAACCTTCGCGGACGCGACGGCGGTGTGGACCCTGAGCGAAGCAGAGAGCGCCGAGATGCGCGCCGCTTTCCCGACGTTCGCCGCCAAGTTCCACGCGGTGTTCAATCCCTACGTCACGCCCGCGATGCTCGCCCCCGCGGATGCTTCGCCGGTGCCCTCTCAGACGATCCTGGGGGTCGGACGCCTGACGCGCCAGAAGCGTTTCGAGCGGCTGATCGAAGCCTTCGCGCTGCTCGGCGACACGAGTATTCGACTGAAGATACTGGGCGAGGGCGAGGAGCGAGAGGCGCTCGAGGCGTTGGTCGATCGGCTGGGCATCGCCGACCGGGTGAGCATGCCGGGCCATGTGTCGGGGATCGCGGACGCCTATCGCGAGGCGGCCATGCTCGTCCTGCCCTCGGACTATGAGGGGCTGCCGGCCGTCCTGCTGGAGGCGATGGCGGCGAATTGCCCGGTGCTCTGCACGGATTGCTTTCCGGCGGCGCGGGCGATCATCGCAGGCGCTGAGGGGTGCGCGATCATCGAGCACACCGATGCGAAGGATCTGGCGGCGCTGATCGAGGCGCACCTGCAACAGCCGCGCCCGACGCGATTGCGCGCGGTCGCCGAGCACTATTCCATCGCCAACGGCGTCGCGAGCCACACGGCAGCGATGTTCGAGGGACCGCAATGATCGGGGAACGCCCGAACGGACGTTCCCCGATGTTCACTTAACCTACTCGCGGAGCGGTGTGCGCCTCGCGAGCCGGTGCTTGCCTAGCGGGCCGTGCGACGCTTGTGATGCTTCGCCTTCGCCTTGTGGTGACGGCGCGTCGTGGCACTCGAACGCGTGCTGCCGGTCGACGTCGTCGCGCTCGTCGTATCGTTCGACTGGCCGGACATGGTCTGTCCGCCGGTCGATTGATCGGTCGTCGCTGCGCCGCCAGTCGAACTGCCGCCCATGCCCCCCGAACTGCCGCCCATACCGCCCGAGCTGCCGCTCATGCCACCTGAGCTGCCGGCCGAGCCGCCCGCGCCGCCCATGTCGCCGGAGCTGCCTGCGCCGCCCATGGTACCAGAGCCGCTGGTCGAACCGCCGCCGGTCGATGAACCCGTGGAGCCCGTCGAGCCCGTGCTCTGCGCGCTCGCAATGGGAGCGGTGACGAGGAACGCGGCAGCGGCCACCGCGGTGGTGATTATCTTCTTCATATCTGGTCCTTCTTGCTGGTGTCCGTCTGGCGCGCCGAACGGTTCCACTTTCCGGGCGCCTCGGCCTCAATCATCCACGGGACCGGCCCGTTCCCTGAATGTGGTTAACCTATGCTTGGACGCGAAACCTTCGGGAGCGTTGCGCGTCCGCGTTTGATGCGCGTCCACCATCTCAATTGCGGAACGTCGTGCCCGCTCGGCGGCCATCTGTTCGACGGCACCAGCGACGGGCTCCTCCGCGGCCACATCGTGTGCCACTGCCTGCTGATCGAGAGCGAGGCGGGGCTGGTCCTGGTGGATACCGGCTTCGGCACCCGCGACATCGCGCGGCCGCGGCGGCTGGCGCGGTTCTTCCGCGTCCTGAACGGCATCCAGCTGCGTCCCGAGGAGACCGCGGTCGCGCAGATCCGCGCGCTTGGGTTCGACCCCTCCGACGTGCGTCACGTCGTGCTCACCCACCTCGACTTCGACCACGCTGGCGGGCTGGAAGACTTCCCGCAAGCGCGCGTGCATGTGCTGGCGCGGGAGAAGGAGGTCGCTGACGCGGGCCGTGGCGGGCCATTCGTCGGCGCCCGGCGCTATCGCGCCGCGCAGTGGAACGACGTCGTGGATTGGGCCCTCTACCCGAGCGGCCGGGGCGAGCGGTGGATGGGGTTCGACAATGTCGTCGAAGTGGACGGCGTGCCCGACCTGCTGATCGTTCCGTTGGCCGGACACACCTGGGGCCACGCCGGCATCGCGATCCGCACGGATGGCGGGTGGATGCTCCACGCCGGCGACGCGTACTTCTTCCGCGGCGAGGTCGGGCTTGCGCGCCCCCAGTGCCCGCCGGGGATGCGCTTCTATCAGTGGATGATGGAGGTCGACCGGTCGGCGCGCCTGCGCAACCAGTCGCTGCTGCGGCGGCTGTCGCTCGATCGAAAGGCGGGCGTGATCATGTTCTGCGCGCACGATCCGGTCGAACTCGAGCAGATGGTCAAGCGATCGGCGGCGAAGGTCGACGCCTAAGCGAGCAGGTGCTTGCCGCGATCCGGCGACCTGCCTAGGCTCGCCGCATGAAGCACCATCCCTTGCGCCGCACGGCGCCGCTTGCCGCCGCCCTGTTGATGTCCGCCGCTACGGGCTCGCTCGCTCAGACGCCTGCCCGGGTGACCGCGATGACGCCCGATGTTGTGGCCAGCTACGATCCGGTCCGGCCCGACGCCGATTTCGTCAAGCGGGTCGTCATGGTGCCGATGCGGGACGGCGTGAAGCTCTACACGGTGATCGTGTTCAAGAAGGGCACGACCAACGGTCCCATCCTGCTGTCGCGCACGCCCTATGACGCCAAGGGATCGACGGCGCGCACGCCGAGCCAGCACATCGTCGACATCTTGCCGGTGATGGACACCGAGTTCGTCAACGACGGCTATGTCCGGGTCTATCAGGACATCCGCGGCATGCACCATTCCGAAGGCGAGTGGGTGCTGACGCGGCCGATCGCCGGCCCGCTCAACACGACCGGCATCGACGAGGCGACCGACGCCTACGATACGATCGACTGGCTGGTGAAGAACGTGACGGAGGGCAACGGCAAGGTCGGCGTGATCGGGTCGAGCTACCTCGGCTTCACGACGCTGATGGCGGAGATCAACCCGCACCCGGCGCTCAAGGCCGTCGTGCCGCAGAGCCCGATGGTCGACACCTGGGTCGGCGACGACGACTTCCACAACGGCGCGTTCCGCAACCCGACGATGGACTATGTCGTCGAGATGAGCACCGGCAAGGGCGACGGCAGCGGGATCGCGGTCGGCGGCGGCGACGATTACGATCGCTATCTTCAGGCGGGATCGACCGGCGACATGGCGCGCAAGCTCGGGATCGAGCACTATCCGTTCATCCAGAAGCTGTTCCAGAACCCGGCCTACACCGACTTCTGGTCGCTCCAGGCGGTCGACAAGTGGCTTGCCGCGCGGCCGCTGACCGTGCCGACGATGATCGAGGTCGGGCAGTGGGACCAGGAGGACAGCTATGGCGGCCCCGCGGTCTATCGCGCGCTCGAGCCCAAGGACGTCAACAACGACATGGTCTCGCTGGTGATCGGGCCGTGGCGCCACTCGGGGGCGAACCACTATGGCTCCGACCTCGGTGCGCTGAACTTCACCGGCGATACGGCGCGCGAGTGGCGCGTGCGCTACGTAAAGCCGTTCTTCGATCACTGGCTGCGCGGTGGCCCTGATCCCAAGACCCCGCCGGTGCTGACCTACGCGACCGGGATCAACCAGTGGCAGGCCTCGTCCAAATGGCCGATGGGCACCCCCAAGCCATTGTACCTGGCGGCGAGCGGCGCGGCGAGCTTCGACCGGCCCGCCTCAGCCGGTCACGACGACTATGTCTCGGACCCGGCGCACCCGGTGCCGTTCATCCCGCGGCCGATCAACATCGCGGCCGGCGACCAGTGGAAACCCTGGCTGGTGCGCGACCAGCGCTTCGTGTCCGGTCGGCCCGACGTCGCCGAGTGGACCACCCCGCGGCTTGACGCGCCGGTGCACATCATGGGCGCGCCCGAGGCGGACCTGTTCGCGGCGACCAGCGGCAGCGACAGCGACTGGGTCGTCAAGCTGATCGACGTCTATCCGAACGACGTGCCGGAGGAGGCGTCGCAGGGCGCCAAGCCGTCGATGGCCGGCTATGAACTGCCGATCGGGATCGAGATCTTCCGCGGGCGTTACGTGAAAAGCCGGTCGCAGCCGGCGCGGCTGACGCCGGGCAAGGTCGAGCATTACCGCTGGTCGCTGCCGAACGTCGACCATGTCTTCCTGCCGGGGCACCGCATCAAGGTGCAGGTCCAGTCGAGCCTGTTCCCGCTCTACGACCGCAACCCGCAGACGTTCGTGCCGAACATCTTCTATGCCAGGGCCGGCGACTACAGGAAGGCGACCCAGAGCGTCTGGCACGGGGGTGCGACGGCAAGCTCGGTGATGTTGCCGGTCGTGCCCTGATCTGGGGCAGGCCGTCGGCCTGTTCCATTGTCATTAAGGTCGTTGTGCTTATCTAAGCGTCGCACTGCTGCGCCGCGCGCGAGGACATGACATGAACGAGAAGAAGCCGAACGCCTGGACCAAGTCCCTGCTCATCTGGGTGGGCGTGCTGCTCGGGCTCGTCCTGTTCGTCCAGATGCTAGACGGCGGCAGCCGCAGCGCGGTCGGCCAGCCGATCGCCTATTCCGACTTCATTCGCCAGGTCGACGAGGGCAATGTCCGCGCCGTGACCATGGCGAGCGCGTCGCCCGGCTCGGGCGCCGGGATCACCGGCAAGCTGGCCGACGGCAAGGTGTTCCGCACCGTTGCCCCATCCGACGCCAACGTTTCCGACCGCCTGATCGGCAAGGGGGTCGCCGTGCAGGTCAAGGCCGAGGAACAGTCGAGCCTGCTGATGCTGCTCGTCTACCAGTCGCTGCCGTTCCTGCTGATCCTCGGCGTCAGCTTTTTCGTCTTTCGCCAGATGCAGAAGAACGCCGGGTCGGGCGCGATGGGCTTCGGCAAGTCCCGCGCGCGGATGCTTACGCAGAAGGAGGGCAAGGTCACCTTCGCCGATGTCGCCGGCATCGACGAGGCGCGGGAGGAGCTGCAGGAGATCGTCGAATATCTCAAGGACCCGGGCAAGTTCGCTCGGCTCGGCGGCAAGATCCCCAAGGGAGCGCTGCTGGTCGGCTCACCCGGCACCGGCAAGACGCTGCTCGCCCGCGCCATCGCCGGCGAGGCGGGCGTGCCCTTCTTCACCATCTCGGGCTCGGATTTCGTCGAGATGTTCGTCGGCGTCGGCGCCAGCCGCGTGCGCGACATGTTCGACCAGGCCAAGAAGTCCGCCCCGTGCATCGTCTTCATCGACGAGATCGATGCGGTCGGGCGCCATCGCGGCGCCGGCCTCGGCAACGGCAACGATGAGCGCGAGCAGACCCTCAACCAGCTGCTGGTCGAGATGGACGGGTTCGAGGCCA
>CAXSDY010000101.1:0-8831 GCA_964235835.1 uncultured Sphingomonadaceae bacterium | reverse complement strand
GCGTCCATCGCGATCTCGAGCTGGTTGTCGAGCGTCCAGCCGTCGACCGCGTCGATCTTCTCCTGAAGCTCGCCCATCTCGGCCATCAGCGCGTCGAAGTCGGCGTCCTCGGGCGGGTCCGCCATCAGCATCGAGATCGCGTTGAAGCGGTCCATCATCCCGGCGACCTCGGCGACGCCCTCGCGCACGTTCTCCATCACGGTCTTGGTCGGATCGAGCTGCGGCTCCTGCTCGAGGTAGCCGACGGTGATGTGCTCGCCCGGCCAGGCCTCGCCGACGAACTCCTTGTCCTGCCCCGCCATGATCTTCATCAGCGTCGACTTGCCGGTGCCGTTCGGGCCGACGATGCCGATCTTCGCGTCGGGGTAGAATTGCAGGTTGATCTTGTTGAGCACGGGCTTCGGAGCGCCCGGGAAGGTCTTGCTCAGATCCTTCATGACGTAGCTGTATTGGGCGGCCATCGGGTCGCTTGTCCTTTGATCGTGCGGGGTTGACCGCGCGTCTAGGGGATGCGCGCGCTAGGGTCCAGATGGGGTCCAGCGTGCGGCTGCGCAAGCCGGAGCGCTGCGGAAGAAGAAGCCTAGAACGGCATCTTGAAGCCGGGCGGCAGCTGCATGCCCGAGGTGACTTTCTGCATTTCGGCGCCGGCGGCGACGTCGGCCTTGGCGCGGGCGTCGTTGATCGCGGCGGCGATCAGGTCTTCGCACATCGCCTTTTCGGACGCCTGCATCAGGCTGTCGTCGAGCGTCACCGACAGGATGCGACCCTTGGCGGTGGCGCGGATGCGGACCAGACCGCCCCCCGAAACGCCTTCGACCTCGACGGCCTCGAGATTGTCCTGCGCGCGCTGCAGTTCGGCCTGGGCCTCCTGCGCCATTTTCATGATGTCGTCGAAATCAGGCATGGTCTGAACCTTTCGCGTGAACGGATTCGAGAGTGGCGCCGGGGAAGGCGGCCAGCAGCGCGGCTACGGCTGGGTCTTCGAGGACGGCGGCGCGGGCGCGCTCCTCGGCCATTTGCGCCTGCTGGTGGAGGGAGGCGGCCCCTCCCCCTTCCGCCAGGCTGATGGACCAGCGCTGGCCGGTGACCGCCTGCGCTTCGACGGCGAGCTCGCGAGCGAAGTCCGGCCCGAGCGGGCGCAGCGGGCACAGCACCAGCTCACTGGCAGCGAAGCGGACCAGGCCGACATGGTCGCGCAGCTGGATACCGAGGCGGTGACGCCCGGCGCTCTCGAGCCAGTCGACGAATGCCTCGAAGCTGGCCGGCAAGGTCGCCGCGGGAGCGGCCGTGCTCGCTGGCGCGGCGCGCGCAGGTGGCGCGGCGTTGTCGGCAGCGCCACTCGCCAGCCGCCCGAGCAAGGCCGCCGGATCGGGCAGATCGGCGGCATGGACCAGCCGCAACAGCGCCATCGACGCGGCCTCATGCGGGTCGGGTGCGACCGTCACGTCCTGCAATCCCTTGAGCAGCAGCTGCCACAGCCGGTGGAGCACGGCCCAGCCGAGCTTGCCGGCGAGATCGACCAGCTCGTCGCGCTCCTCGGCGGATTGCGCCGGGTCCGGCGACGCACCGGCCTTGGTTCGCGTGACCGCGTGGACGGTCTCCATCAGCCCGCGCATCAGCGACGCCGGGTCGAGCCCGAGCACGTGCGCCTCGTCAAGCTGCGCTAGGCTGCCCGCCGCATCGCCCGCGAGCAGGGTCGCGAACAGGCGCCGGACGCGGCCACGGTCGGCCAGGCCGAGCATGTCGCGCACCGCAGCGGCCTCGACCCGGTGCGCACGTTCGCCCGAAGCATGAGCGATCGCCTGATCGAGAATCGACAGGCCGTCACGCGCGGAGCCTTCCGCGGCGCGCGCGATCACCGCGAGCGCTTCCGGTTCGACGTCGATCCCTTCGGCCGCCGATACTCTGGCGAAATGCGCGACGAGCGCTTCCGCGGGGATCCGTTTGAGGTCGAACCGCTGGCACCGCGACAGGACAGTGACCGGAACCTTGGCGACTTCGGTCGTCGCGAACAGGAATTTGACGTGGGGCGGCGGCTCTTCCAGCGTCTTCAGAAGCGCGTTGAACGCGTTCTTCGACAGCATGTGCACTTCGTCGATGATGTAGATCTTGAACCGCGCCGAGACCGCGGAATAGCGCACCGCCTCGATGATCTCGCGCACGTCGTCGACGCCGGTGTGCGACGCGGCGTCCATCTCGATCACGTCGATGAAGCGACCATCGGCGATCGCGCGGCACGGCTCGCACACGCCGCACGGGTCGATCGTCGGGCCGCCGCTGCCGTCCGGACCGATGCAGTTGAGTGCCTTGGCGACCAGCCGAGCAGTCGACGTCTTGCCGACGCCGCGCACGCCGGTGAGCAGGAACGCATGGGCGATGCGGCCGCGCGCGATGGCGTTGCCCAGTGTCGTGACCATCGCGTCCTGGCCGATGAGCTCGCCGAACGTCTGCGGCCGGTACTTGCGCGCCAGCACCCGGTAGGCGCCCGGCGCGACCGCCGGCGGCGGCACGTCGGGCAGGTCGAGGCCGAGGCCGGGTGATTCGTCGTCGCTCATCGCCGCCCGGTCTAGGGCGCTTCCGCCGTTATTGCGAGGCGCGGCCGACGCGCCGACTGGCTAGCCGACGATCTCTTCGGGCTTGAAGAAGAAGGCGATCTCGGTCGCGGCATTCTCTTCGCTGTCGGACCCGTGGACCGAATTGGCCTCGATCGATTCGGCCAATTCCTTGCGGATCGTGCCCGGCTCGGCGTTCGCCGGATTGGTCGCGCCCATCACGTCCCGGTTGCGCTGCACGGCGTTCTCGCCCTCCAGCACCTGGACGACGACCGGGCCGGAAATCATGAACTGGACCAGGTCGTTGAAGAACGGCCGCTCGCGGTGAACGCTATAGAAGCCTTCCGCCTGCTCGCGGCTCATCCGGATGCGCTTGGCCGCAACCACCCGCAGGCCGGCCTCCTCCAGCATCCGGGTCACCGCCCCGGTCAGGTTGCGGCGCGTCGCGTCGGGCTTGATGATCGAGAAAGTGCGCGTCGTCGCCATGGCTGGGCGGCTCCTGTCGGTTCGGTGGGGAATGGGTTGGCGCGGCTGCTAGCCGTGGCGCGGGGCGAGAGCAAGGATCACGCCTTCTGCACCCACTTGCCGTCCTCCTGCGCCCAGTAGCGGCGCTCGACGCCGTCGCGGCCCGAGAGCAGCTTCCAAGCCAGCCTGGCGGGCTCGACCACCGCCTCGTCGAACAGGAAGAAGGCGCGGTCGAACGCCAGCGCCGCATCGCGCCACTCGCCGTCCGCAATCGCGATGTTGCGCGCCCGATTGGGCGCGTCGGGGGTGGTCGAGAGCAGGACCGGTTGGCGCGCGTCGTCGGACCCGCCGCCAACGCCGTGCGGCAGGAAGCCGGTCCCCTCACCCCATAGCTGGCGGTCGAGCCGGGCCAGAGCCGCTTCGTCCGAAGAGACGACGAGCAGGCGCTGGTCCTCCTTCAGCAGGCGCGTCGCCAGCGAGGCGAGGACGCCATCAACCGCCGCTCCGCCGAGTTGGTAGAAGTCGACCTTCATCCCTTACTTCTCGAGGACATCGGCCACATACTGGTCGAGCAGCCTTACCCCGAATCCGGTCGCGCCCTTGTCGTAGGTTGGTCCCGCCTTGTCGGACCAGGCCATTCCGGCGATGTCGAGGTGGGCCCAGTGCACCCCTTCTTCGATGAACCGTGCGAGGAACTGCGCGGCGGTGATCGCCCCGCCCTCCCGCGCGCCGACGTTCTTCATGTCCGCGATGGGCGAGTCGATCAGCCGGTCGTAGGCCTCGCCCATCGGCAGCCGCCACAAATGGTCGCCCGAAGCGCTTCCCGCCGCGGTCAGCTGCGTGGCGAGTTCGTCGTCGTTGGCGAACAGGCCGCCGAACTCATGGCCCAGGCTGACGACCATCGCTCCGGTCAGGGTCGCCAGGTCGACGATCGTCTTGGGCTTGAGGTTGCGCTGCGCCCAGGTCAGCGCGTCGCACAGCACCAGCCGCCCCTCGGCGTCGGTGTTGATCACCTCGATCGTCTGACCCGACATCGACGTCACGACGTCGCCGGGCCGCTGGGCATTGCCGTCGGGCATGTTCTCAACGAGCCCGCAGATGCCGACAACATTGGCCTTGGCCTTGCGCCCGGCGATCGCCCGCATCGCGCCGGCGACGGCGCCCGCGCCTCCCATGTCCCACTTCATCGACTCCATGCCGGCCGCGGGCTTGATCGAGATGCCACCGGTATCGAACGTCACGCCCTTGCCGACGAACACGGTGGGCGCGGCGCCCGCCTCGCCGCCGTTCCAGCGCATGACGAGCAGCTGCGCCTCCCGCGGTGAGCCCTGGGAGACGCCGAGCAGCGCGCCCATGCCGAGCGACGCCATCTCCGCTTCGCCCAGCACTTCATACTCCAGCCCGACGTCCGGCAGCGCGCGGCAGCGTTCGACGAAGCTTTCGGGATAGATGATGTTGGCGGGTTCGGTGACCAGTTCGCGGGTCAGCGCCACGCCTTCCGCCACGGGCGCCCAGCGGCTCGTCCAGCGCTGCTCCGCATCCGCCGGCGCGCCGACGATGGTCAGCTTGGCGAGGCTCGGCTTCTGCTTCTCCTTGAGCTTGGTCCGGTAGCGGTCGTGCCGCCAAGTGCGCAGCGAAGCGGCAAGCGCCACCTTGGCCGCCGCATCGGCGTCGAAATTCAGCCCCGAGAGGTCGAGCACCGCGTCGGTCTCGCCCGAGGTGAGCAGCTTCGCGACGATTGCGCCGCCCAGCTTCTCCGCGGCCTCGGCGGGCTTCGCCTGACTGCCGATGCCGACCACCAGCAGACGGCGCCCGCCGTCGCTGTCCAGATAATGCTCGGCGGTGCTGCCGGCTTCGCCTTCGAAGCGCTGGCGGCGCAGCGCGCTGTCGAGCGCCGTGCCGTGCTCGGCGAGCGCGGGGCGGTTCGCGCCTGCGGCGGGGATGACGAGGACATAATCGCCGGCGGGTCGGCTGGCGGCAAAGCTGATCTGCATGAAGTTCCTCGAAATTTGCTGGATCGGGCGCGTGGCGGGTCCTTAGGCTCCGGGAACCGCCAAGGCAAAGCGCATGGGGGGCCGACCCGGCCACTCCGCGATTGCCGCCTAGCAGGCGAGGTGCAATAGGCGGGCCGACAGTCATCCGGGCGGGGAAGCCAGGCGTTGCGCGCATCGAAGTTTTGCTGGACCGCGCTGCAGATGCTGCTCGCCGCGCCGGGGCTCGCGCATGCTCAGCAGCCGGCTTCCACTGCTGCACCCGCGGCCGACGCGTCGGTGCCGCAGGACATGATCGACTTCGCGGCGGATACGCTTGCCTATGACAATGAGCGGGAACTGGTCACCGCCACCGGCTCGGTCCGCATGGCGCGCGACGGGAATTACCTCGCGGCGGACCAAGTAACGTGGGATCGCAAGAGCGGCCGGGTCCAGGCGAGCGGCAACGTTGTCGTGCTTGATCCGCAGGGCAACAAGCTGGTCGGCGAGAAGGTCGACCTGACCGACAGTCTACGGGATGGCACGATCGACAATCTGCTGGTCGTGCTCGACACCGGCGGGCGGCTCGCCGCGCAGCACGGCTCGCGGGTCAATGGCGCGACCGTGCTCGACAATGCGATCTACACCGGCTGCCCCGTCACGTCGGACTGCGGCGCTGCACGCAAGCCCAGCTGGACCATCACGGCGGCGCGGGTGACCCGCTCGGCCGACGGCAAGCAGATCCGCTTCACCGGCGGTCGTCTCAACGTGCTCGGCGTGACGGTGCCCCTGCTGCCGATCTTCGTCGTCCACACCGACCAGGGCGGCACGACCGGCGTTCTGATCCCGGACTTCTCCTATTCGCATTCGAACGGCGCCGAAGTGGCCGTTCCGTATCACCTGAAGTTCGCGCCGAACCGCGACGCGACCCTCACGCCGCACATCTACAGCGGCAACGCCCCCGCGATCGAGGCGCGCTATCGCCAGCTCACCAGCATCGGCGCGTTCCAGCTCGGCGGCTTCCTGACCTATGGCCGCGTCGACAGCTCGACCACGCTGCAGCCCATCGGCCACAATGCGGTGCGAGGCTATCTGGAGGGGAACGGCAGGGCGCAGTTCGACCCCTACTGGAGCCTGACGGTCTCGCTGCGCGCCGCGACCGACAAGACCGTGACCCGCCGCTACGATTTGACCCGCGACGACCGGTTGCGCAGCTTCGCCGACCTGGAGCGGATCACGCCCAACAGCTACATCTCGATTGCCGGCTGGGCGTTCCAGGGCCTGCGCGTCGACGATCGGCAGAAGGCGATCCCGATCGCCCTGCCCGCGATCGACGCGCGATTCCGCCTGCCGGACCCGGTCCTCGGCGGGCGGATCGAGCTTCAGGCCAACAGCCTGTCGATCCTGCGCATCGCCGGGCAGGACACGCAGCGCGCGTTCGTCCAGGCGCAGTGGGACCTGCGCAAGCTGACCAGCCTGGGCCAGCAGGTCACGTTCACGGCGTTGGGCCGCGGCGATGTCTATCACACCGACGATTCGGCCTCGACCGCGACGGCGCTGTATCGCGGGCTCGACGGCTGGCACGCGCGGGGGATCGGCGCGCTCGCCGCCGACGTGCAATGGCCGCTGGTCGGCGCTGCGTTCGGCGGCACGCAGACCATCGTCCCCCACGTTCAGGTCGTGCTCACTCCGCCGACCCCGAACCTCCGCTTCCCCAACGAAGACAGCCGCTCGATCGATCTCGACGAAAGCAATCTGTTCGCGATCAACCGTTTCTCCGGCTACGACCGCTGGGAGGATGGCTCGCGAGTCACCTACGGCGCCGAATATACGCTCGAGCGGCCGCGCTTCTCCATCAGCACCGTCATCGGCCAGAGCTACCGCTTGACGCGCAGTCCGTCGCTGTTTCCCGAGGGCACCGGGCTGACCGACCGTTTCTCCGACATCGTCGGGCGGACTCGCATCCGCTATGGCCGCCTCCTTGACGTCACCCACGGCTTCCGGGTCGACAAGACCAATTTCGCGGTCCGCCGCAACGAGCTCGACCTGACCGTCGGCAGCGACGTCACCTACCTCCAGGTCGGTTACCTTCGCCTCAATCGCAACATCGATCCGGCCATCGAGGACCTCCGCGACAAGGAAGAACTGCGCCTTGCCGGCCGCTGGAAGTTCCGGCGTTACTGGTCGATCTTCGGCGCGACTGTCGTCGACCTCACCAACAAGTCCGAGGACCCGCTTTCGCTCGCCAGCGGATTCGAGCCGGTGCGGCATCGGATTGGCATCGACTACGAGGACGACTGCCTCCAATTTGGCGTCCAGTGGCGGCGCGACTATGAGCGCATCGGGACCTTCCGGAAGGGCAGCACCTTTGCGCTTCACTTCGCGCTGAAGAACCTCGGCCGCTAAGGCTGGGTTCAGCGGACCGGAAGCAAGGAAACCCGGCATGGGGTCGGGCAACAAGGAAGATTTCGAGTGATCGGTGGCAAGATGATGGGCTGGACGACGAAGCTGCTGGCCGGCGCGGCGGTTGCCGCCGCGGGCACCGCATGGGCGCAGTCGGCAGCTGATGCGCCAGCGCAGGGGGCAAGCGAGGTCAACAGCACCGCGGGCCTTCGCCTTCCCTCCAACCCCGAATTGTTCGGGACGACCCTGCCGAGCGAGATCCGCGCGACCGCGATCGTCAACGGCGACGTCATCACCCAGACCGACATCGATCAACGGGTTGCGCTGCTCGCGCTCGCCAGCGGTGGCAAGATCCCCGCCGACCAGATGCAGGCGTTGCGTCAGCAGGTGCTGCGCAACCTGATCGACGAGACGCTGCAGATCCAGGCCGCGAAGACCGAGGAAATCAAGATCACGCCAACCGACATCGACCGCACGGTCGAGCGGGTTGCCGGCAACGTCAAGCAGACCCCGGCGCAGATGGCCGAATATCTCAAGGCGCACGGCTCCTCGATCCGCTCGATTCGCCGTCAGATCGAGGGCGAGACCGCGTGGACACGGCTGCAACGGGCCAAGATCGAGAACAACGGGAGCGTGGGGGACGACGAGGTGAAGGCCGTGATCGCGCGCATGAACGCGTCGAAGGGCGCAGAAGAATATCACGTCGGCGAGATCTTCCTGTCGTCGGCGCCGGGTCAGGAAACGCAGACGTCCGCCAACGCCGACAAGCTGCTCGCCGCGCTGCGCCAGGGCGGGTCGTTCGTCGGCTACGCGCGCCAGTATAGCGAGGCTTCGACCGCCGCGGTCGGCGGCGATCTCGGCTGGGTCCGGCCGGAACAGCTGCCGGAGCCGATTGCGGCGGCGATCCGCCAGATGAAGCCCGGCACCGTCTCGAACCCCATCCCGGTGCCCGGCGGCATCTCGATCGTCGCCGTGCAGGACACGCGCAAGATCCTGACGGCGGACCCGCGCAACGCCGTGCTCAACCTCAAGCAGGTGTCGGTCAGCTTTCCGAAGGGCATGACCCGCCAGCAGGCCGAGCCGACCGTGCAGCGCTTCGCGGCGGCCGTTCAGAACGTCGGCGGGTGCGGCGGCGCGGACCGGCTGGCCGCCGACTTCAAGGGCGAAGTCGTCCAGTCGGATCAGGTCAAGCTGCGCGACCTCCCGGCCGCTCTGCAGGAGATGATGCTGCCGATGCAGGTCGGCCAGGCGACGCGTCCGTTCGGGTCGATCGAGGAGGGCGTACGAACGCTGGTTATCTGCGGCCGCGACGAGGTCGACCCGACCCAGCCGAGTTTCGACCAGGTCTATGCGCAGCTCAACGAGGAGCGCGTCAACACCCGCGCGGTCTATCGTCGAGCCGGTCGGCTGCTATCAGCGTGGCGGTGAACAGGTCGCTTCC
>CAXSDY010000100.1:0-8912 GCA_964235835.1 uncultured Sphingomonadaceae bacterium | reverse complement strand
GCGTCGAACAGGCGCCCGCTCGGATTGTGCGGATTGTTGAGCACGATCACGCGGGTGCGCGGCGTCACGGCGCGCGCCATCGCCTCGCGCGTGATCCGCCACTCGGGCGCATGCAGCGGAACCTCCCGCACGATCCCGCCAGCGCGTCGGATCAGCGGCGCATAGGCATCGTAGGCGGGCGCGAAGATGATCGCCTCGTCGCCCGGCGAGATCGCCGCCAGCAGCGCCGCCGCGAGCGCCTCGGTCGCGCCGCTCGTCACGCACACGTTTTCGGCCTCCAGCCGCTGGCCGAAGTGCCGCCTGTAATGTTCCGCGACGGCCTGCCGCAGTTCCGGCAAGCCACGCGTCGGGGCATATTGGTTAGGCCCGTCGCGCACCGCCCGCGCGGCCGCATCAAGCATCGCCGGCGCCCAGCCGAAATCGGGGAAGCCCTGGCCCAGGTTGACCGCTTGGTTGAGCGTCGCGGCGAAGGACATCCGCTCAAAGACGGTCGCCGGCATGGCAGCGTACAGCGGGTTCATCGGCCGAGCGTCGGCATCGCGTCTCCGGGGCTGGCTGGGGCGGCAGGATTCGAACCTGCGAATGCCGGTACCAAAAACCGGTGCCTTACCACTTGGCGACGCCCCATCAGGGCGCGCGCTTTAGGCGGGCGGCGGGACCGTGGGAAGGGGTCAGGCGCTGCGCAGCAGGCGCGGGCGGTCCGGCGGGGACCCGTAGTGCGTCTGATCGATCGAGTTGGCGGGGACGGGCCGGCCGAACAGATAGCCCTGCAGCTGCGTGCAGCCGAGCGCGCTCATCAGGTCGGCATGGGCAGTGGTCTCGACCCCCTCCGCGGTGGTCTCCACGCCCAGCCCGTGGGCGAGAGCGAGGATCGACTGGACGATCGCCAGATAGTCGCGGTGGCCGGACGCGGCGCCGCGAACGAACAGCTGATCGATCTTGATCTTCGAGAAGCATGCGCGCGAAAGGTAGCCGAAGCTGCTGTATCCCTTGCCGAAGTCGTCGAGCACGAGTCGTACGCCCAGGCCCTGGAGGCTGCTGAGCGCGCCGAGCGTGGCCGCGTCGTCGCCGAGGAAGACGCTCTCGGTCACCTCCAGCTCGAGCCGGCGGGGTGCCAGGCCGCTCTTGGCGAGCGCATCCTCGACCGTCCGCCGCAGACCGGCGCCGGTCAGCTGCGCCACCGACACGTTGACCGCGACGCGTTGCTCGCCGGGCCAGCGCGCGGCCTGGTTGCAGGCTTCATGGATGACCCAGTCGCCGATCTGGTGGATGAGGCCGACATCCTCGATGATCGGCACGAACACGTCGGGACCGATCGCGCCGCGCACGGGGTGCCACCAGCGCAACAACGCCTCGTGACCGACGACCGACAAGGTCGCGGCGTCGACGATCGGCTGATAGTGGAGATGGAGGTCGCCGCGCCGCACGGCTTCGCGCACGTCGTTCTCGAGCAGCCGTTCGGCCTGCGCCTTGGCCAGCATCCACGGTTCATAGAAGCAGTGCTGCCCGCGCTGCTCCTTGGCGCGGTAAAGGGCGAGGTCGGCACTGCGCATCAGCTGATCCTGGGTCTCGCCGTCGAGCGGCGCGCGGGCGATGCCGATCGACACGCCGATGTGGATCGGGGTCGGGCCGATCATGAAGCCGCTGTCGACCTCCGCGACGATCCGCTCCGCCAGGTCCATCAAGGTGAGCGCGTCGGGCGCACCGCGCCAGACGATGGCGAACTCGTCGCCGCCCAGCCGGCCGACCCCGGCGTCTGGACCGCAGATGCTCTCCAGCCGCTGCGCGACGTCGACCAGCAGGCGGTCGCCCATCGCGTGGCCGAGGGTGTCGTTGACCAGCTTGAACCGGTCGAGGTCGAGCAACAACAGGCAGCAGCTGCCGTCGCCGACACTCTGCTTCAGCCGAGCCTCCTCGATCATCTCGCGGACCAGCAGGCGGTTGCCGAGCCCGGTGAGCGGGTCGTGGCGCGCGACCCTGGGGCCTTCGGAGCCGGTGCCGTGGCGCAGGTTGGTGATGTCGGACCCCACGCCGCGCCAGCCGACCAGCCTGCCGTGCGGATCGTGCACCGGACGGCCGGACAGGCAGTACCATTTGCTGCCGTCCCTGGTCGGCACCGCAAGCTCGTGGAAGGCCAGCTCCCGGTCGAGGTTACCGAACAGTGTGCGGACCCCCTGGCTCATCTCGCAGTGGTGGCCGTCGGGATCGATCAGCCGCCGCAGATCGCGTCCGAGCAAGGCCTCCAGCGGGACACCGATCGATGCGGCCATCGCGCGCGACATGAAGCTGATCCGCAGGTCGCCGTCGACCTCCCACAGCCACTCGCTTCCGCTCGACTGGAACTCGCGCAGCAGCTTGATCAGCTGGCCCTGCTCCTCGAGCTCCCGCCGGCCCATGACATGGCTGGAGAACAGACGCGCGGACGACAGGACCGTGTGGATCAGGACCAGAGTAAGGATCACGGCCAGGCCGGCCATTACTGCGTTCCCGTACTGCACGGTGATGCGCAGCAGCGCCAATCCAAGGATGACGATGAACGCCGCAGCGGCGGGCGGGACCGAGGCGAGGTTGGATGTGCCGCCGCTCATCAGGCCGATGACGATCATCGTGACGACGATCTGGGCGGAGGCGTTTGCCGTGCCGAACCAGCAGAATGCCGGCACGAGCCACAGCAGGGCCATGGCCGACACGCCGGCGATCGTGCCGACGAACGCCCGATGAACCTGCGCCGGACCGAGCGGCGATGCGCGCAACCGGCGGCACTGCTCCCCGCGGAACGCCAGAATCAGCAGCAGCGCGAACAGCCAGAGCAGGAGCTGGGCACGAGGCACCTCGTTCCACAGCGCGACCGCCGCCAGCCCCGCCGTGCCGGCCGCGGAGAGGATCGACAGCGGCGCGGCGCGGGCCATCTCGCGCACCTGCTCCTGGCGAACCGCCGCCGCGCTCGGGTCGGCCCCGGCCGACAGCCGCAGCAGGTCGGTCGCCGCGGCGGGTTCCCACCGAGCGCGTGACCGGCGGCGTTCGCCCGCGGCTGGGAAAGCGGGTCGGGCGATGGCGGCGTTGCTCATGGCCCTGCAGTGTGGGCCGTGATCCCAATGACTGGTGAAGTTCTAGTCCAGTCCGGAGGTAGTTACCCGTTTCTAATCCGAGCCTTGCGCCGACTTTGTCGGCGCGCTCAGCTGTTGATCGGTCGCTGATTGACCAGGTCGTCGTAGTCGCTGGCGAGCTGACGGGACAGATCGCCGACCTCGAAGTTCCAGGGGCCGGCCGAGCCGACGAACGTCACTTCGGCGGCGGAGCCGGTAAGGAACATCTGCTCGAACGATTCCAGCTCTTCGGGCCAGATCGCCCGTTCGACGATCTCGACGCCGCGGCGGCGGGCGAGGTCGATCACGGTGCGGCGCGTGATGCCGTCGAGGAAACAGTCGGGGGTCGGCGTATGGATGACGCCGTCCCTGACGAAAAAGGCGTTGGCGCCGGTCGCCTCCGCCACCTGCCCGCGCCAGTCGAACATCAGCGCGTCGTCGAAGCCGCGATCCTCCGAACGGTGCTTGGACATGGTCGCGATCATGTAGAGGCCAGCGGCCTTGGACTTGGTCGGCGCGGTGAAGGGTGCCGGCCGGCGCCACTCGGCGATGTCGAGACGGATGCCGCGCGCCGCCTTCGCGGGGTCGAAGTACTTGCCCCACTCCCAGGCCGCCACCGCGACATGCGGCCTGGTCCGCTGGGCCGAGACACCCATCTGCTCCGAACCGCGCCAGGCGACCGGGCGGACGTAGGCGTCGCTGAGGCCGTTCGCCTGGAGCACTTCGTTGCACGCGGCCCCGATCTGATCGACGCTCCACGGCAGGGTGAAGCCGAGGATCTCGGCACTGTTGCGCAGCCGCTCGCTATGCTCGTCGAGCTTGAAGATCCTCCCGCCGTAGGCGCGTTGACCTTCGAACACCGAGGAGGCGTAATGGAGCGCGTGGGTCAGCACGTGGATGTTGGCCTCGCGCCACGGCACCAGCTTGCCGTCGAGCCAGATCCATCCGTCGCGATCGTCGAACGTGCGCTCGTCGGCCATTTGCGTCCCTTATGTGCAGTGCGGTCGCGACTAAGCGAGCGAGGCCGAAGGATCAACCGCCGCGGTTTCCGCAGCGAGTTCCTTCCCCCGCGCGATCGCCGCATCGAGCGCGCGCGCGACGAGCGCGGGCAATTCGGCGTCGAGCACTTCGAGCGCCGCGAGGGTCGTGCCTTTGGGGGATGCGACGCGGTGCGCAAGATCCGACATTGGCGCTCGGTCGGTTGCGGCGAGCCAGCCGGTGCCGAGCACCGTCTCCAGCGCCAACGTCGCCGCCAGTCCCGGATCGAGCCCGCGCTCGGCGCCGGCCGCGGCAAGCGCATCGACGAAGCGCGCGACGTAGGCCGGCCCCGAACCGGCGACGGCACCGATCGCCCCGAAGTGCGCTTCGGTCGGCGACCACACCGCGACGCCGAGCAGGACCATCAGGTCGGCGATCAACCGTCCCACGCCGTCGTCGGCGTCCTCGGTGTAGAGGCCGGTGACTCCGCGGCGCACCGCGACGGGCAGATTGGGCATGGCGCGGACGATCGCGCGGACGCCCGGGAACCGGCTGCGCAGCACGGCGGTCGGCGTGCCGGCGAGCAGCGAGACTAGCACCGTGTCGCGCCCGAGCAGCGGCGCGAGGTCGGGCGCGACCGCCGCGAGCATCTGCGGCTTGAAGCCGAGCACGGCGAGCGCCGGAGGGGGGCCGGCGTCGCGCGGATCCGTCACCGTCCGGCCGACCAGGGCCACCGGTCGGCCGCTCGGCCGGATGGCGATGGCGCTGCCGCAGTCGACCTCGGCCAGGCGCCACCCGGTCAGCATCGCGCCGACCATGTTCCCGGCGCCGACGAACCAGGTCGGAGGGGGAAGCGCCGTCACGCTTCCCCCGCTGTGTCGATCAGCGCCGCGGCGATCGCTTCGCTCGGCGACTTGCCACCCCACAGCACGAACTGGAACACCGGGTAAAAGCGCTCGCACTCCTCGATCGCCGCCTCGGCGATCGCTTCGGCCTGCTCGAAGGTCAGGCCGTCGCTCTCGCTGACCAGGGCCGCGTGGCGGAACACGATCAGGCCCGAGCCCGACCAGAGTTCGAAATGGCCGAGCCAAAGCTGTTCGTTGATGAGGCCCAGCGTCTCGTAGATCGCGGCGCGCTTGTCCGGCCCGACCTTGATGTCGGGAAAGGCGAGGAACTGCAGCACCTGGTCGTCGGACCGCCAGACGCCGCGCAGCTCGTACTGCGCCCAGCTGCCGGTCGCGGAAGCGACGATCTCCCCGTCGCCGGTCCGCTCGCACGCCCAGCCGCGCGCCTCGAAATATTGTTCGAGCACCTCGATCGGGGCGCCGTCGTCGCGCTCCTCCTCGGTTTCGTCCGTCAGCTTGCCGCTCCCGGTGCCGCCGGGCGAACCGCCGCGCTTGCCGCCTCGAGCGCCGTAATGCGCGCCTCAAGTGCCTGGTTGTGGTCGCGCGCGGCGGCGGCCATCGCCTTGACCGCGTCGAACTCGTCGCGGCTAACGAAATCCGTTCCGCCCATGAACTCGCGCATCTTCTCGCGGAACGAGCCCTCCGCTTCCCGGCCCATCCCGGCGAGCGTCCCGGCGGCGCCGTTCATCATCCGCACGAAGTCGTCGAACATGCGATTTTCGGACTGCATCAAGCGTCTCCTTGTGCGGCAGCACATAGGGTGCGCGACGACGGTTCGCTACCCTGAGGAGCGCTTCGTCGCGCCCACCAGGAACTCGACGTTGCCCTCGGGTCCGGTGATCGGGCTCGGGGTGATGCCGGCCACGCTCCAGCCCTGCGCCTCGACCCACGTTGCCACTTCCGTGCAGACGCGCTGGTGGACGTCCGGATCGCGCACCACGCCGCCCTTGCCGACCTCGCTTCGGCCGGCCTCGAACTGCGGCTTGATCAGCGCCACCAGATCGGCACCGGGTCGGGCAAGGCCGAGCGCCGGGCCGAGCACCTTGGCCAGGCCGATGAAGCTGGCGTCGCACACGACGATGTCGATCGAATCGGGGATCAGCTCGGCGGTGAGGATGCGCGCGTTGGTCTGCTCGTGCACCACGACCCGCGGGTCCTGCCGCAGCTTCCACGCCAGCTGGTTGGTGCCGACGTCGACCGCATGGACCCGTGCGGCGCCGCGCGTGAGCAGCACGTCCGTGAAGCCGCCGGTCGACGAGCCGACGTCGAGCGCGGTCGCGCCGGTCACGTCGAAGCCGAAGTGCGCCAGCCCATGATCGAGCTTGATCCCGCCGCGCGACACCCACGGATGGTCGCGCCCCTTGACGGTCAGCACGGCGTCGTCGGCGATGAGGTCACCGGCCTTGGCGACCCGCCGATCCCCGACGAACACCGCTCCCGCCAGGATCAGCGCCTGCGCCCGAGTGCGGCTCTCGGCGAGCCCCTGCGCCACGAGCAGCTGGTCGGCGCGGGTCTTGCTCAAAAGCGCAGTCGCATCAGGTGAGGGACAAATATGATTAAGCCGATGAAGAGGGCGATGACGGACGCAAAGAGCACCGCAGCCGCTGCAACATCTTTCGCCGCGCCGATGTTCGCATCGAAGTCGGTCGTGACGGCATCAGCTAGGCGTTCAATGGCAGTATTCACGGCCTCGGCGAACCACACTAGACCGACAGCCAGCAGGATCCACAGCCACTCGCTTGAGGTCAGGCGCAGCACTGCACCGCTGGTGATCGCCAAGAAAGCCGCCGCAACGTGCACTCGCGCGTTGTGCTCTGAACGCAGCAGCGCAACGACGCCGCGCCACGCGAAGCTGAAGCTGCGCAACCGTCCAATAACCGAGAAGCGTTCAGGAACTTCGATTACCTCTCAACTTGACTCCCATCGGTAGCGCGCTACCTTCCTGGCATGAGCGAGGCAAGCCCCGTCGAGCAGGACAAGTTCCGCCGCTACCGCGCCCGGAAGAAGGCGCAGGGGCTGCGCGAAGTTCGGTTGTGGGCTCTCGACGCCCATGCACCCGGCTTCCGTGAGGAGCTCGGTCGTGAGATCGCCCAAATCAACCGGTCGAAGGACAGCGCCGAGGTTCAAGCGTGGCTCGATGAATGCACTGCCGAGCTGTGGGACAAGTATCCTTGAAGCGAGGTGATCTCGTCCGGGTGGTTGCGCCGGGCGATTACGGGAAGCCGCGACCAGCCCTGGTCGTGCAGTCGGACGCACTAAAGGGGCTGGGCAGCGTCGTCCTGTGCCTCTTCACGAGCGACCTCATTGAGCAACCAAGGCTGCGCTTGCGAGTGGATCCCTCGCCCGCGAATGGATTGAAGACGCCCTCCCATCTCATGGTGGACAAGGTCAGCGCCGTAAGCACCGAGCGATGCCGTGGTATCATCGGCACGCTGGAACCCGAGACGATGGCGTTGGTCGATCAGCGACTGCTCTTACTGCTCGGGCTGGCCGACTAGGCCGAAACGCCGGCTTCGATCCCGACGCTGTTCCGCCGCAGCGCCTTGAGCACCGTCTCGACGATCTGCGGGGCGTTGAGGCCGGCTTCGTCGTACTGCTTCGTCGGCGAGTCATGGTCCTGGAACGTATCGGGCAAGCGCATCGTGCGCAGCTTGAGCCCGGCGTCGATCAGGCCCTCGTCACTGGCCAGCGTGAGGACGTGGGCGCCGAACCCGCCGACCGCCGCTTCCTCGACCGTCACCGCGACCTCGTGGGTGGTCAGCAGGCGGCGGATCAGCTCATGATCGAGCGGCTTGGCGAAGCGCAGGTCGGCAACGGTCGTCGACAGGCCCATGGCGTCGAGCTGCGCGGCGGCCTTCTCGGCCTCGTCGAGCCGCGTGCCGAGCGACAGGATCGCCACCTGGCGTCCCTCGCGCACCACCCGCCCCCTGCCGATCTCCAGCAGGAGCGGCGCGTCGGGCAGCGGCACGCCCCTGCCCTCGCCACGCGGATAGCGGACCGCGCTCGGGCCGCTGTCGTGGAGCGCCATGGTGTGCACCATGTGACACAGCTCCGCCTCGTCGGCCGCGGCCATCACGACCATGTTGGGCAGCGTGCAGAGATAGGCGAGATCGAACGATCCGGCGTGGGTCGCTCCGTCCGCTCCGACCAGCCCGGCGCGATCGATGGCGAAGCGCACCGGCAGGTTCTGGATCGCGACATCATGGACGAGCTGGTCGTAGGCGCGCTGCAGGAACGTCGAGTAGATCGCGCAGAAGGGGCGGTAGCCCTGCGCGGCAAGGCCGGCGGCGAAGGTCACCGCATGCTGTTCGGCGATGCCGACGTCGAACGTGCGGTCGGGAAACTCCGCCTGGAACTTGTCGAGCCCGGTGCCCGACGGCATCGCGGCGGTGATCGCGACAACCTTATCGTCGCGCCGCGCCTCGTCGACCAGCGCCTTGGCGAACACGGCGGTGTAGCTCGGCGGGCCTCCCGCGGGCGCCTTGTCCTGCTTGCCCGACACGACGTCGAACTTGACGACGCCATGATATTTGTCGGCCGCGGCCTCGGCCGGCCCGTAGCCCTTGCCCTTCTTGGTCACGACATGGACCAGCATCGGGCCTTCGGCGGCGTCGCGCACATTCTCGAGGATGTCGACCAGCCCGACGACGTCATGCCCATCGACCGGACCGACGTAGTACAAGCCCAATTCCTCGAACAGCGTGCCGCCGGTGGCCATGCCGCGCGCGAACTCCTCGGCCTTGCTGGCGGCGCGGTGGACGCGCTTGCTGAGCCGCTTGGCGACCCGCCGCGCCAGCCCGCGCACGGTTAGATATTTGCCTGACGACACCAACCGCGCGAGGTAGTGCGACAGGCCGCCGACCGGCGGCGCGATCGACATGTCGTTGTCGTTGAGGATGACGATCAGGCGGCTGCCCGCAGCCTGCGCGTTGTTCATCGCCTC
>CAXSDY010000099.1:0-8924 GCA_964235835.1 uncultured Sphingomonadaceae bacterium | reverse complement strand
GGGCGGCCGACGTGAACGCCTGTTCGGGGGAGCCCTCGTAGCTGCCGAACGGCATGTCGACCGCGACCAGCGCGTGCCAGCTGCCGCGCACCACCGCGGCGCCGTGCGCGCACATCATCTCCATCGTCACTGGCACCGTCGAGGGCAGACCGTAGATCACCTGCCCGAGACTGTCCCCGACCAGCAGCAGGTCGCAGTGGGGATCGAGCAGTTGCGCCATCCGCATCGTATAGGCGGTCAGCATCACGATCGGATCCGCCGTCGTTCCGCCAACCTTGCGGGCACGCAGCGCGGGCACGGTGACCCGCTTGCCGGGCACTGGCGACGGCGTCGCGCGGCTGGTCGCCGTATCGATGGTGAAAGTCGACATGCCCGTATCCTAGCTCCGCGCGGCCAGATCGGCCAGTCCCGGGCTGGACCGCGATGCCGCGCGTAATCCGCGAACTCGAACCTGAGCGCCAACGGCGCGTTGAGCCGAGGGATGACGCTGTCCCTCTTCGCCCACGACGTGCTGCTGGCATGGCGTTCGTCCCCGAGGTGCTCGAGGTTGCGCGCGAGGAGGCGCTGATCGCGCGCATCGACCAGTCCTCGCTGGCACCGTTCCGGTTCCAGGGTTGGACCGGCAAGCGGCTGACCGCGTCGTTCGGCTATCACTACGATTTCGACGGCGGTGGGCTCGGCGAAGGGAAGCCGATCCCGGACTGGGCCGAGCCGCTGCGGGAGCGGGCGGCACGCGCGGCGGGCCTGCCGGTCGCGGCGCTCGTCCAGCTCCTTGTCACGCGCTACGATCCGGGCGCCGGGATCGGCTGGCACCGCGACCGGCCGGTGTTCGGCACCGTCGTCGGCGTGTCGCTCGGGGCGCCCGCGACGATGCGTTTCCGCCGGCGCCGGGCGGGCGGGTTCGATCGCTTCACGCTGCCGCTGCCGCCGCGCTCGCTCTATGTGCTGAGCGGCGAAGCGCGGTTCGATTGGGAGCACAGTCTCGCCGCGATGGAGCGGACCCGCTGGTCCATCACGTTCCGGACCCTTCGCTAGGTCCGCGCCTCGAGTGCCTTGCGGATCTCGGCCATGCCCTGCTCGGCGCCGGCTTGCGGCACGCCGGTCGATGCGGCGATCGCTTCCCAATCTGCCAGGATCCGGTCGGCGGCATCGGCCGGGTCGAGGTCGCCGACGTACGCGCCCTCGCTCATCGTGATCGTCGCCCGTTCGACCCCACCCGCCCCGGCGAGCAGGATCGCGCGGTTCGGGGCGTTCTCGCCGACCAGGGCGAGCAGCGCGGGGCTGACCCGCTCCGGCTCGAGCAGGGTCAGCATCTCGGGCGGCAGCAGCCCTTCGGTCATCGCGGTGCGGGCGGTCGGCGCGAGGCAGTTCACCCGGATGCCGTGCTTGGCGCCTTCGATGCTGAGCGTCTGCATCAGCCCGACGAGCGCCATCTTGGCGGCGCCGTAATTGGCCTGTCCGAAGTTGCCGTAGAGCCCGGACGAGGAAGTCGTCATTACGATTCGGCCGTATTTGCGTGCCCGCATCAGCTCCCACACCGACTTGGTGCAGAGGAAGGCGCCGGTGAGGTGGACGTCGACCACCGCGCGGAAGTCGTCGAGGTCCATCTTGGCGAAACTCTTGTCGCACAGGATGCCGGCGTTGTTGACCAGGATGTCGACCGTGCCCGAGCGCTCGGCGGCGCGGGCGGCAAGCTCGGCGACCGCGCCTTCGTCGGTGACCGACCCGCCAACGGCGATCGCCTGCCCGCCGGCGGCGGTGATCTCGGCCACCACCGCCTCGGCGTTGGCGAGCGCCGCCGGGATGTCGTTGACCACCACGAACGCGCCCTGCCGCGCGAGCAACAGCGCGTGGGCGCGGCCGAGCCCCGCCCCGGCACCGGTGATGATCGCAGTTCGGCCGCTGAGGTCGATCGGCATGCTGGTCCTCGCTTGATCGATGAAGTGCGTCGCCTCCTAGCGGGGCTGGCGGCGCCGTGCCATGCCGCAGGGTATGACGCCTCCGCAACGCATCGCCATCGTCGGGCTCGGCGCCATCGGCGGCTGGGTCGCGGCGCGGCTGGCACTGGCAGGTCACCCGGTGTCGGCGCTGGTGCGTGCTGCCGGGCCCGAGCGGGCGCGGACCTTGGACGACGAGCACGGCAGGCACGAGGTGGCGATCCCCTGTTCCGACCGGGCGGAAGTGCTTGGGGAGCAGCAGCTGGTCGTGCTCGCGGTCAAGGCGCCCGCGCTCGCCGACGCGGTTCGGGCCGCGACGCCGCTGATCGGGCCCGACACGCTGGTCCTGCCGATGCTCAACGGCGTGCCGTGGTGGTTCGTGGAAGGCCGGGCGCTGGTCTCGGTCGATCCGGGCGGGCGGATTGCCGCGGCGGTCCCCGCAAAACGGACGATCGGCTGCGTCGTCCATGCCGCGGTGTTGCGCGACGGGCCGGTGGTGCGGGTGCAGCGCTCCGACGGGCTGCTGCTTGGCGAGCCTCAGGGAGGGGCCAGCGATCGGGTACGGGCGCTCGCCGCGCTGTTCGACCACGCCGGCATCCGCGCCCAGGCCGAGCCCGACATCCGCCGCGCGATCTGGTATAAATTATGGGGCAACATGACGGTCAACCCGGTGTCCGCCCTGACGCTCGCCACCGCGGACCGGATCATCGCCAGCGAGGCACGGCCCTTCCTGCTCGCGTGCATGGCCGAGGCCGCGGAGATCGGCGCCAGGATCGGCTGCCCGATCGCCGAGAGCGGCGAGGATCGCATGGCGGTGACGGCGCGGCTCGGTGCGTTCCGGACGTCGATGCTCCAGGACGTCGAGGCGGGCCGCACGACCGAACTCGAGGCCTTGGTCGGCGCGCCGCGGGAGATCGGCCGGCTGGTCGGCGTTGCGACCCCGAACATCGACGCGCTCTATGGCCTGACGCGGCTGCTCGCCGAAAGCCGAGGCCTGCTCTAAACGGCGGGAGCCGGCAGAACGCGCCCGATGCACGCGCCGAGCCCGATCCGCACCGCGCCCGGCGCTTCGCACCAAGCGCTGAGCGTCAGTTCGTCGCCATCCTCGAGGAAGCTGCGGCTCTCGCCATTCGGCAGCGTCAGCGGCGCGCGGCCGCCGTTGCTGATCTCGAGCAGCGACCCGAGCCCGTCCGCGCTCGCGGTCGAGAGCGTTCCGGTGCCGATCAGGTCGCCGGGATTGAGGTTGCAGCCGTTCGACGCATGGTGGGTGACGATCTGCGCCGCCGACCAGTACATCGCGGCGTTCGCTTCGCCATGGCTGAGCCGATGCGGCGCAGCGTTGGCCGCCCGCATGGCGGCGGTCGACAGCGCGGCTTCGACCGTAATCCCCAGGCCGCCCAGCGCCCGGTCGGCAGCATCATCGAGGTAGGGCAGCGAAGCCGGATCGCCGTCCGGCCGCGGCGGGACCGGCCTGCGGAACGGCAACAGCGCATCGGGGGTGACGACCCACGGCGACACGCTGGTCAGGAAGTTCTTCGCGAGGAACGGCCCGAGCGGCTGGTATTCCCACGCCTGAATGTCGCGCGCCGACCAGTCGTTGAGCAGGCAATAGCCGGCGATGTGCTGCCCCGCCTCGGCGATGGCGACGGGCTCGCCGAGCGTATTGCCGCGCCCGATCCACAGGCCGAGCTCAAGCTCATAATCGAGCCGCCGCGAGGGACCGAAGCTGGGCGCGTCCTCATAGGGCAGCTTGCGCTGTCCGTTGGGGCGAACCACCGGCGTGCCCGACAGGCGCACGGAGCTGGCGCGGCCGTGGTAGCCGATCGGCACATATTTGTAGTTCGGCAGCAGCGGCGCGTCCGGCCGGAACTGCCGGCCGACGTTCGTCGCATGGTGGATGCCGACGTAGAAGTCGGTGTAGTCGCCGATCATGCAGGGCAGGTGCATAGTCGCATCCGCCTGCGCCACCAGCAGTGGCTCGACGTCTCGACGGCAAGCGGAATCGCCGAGCAAGTCGAACAGGCGCCGGCGAAGCGCCGTCGCGTGGGCCGGTCCGTGCGCCAACCAGTCGTTGAGCGTCCGCTGGGACAAGGCGCGCTGCCATGCCGGGTCGAGCAGCGGCACGGCTTCTCGCAAATCGAGGATCAGGTCGCCGATGGCGCAGCCGATGCGCGGCTCGCCGCCCTTGATCGAAATAATCCCCAACGGCAGGTTCTGGATCGGGAAGTCGGCATGACCCTGCGCGCTCTCGATCCAGCTCGAGGCGGCGATATCATGGGTCTCGTCGAGCATCAGCGGTTCGGCCATGGCGCAGCGTTAGGCGGACGCCGGCCGGGGTTCAACGTGAGCGCCGCAAGCATTGCAGCCGCGGCGCCCGCCGTCTGCCCTCAGTGCGAGTTGACGTTGACGTCGATCTTGTCGGGCACGCTGATCGCGCTGGTCTTAGAGCCGCCCAGCCCAAGCTGCCCGCGGAACAGGAACAGCAGCACCAGCACCACGATCACCAGCAGGACGACCGCAACGATCCCGCCGCTGCCCCCACCACCTGTCTCCACGATGGTCGTGTGTTCGACCGGTTCCCTGTCATCAGCCATCGTGCGTCTCCCTGTTGCAACGAAAAGATTATGGTGGCGTAACAACCCTGCAGGTCCCGCGGGGTTCCGCCCGTGCCACCCCGGCACGATCCGCTTCGGCCCAGACGCAACATTCGCGACGGCGCCGCGTTAGCGGGCCGTAGCAGAGGAGAATGACATGGCTGGTTTCGACGACATTCGCGAGCATATGGAAGTGATCGGCGCCGACGGCGTCCACGTCGGCACGGTCGACCATGCCGACGGCGACCGCATCAAGCTGACCAAAAAGGACAGCGGCGAGGGCAGCCACCAGGGCCACCATCATTATATCTCGCGCGGGCTGGTCGCCGAGGTCGAGGGCGACACCGTAAGATTGTCCGCCAATGCCGACGTGGCGGTGACGTTCGAAGAGGAAGAAAACGGCACGATGTAGTGCCGCGCCGGGTCGCGGCGGGCGCAGTCAGATCGAGTTGATTGTCTGCGCCAGCCGCTGCTCGTCGGCGTCTGTCACGGGAGCCCCGGTGACGTCGGTGGCGACGACGTTGCTGCCCTCGTCGGCGCCCGGCGCTCCGCCGGCCACGTCGTAGGCGAACCACAGGATTCCCGCGGCCCACAGCACGGCCCACCAGCGATTCTTGAAGATCGTCGAGGAGCGCATCGGGATCATCGGCCGACGCTAGCGCACAGGGGTTAACGATCCTTGCGCACCGGGAGGCCGGGCGCCATCCTCATCGATCCGAAGAGGGGGACGAGATGATCGCATTGTTGATCGCGCTGCAAGTCGCGAACGCGGCACCGACCCGCGAGGCGTTGCGGCTGGGCCGGGGATTGGCCGAGGTCGGCAGCTTCGGCACGATCACCCGCGCCGCTGGCGCCGCCGAGACCGAGGAGCTGGTCAAGTCCATTCCCACTCCGACCGCGGCGGAGCAGCAGCGGCTGCGCTCGATCGCTGCGGCGCGGCTTGCCTCGGTGCGCAGCGTCGCTCTGGACCGGGTCGGCGCGATCTATGCGCGGCGCTTCACGCTTGCCGACCTGCAGGCGATCACGCGCTTCTATGCCAGCCCGGCCGGACGGGCGCTCAGCCGCGAGACCTTCGCCAGCCTGCCCGAGATTGCCGCCGCGATGAACGGCATCGACTTCAAGGGCGATGTACGCGCCGCCTTCTGCAAAGAGACCCGCAAGCTCTGCAGCAAGTGATCGTTGGACTCGTTTTTCAGCTGCGCTGAAGCTGGTGCCGCTGTTCTACAAGCGCGCCTACGCCGCCCTTCGGCTCGCCAGTTCGTGGCAGGCGAAGCGGCCCTTGATCGATCGGTTGAAGTAGTCGCCCTTGGACTCGGCGGCCGCGAACGCCTCCGCGACCGTCGCGGGAACGCCGAGATAGAGGTAGCGCCGGCCGCTCGTAAAGCTGAGCTCGAGTGCGCGCTCGTCCGGCCAGTAGTTGGCCCGCACGATGACCGAGGAAGGCTCGTTCGCCATACCGCGGGAACGCCGCGCCGGCGTTTGCGACTCGCCGCAGCGCCGCCGATGCGACGAAGCGACTCGGCGGCGAGTCGAACCGCTTGCCTTAGCCTCGCGCACCCGTCGCGTGCCCCGTCAGCCACGACGCGACCTCGCCCGCGATGCGGCGGTTGACCGCGGCGCGCGTGCGGATCTGGGCGATCGCCTCGTCCACCGGGCGCCGATCGTTGGCCGCGAGGTTGGCCTGTGCGTAGCTCTGCAGCTTGGGGATCAGCGTCTCGTCGTCGCTCCCCTGGACCACGCCGGCGAGGAAGCGCGAGCGGCCCGAGACGTCGACCAGCGCATTCACCGCCGCGAGGTTGGACAGCACGAAATCGAGCGCCAGCCGCGGATGGTCGCCGGCGACGCTGCGGATCATGCCGGCGCTGATCGTCTTGCCCGGCTCAGGCGTGAGGGCCAGCGCGAGCGTGCGGCGGGCGAGCGCCTCGTCGCGCGCCGCACCGAGCAGCTCATAGAGGTTGGTGCGCTCGACGTTCCCGGTCGTGCTCGCCGCCGCGGCATGCAGCTGATCCCACAGGGCGGGGGTCGCATTGCGAGCGGCAACGCCAAGCCAGGTCGACTTGAGCGAGCCCGGAATGGCGTTGCGATTGCGGAACCACGCCTGGACCAGCCGGTTGGCTTCGGTCACCGTGCGCTCGTCGTGCAGCTCGCCCAGGTTCTGGATCAGCGACTGGCGCAGCGTGGCATCCAGCGGCGGCTCGCCGGGGCGCGGCGCGAAGCCGAGCTGCAGCAGGCGCGGCGCGTAGCGGGCGACCGCGCGGGCCGCGATGCCGTGCTGGACCGGAGCGTTGCCCTCGAAGCGATCGTAGAGATTGACCCACTCGCGCAGGCCGCGCGCGACGACCCGGCCGTTGCCGGTCACGGGGACCGAATCGAGCAGGTCGAGCGCCGGCGTCATGGGCTGATAGCCGGCCCGCGACAGCGCCAGGGCGTTGCGCATCACGCCATATTGGTCAGGGGCGGCGAGCGTCGCGAAGGCACCGCGCAGCGCACTCTCCTGGGCGGGGGCGTAGAGGGTGCGGAAATAGCCGGTCTGGCCCGGGTTGATCAGCAGCGGTCCACAGCCGGGAACGTCGAGCCGGGTGGTCGGCCCATCGGTGACGACCTGGGTCGCCTCGCCGCCCGCCGTAGCGCGGACCGGGACGTGCCAGCGCCGCGGCTGCGCCGTGGTCTGCTCCTGCCGGTCGACGCTGAACTCGCCCTGGGTCAGCGTCGCGACCGTCCGGCCGCCGCTGCACTGGACGGCGCCGACGGTGATCAGTGGCACGCCGGGCTGGCGGGTGAAATCGTCGGCGATGCGGGTCAGGCCGGTCGCGCCGGCGCCCTCCACCGCGGCCCACAGGTCGGCGGTCCGCGTGTTCCGGTACGCGTGGCGCTTCATGTAGCCGCGGATGCCGCTGCGCCAGGTGTCGGCGCCGGCAAAGCCCTCGAGCATCGAGATCACGGATTCACCCTTTTGATAGGTGATCGTGTCGAACGCCTGGTTCGCCTGCGCGACGGTGCGCACGTCCTGGACGATCGGGTGCGTCGTCGCCAGGCTGTCGAGGTCCATGGCAGCCTCACGTGAGGCGACCTGGTCGACGTCAGCGCCCCAGTCGGGGTGGAAGTGCTGCGTCGTCTTGCTCTGCATCCAGCTGGCGAAGCCCTCGTTGAGCCACAGGTCGCTCCACCAGCCCATCGTTACCAGGTCACCGAACCATTGATGCGCCATCTCGTGCGCTTCGACGTCGAAGATCGCCTGGCGCTCGGCGTCGGTGGTGATCGCCGGATCGTCGAGCAGGATGCGCTCGAAGGTGAAGATCGCGCCCCAATTCTCCATTGCGCCGAAGAACTGCGACTGGCCGGGACCGGCGACGTTGTCGAGCTTGGGCAGCGGGAAGTCGACGCCGAAATACTCGTTATAGAACGGCAGGATGGTCGCTTCGGCATCCAGCGCGGTGTGCGCCTTGGCGGCATTGCCGCGGGACATGACGATGCCGACCTCGCGCCCGCCGGCCGGCTTGGCGATCCGCTCGAAGTCGCCGGTGGCGAAGAACAGCAGGTAGGACGACATCGTCCGGCTCGTCTGGAATCGCACTTCCTTGAGGCCGCCGGGCAGCGGGCGGGTGGACGCCGCGGGCATGTTGCTGACCGCCATCTCGGCCGCGGGCACGCGGGCGGTGAGGTCGAAGCTCGCCTTGTAGTCGGGCTCGTCGAAGCTCGGCACGAAGCGGCGCGCGTCGGCCGGTTCGAACTGGGTGAACAGCGAGCGCTTGTCGCGTCCCGCCGTGTCCTTGCTGTCGAGCGCGAAGAAGCCGTTCGCCTGGGTGTTGATCTTGCCGGCGTAGGTAAGGTCGAGGCGGTAGGCGCCGGGCGTGACCGTGCGGGCGAAGTCGATCGTCACGGTCTCGTTGGCGGCGTCGACCCGCGCGGTGCCGGTGAACGAGCCGAGCCGGGCCGAGGAGATCGTCAGGTCGGCGGCATTGAGGGTCAGCGAGCGCGTCGGCTTGATGACGCGCAGGTCGATCGCCACGGTGCCGTCGAACGTCAGCGCGGCGGCGTGCGGCGTGACGGTGATCGCATAGTGGCTCGGCACCGCTTCGCGCGGCAGCTGCGTCGGCAGTGCGGTGTCGACGGTGTCGGCCTGGACCGGCGCGACGCTCCCGGATTGGCTGAGGGCCGGCGCGGCCATGGTGGAGGTCAGGGCGGACAGCGCTAGCAGGGCAACGATCGCGGGTCGCGACATCGGGCAATTCCTGTCGATGGGGAACAATGGCAACCATCTTTGCAGCGCAGAGCGCCGCAAGCCAATGTTTTTCGACGGGCGGCGGGGCGTTCAGGCCGCGGCGAGCGGCGCCACCTGATCGTTTGTCAAGACCGTCGGGTCCCGGCGCGGCATCAGCACGCCGAGCACCGC
>CAXSDY010000098.1:8143-9389 GCA_964235835.1 uncultured Sphingomonadaceae bacterium | reverse complement strand
ATCTTCGCACCTTTTCAGGCCGCGAGGGCGTGCTCGGAAGCTTGGGCGTCTATCGTGCCGCGTTCACGAGCATAGACCAGACCGAGCCGTTGAGGAGCCGCAAGGTTCAGACACCCGTGATTGCCATCGGGGGAGAGAAGGGTGTCGGTGCGAGGGTCGGCGAGATGGTCAGGATGATCGCGGAGCATGTTGAGGCCCACACTCTGACCGACTGCGGCCACTTCGTTCCGGAAGAACGTCCGGATGCCGTGGTCGAGCATGTTCTGGCCATGGTGGCCAGATGCCCCTGAACGGTTCTACCTGGGAGAAAGTCACGTGACAGATCATTCCATTACCTCGATCCCCTCGGATATCCCGATCCCGGCGGACGATCCGACCCGCAAGCTGACGTTGGCCACTCCGGACGACCCCGCCGTCCCGCACATCTTCGTCGTTGGCGACACGTATACGGTTCTGGTATCTGGCGCGCAGACCGAGGGGCGCTACTGCCTTATCGACATGCTCGTGCCCGAAGGAAGCGGGCCGCCGCCTCACCGTCACGATTTCGAAGAGAATTTCTCGCTGCTTGAGGGCGAGCTCGACTTCACCTTCCGCGGACAGACACAGACAGTAAGTGCTCCCATGAGCGTCAATATCCCCGCTAATGCCCCGCACTCCTTCAAAAACACGTCCGGAAAGACCGTCCACATGCTGTGCTTGTGCACTCCCGCCGGCCAGGAGGAGTTCTTCGAAGCCATCGCGTCACCCGCTGCCAGCCGCTCGTCACCGGCACCCCAAATGAGCAAGGAAGAGCAGGTAGCAAAACTCAAGCAGATGAAAGAGCTCGCACCGAAATATCGGACCGAGATCTTGGTGTAATAATGCCCTTCTCTCATGAGCTAACAAAGTGCAGGTCAATGTTAGCGTCGCCCTGAACCCGGCAATTACGTACTGACAAACCACACGTCGTTCGCATTACAGCGTCATATATTTCCGGGGGACTATGGGTACGCAGCGTGAAATGGCCATGGTCGAGTTTCGACGCATGGTGAAGTGGATCATCCTGCTAGGCGTGGTAATGGTGATCGGCGCGCTGACTTACCTCGGCCTCACCGGCGAGATGTACGTTAACATGGTCGTGGCGACGATCCTCGGTGTGTTCTTTTCGATCGCCCTTGGATGCGGACTATTCGCAGCCGCTTTCTTCAGCGACAAAAGCGGCCACGATCAGGACGTGACCGACGCATCCAAATCTGAACGGGACAGC
>CAXSDY010000098.1:0-8043 GCA_964235835.1 uncultured Sphingomonadaceae bacterium | reverse complement strand
AATTGCGGTTCAAGGCATCCGATGGCGACATGCTCTCCCTCGGCGCAGTCGTAACAACGGTAGAATGGCGCATCGCTGTCCAGCAGATTGCTCGCCCGTTGGTCGATCGATCCCCCCGACCCGAGCCACCCATGGAACAGGCTGAGCATCGTGCCGATCCAGTCGGTGATCGCAGTCGGTGCGGTGTCGATGGCGGCAAATATCTCCTCGGGGAACTCCTCCGTCATGCGGACAGCATTGGCCCGCGCGGTGAGGGCGACTGTTCTCCGCTGCCGACAAGGGTGCAGAAGGTGGCGCTGACGTGGTGAAGCCACAAATCGTCAGCCTTTCGACAAACTCAAGAGTGTTCTCGCGCTCTACGTTCACGATCGTGGACGGCTCGCCTTTCGGCCAAGTTCGACAGAGGCACCTGCGCAAGTGGATGCCGCTGCCCCTGCTCTTCGAGGCGACCATGATGGTCGCCGCTGGCTGCGCTAAGCACGCTCCGTTCCGTGGGTAGGTGCAGCCTGGTTCATTGACTCGCAAATTCTATGAGAACAAAAGCAGAACACACCTTTGCCCGAGTCGTTGTGTTCACCAATAATGTCATACTTGCCGAGCTGCTCCGAAGCATTCGCGTCGTGGATGACCCCCACCACGGCACTCGCCCGGTGCTGCCCTTCGGCGTGGAGGACATCGACCGGCAGCTGGCGGATGCGGGCCTCAGGCTGGGCGCGCTGCACGAAGTGGGGGGCGAGGGCTCCGGCTGGGGGGACGATGCGGCCGCGACCTTGTTCATCGCCGCCATCGTCGCCCGCACCAAGGGGCCGGTGCTGTGGGTCGTGCGCAGGCGCGACTTGTTCGCGCCGGGACTTTACCAGGCGGGGCTCGATCCCGACCGCGTGCTCTATGCCGAAGCGCGCGACGATGCCGAGTTGCTGGCGTTGATGGAAGACGGGATCCGGCACCGTGGACTGGGAGCCGTGATCGGCGAAGCCAGCCGCGTCGCCATGGCATCGACCCGCCGTCTCCAACTCGCCTTGGAAGGGGGGCAGACGATCGCCCTGTTGCTGAAGCGGGCGCTGCGCAGCGGCGAGGATCCGCTGGGATTGCCGTCCGCCGCCGTCACCCGCTGGCGCATAGCGAGCGCCCCGACGGCGCCGGTGCCGTGGGACGGACTCGGCCGGGGGTGCTGGCGGTTGGCCTGCGTCCGCCAGCGCGCGGGCGAACCCTTCGAACTTATCGTGGAGGCTGCAGATGAAACGGGTCGCCTCGCTCTACCTGCCCCACTGGTCGATCGACCGGCTGCGGCGGATCGAGCGCCGGCACGCGCGACTGGCTGAAACCGACAGCCGCGCTGCCTATAACGCGATCGGGACGCAAGCCGCGGCCGAGCGCGCGGAACATTGTTCCGTTCCCAAGGAAGGCGGCTGGCGCCCCGGCGCGCGCTGGGCCCGCACGGAGCTGGCGACAGCCGGCGGAAGCGGAAGCGGAAGCGTAAGCGTAAGCGGAAGCGGACTGGCGGAGACGCGCGAGCAGGTCGAAGCCGCGATCGAGGCACTGCCGCAACACCAGCGCCCGCCGCAGCGCGAACTGGGCCGGGTAAGCGTGGCAGCGGACAACCCGTTCCGCAAAGGGCTGGTCCGCCCGGCCGAGGAACGGGTCGCGTCGCCTGCCCCGTTGCGGGAGCTGTCACGCCGCACCGAAGCGGCCGAGCACCCGTTCCGATCGATGCCGCCCGATGAAACAGGGACGGGCGGATCGACGCGCACGCTCTCGTCAACGGGCGAGCATGGAGCCGGACGGGCCGGCGCGCGCGCTCCCCATCGCAGCGCCCGCGACGGGCACAACGGCGAAGCAGGCTATGTTCGCCCGCCCAGCCTTGCGCAGCTCGCCATCATGCCGCCGGTCCAGTTCCCGGGCGAAGGGCCGCACCCCGACAACCACGGCAAGAGCGAGCCGACCGCGCCCACCTACGGCCAGGGGCGTTTCTTCCAGACCGGCCGCACCCTCGGCAGTGTGGTGGCGCGCGTGTGCCGCCCGGATGATGGGGGTGCCGAAGCCGTGCCTGATCGCTCGGCCGAGCAACCGCTGGTGACGGTCCACAAGGCGGGCCCGCGGACCGAGATCGCCGCTGCCAACCCTGCCGCGGCGGCGCTCGGCCTCGCGCCCGGCATGGCCCTCACCATGGCGCGCGCGCAAGTCCCGGGCCTGGAGGTGCGCGCGGCGAGCCCGGAAGAGGACGCCGCGGATCTTCGCTCCCTGGCCGAGCTGCTTGCCCGTCGCTGGGCCCCGGCGGTTGCGGTTTCGGATACGGACGGGTTGTTCATCGACCTGACCGGTGTGGCGCACTTGCACGGCGGCGAAACGTTGTTCGCCCGCCGCCTCGTGCGCCTGCTCGCTCGCCATGGTGTGAGCGCTCGCGTGGCCATCGCCGACACGGCGGGCGCGGCCTGGGCGCTGGCGCGATTTGGCGATGCCGCGACGCTGACCGTTGCGCCCGGTGCCCATGGCGACATGATCACCCCGCTTCCCGTCGCCGCGTTGCGGCTCGATCCGGCTTCGCTGGAACTGCTTGCCCGGCTCGGCATCGATACGGTCGGCCAGTTGCTCGCCCAGCCGCGCGCGCCGCTGGTGCGCCGCTTCGGGCCGGCCATCGTCGAGCGGCTCGACCAGGTGACCGGCCGTGTGCCCGAGCCGCTCGACCCCATCGTCCCGCCTGAGCGCATCGTTGTGGAGCAGCGCTTTGCCGAGCCGATCGCGACCGCCGAAGCCATCGAATATTGGTTGCGTACGCTGATGCCCCGCCTGGGCGTGGCGCTCGCCGAGGCAGGCCGCGGCGCACGCGCCGTCGAACTGGTCGCGGCACGGGTTGACGGCGTGCCCCAGCGACTGGTGCTGAGCTTCGCACGCCCGACGCGCGATGCCGGGCACATGCTGCGCCTCGCCTTGCGGCGGATCGAGGAGATCGAGCCTGGCTATGGCATCGATGCCATCGTGCTCGATGTTCGTCGGGCCGACCCCCTCGCTCCGGAGCCCCTTTCGCCCACGCTTGCGGACGAACACGCGCCCGATCTTGCCCCGCTGATCGACACGCTCGCCAATCGGATCGGCCTGGGCAGGCTGTGGCGCGTGACGCCGGTGGAAAGCGATGTGCCCGAACGGTCGTTCGCCTTCGTCCCGCCGCTCGACCCGCCGGCGGTGCGCCCGGGCAGGTTCAAATCCGACGACGTCCGCCAACTCGACGCGCGTCCGCCCGACCATCCCTGGCACCCACGCTGGTCCCGCCCCCTGCGGCTGCTGCGGTATCCCGAACAGCTCCATCATGTGCTCGCCGAACTTCCCGACCAGCCGCCCCGGCGGTTCACCTGGCGAGGGATATCGCATCGGGTCGCGCGTGCCGAAGGACCCGAACGCATTGCTGGCGAATGGTGGCGCCGCCCCTCCGAGCGGCAAGCCGTGCGCGATTATTTTCGGGTCGAGGTGCAGACCGGGCAGCGGTTCTGGCTGTTCCGCCGCGGCGATGGCGTTTGCGGCGAAACCGGTGATCTTCGATGGTTCCTGCACGGCCGCTGCGCGTGAGCCATGATCCGGGCGGTCGGCGATGACCTATTGCGAACTCCAGGCGACGACCCACTTCTGCTTCCTGCGCGGCGTGTCGTCGCCCGAAGACCTGTTCGTCACTGCGGCGCTGATGGGCATGCCGGCGCTCGGGGTGGTCGACCGCAACTCGGTGGCCGGGCTGGTCCGCTCGCTCTACGCCACCGACGAGATCAAGCGCGACCAGGGCCTCTCCATCCGCCTCGTCCCGGGCTGCCGCCTTGACCTGGTGTGCGGCGCTTCGGTGCTGGTCTGGCCCGAAGACCTGGCCGCCTGGTCGCGGCTCACCCGGCTGCTGTCGCGCGGCAACGCGCGGGCGGACACCAAACATGGCGAAAAGGGACAATGCTTCCTGCACTGGGAGGACCTTGCCGCGGACGCCAGGGGCTTGGTGGCCTCGCTCGTTCCCGGGCCGGATGGCGTGAGCGGGGCCGAGCTGGGCTGGATGGCCGACATCTTCGGGTCGGATCGCGGCCATGTCTGCCTGACGCACAATCGCCGGCCCGACGACGCCGCGCAGATCTATCGCACCAGCGTGGATGCCCGCCGCTTCGGCTTGACGCCGCTTGCCACCGGCAATGTGCTCTATCACCGGCCCGACCGGCGCATGCTGCAGGACGTCGTCACCGCCATCCGCGAGAAGCGGACGATCGACGATCTCGGCATGGCGCGCGAACGGTCCGCCGACCGGTGCCTCCAGCCGCCCGAGGAGATGGCGCGGCGGTTCGCGCGTTATCCCGACGCGCTCGCCGCCGGGCAAGCCATCGTCGAGCGCTGCACCTTTTCGCTGCGTGAGCTACGTTACCAATATCCTGAAGAGATCGTGATGAGCGGCAAGTCGCCGCAAGCTGCGCTCGATGCGCTTGCACGCCGATCGCTCGATCGACTGTTCCAGCAACCGCCGTTCGACGGCACTCCGGACAAGCGTTACATCCGCCTGCTCAACCATGAACTGCGCCTGGTCGAGCGCATGCAATATGCACCCTATTTCCTGACCGTGAACTCGATCGTCAGCTACGCCCGCAGCCAGGGCATCTTGTGCCAGGGCCGCGGGTCGGCGGCGAACTCGATCATCTGCTACGTCCTAGGCATCACCTCGATCGACCCGGTCAAGCACCAGTTATTGTTCGAGCGCTTCATTTCCGAAGACCGCCGCGAACCGCCCGATATCGACATCGATTTCGAGCATGAACGGCGCGAGGAGGTGATCCAGTGGATCTATCGCACCTACGGCAACGACCATGCCGCCTTGACCGCGGTCGTCAGCCGCTTCCGCGCGCGCGGTGCGGTGCGCGAGGTCGGCAAGGTGCTGGGCCTGCCCGAAGACATGACGGCCGCACTCGCCGGGCAGGTCTGGGGCTGGTCGGAGGAAGGGGTCGCCGATCGCCACGTCGATGCGCTCAATCTCGACCGCGGCGACCCGCGCCTGGCTTTGACGCTCGAGCTTGCGCGGGAGCTGATCGGTACGCCTCGTCACCTCTCGCAACATCCGGGAGGCTTCGTCCTCACGCGTGATCCGCTTCACGATCTCGTGCCTATTCAGCCCGCCGCCATGCCCAACCGGTGGGTCGTCGAATGGGAGAAGGAGGACATCGAGGAGCTTGGCCTGATGAAGGTCGACATCCTTGGCCTCGGCATGCTCGGCTGCATGCGGCGCGCGTTCGACCTGCTCCGCGAGCATAAGGATATCGACCTGACGCTCGCCTCGCCGGAACTGCAGACCGACGATCCCGAGACCTTCGCGATGATCCAGCGCGCCGACACGCTCGGCGTGTTCCAGATCGAATCGCGCGCGCAGATGGCGATGCTGCCGCGGATGAAGCCGGAAAGCTTCTACGACATCGCCATCCAAGTCGCGATCGTCCGGCCCGGACCAATCCAGGGGGACATGGTCCACCCCTACCTCAAGCGCCGCGAACAGAAGCGCGCCAACCCGGCCATCGAGTTCGATTATCCCAGCCCAAAGCTGAAGGCCGTGCTGGAAAAGACCCTGGGCGTTCCGCTGTTCCAGGAACAGGCGATGAAGGTCGCCATCGAAGGCGCCGGCTTTTCCCCGGCACGCGCGGACCAGCTGCGCCGGGCGATGGCAACGTTCAAATACACGCAGGGCGTCGGCGAGTTCAAGGAAGAGCTGATCACCGGCATGGCGGCCAACGGCATCGGCCCCGATTTCGCCGAGCGGCTGGTCAAGCAGATCGAGGGCTTCGGTTCCTACGGCTTTCCGGAGAGTCACGCCGCCAGCTTCGCCAAGATCGCCTATGCCTCGTCATGGATGAAGTGCCATCATCCCGACGTTTTCTGTGCCGCGCTTCTGAACGCCCAGCCGATGGGGTTCTACGCCCCCGCCCAGATCGCCCGGGAGGCGCGCGAGCATGGCGTCGAGATCAACCCGGTGTGCGTCAACGACAGTCAGTGGGACACGAGACTGGTCGGGAACGCGAGCGGCAGGAACAAGCTCCCCCTGCGCCTCGGTCTGAAGATCGTCCGCGGAATCTCCGAGGTCGACGGTGCCCGTGTCATCGGCGCGCGCGCGTCCGGTCCTTTCCTGTCGGTCGAGGATGTCTGGCGGCGTGCCGGCGTCCCCTTCGCCACGCTCGAGAAGCTGGCCAAGGCGGACGCCTTCCGGTCGCTCGGGCTCGATCGACGCCAGGCGCTATGGGCCATTCGCGGGCTTGGCGCGTCGCCGCTGCCGCTGTTCGAGTTCGTCGAGCGCCATGAGGAGGCGGTTTCGCTTGTCCCGCTGACGGCCGGGCGGGAGGTCGTCGAAGATTATCGCGCGACCCAGCTTACCCTTCGCCAGCACCCGATCTTCTTCCTGCGCGATGAGCTTTCGCGTGGTGGCATCGTTCCGTGCGCCCAGCTGAAGGCGATCAAGGACGGGCGCCGGGTCGAGGTCGCCGGGATCATCCTGGTCCGCCAGAAGCCCGGCAGCGCCAAAGGCGTATTGTTCATCACGATCGAGGACGAGACCGGCGTCGCCAACATCATCCTATGGCCCGACCGGTTCGAGGCGCAGCGCACCGTCGTGATGTCGTCCGCGATGATCAGCGTGGTCGGCAAGGTGCAGCGCGAAGGCGAAGTCATTCACGTCATCGCCGACTATATCCACGATCATACCGGCTTGTTGCGCAAGGTCGGCGAGATCGACCTGCCGCGCCTGACGAGCCCCTCCGACGGTGCAACGGGCGGGGGCGCGCCTGATCGAGGCGAGGCTGGATGGCGCCCCACGCCCCGCAGCCTTTATCACCCGCCGTTCCGCACGGGCCGTGACCCGGAAGACGTGATCCCGATCCACAGTCACGATTTTCACTGATCAGTTTCCGCGCCGCCTCAACCGCTTCGGCCGGCCGCCAGCCCCCGCAAGCGGCCCTCGTCGACGACGGTGATGCGGCCGTAGCCGACCTGGATCGCGCCTGCCCGTTCGATCTCCTTCAGCGCCTTGTTGAGCGTTTGCCGCGACACGCCGATCATCGCGGCGACCTCCGCCTGGCGAATGGCGACCGACGACCCGCCGCCGGCCTGTACCGCCGAGCCAAGCGCGCGGGCGAGTCGCGCGCCGACCGGCTGCGCGAGATTGTTGGCGATGAACGCCAGCGACGCCCGCTGGTGCGCGCACGACAGCAGCGCGACATCGCGATAGAGTTCCGGCGCTTGCCCGGCGATCCGCGTGAAGGCCGTCATCGTGATGTGCAGCACCCGCGTCGGGCCGAACGCAACGGCATCCTGCGGCCGCGGCCCGCCATCGAGGGTCGACAACTCGCCGAACCAGGTGCCCGGACTGACGATCAGGACGACGAGCTCGACGCCGACCGCCGGGTAACCGACCAGCCGCACCTGTCCGTCGAGCACCGCCCACAACCCATCGGGTGGATCGCCGATGCGGTACAGCCGGGTCCCCGACGCGACCGACCGGACCTGGGCAACCTCCACCAACAAGGCGCGGTGCGCGTGCGGCAAGGCACCGAACCAGCGATCCGCGGCCAGGGCGGCGATGTCCTGTGGCGACATGATCCCGCTCGTCCGGCGGTCGCCTCTGATTGTCAAGGTCGCGACATTCTCGGGCCCGCGCTTCTGTTATGCACCGCCGGCAACCTCGGAGATCGACCATGGCTACCGCACTCAAGAGCACTCCCTCCGTCCGCGACCAGGTGTCGGACGCGGAGTGGGCGTTGCGGGTCGATCTCGCCGCGGCGTACCGCCTGGTGGCGCTTTATGGCTGGGACGACCTGATCTTCACCCACATCTCCGCGCGGGTGCCCGGCCCGGAGCATCACTTCCTGATCAACCCCTACACGCACCTGTTCGAGGAGATGACGGCCTCGTCGCTGATCAAGATCGACCTCGACGGCAACAAGGTGATGGACTCGCCCGCTCCCGTGAACCGAGCAGGCTTCGTGATCCACTCGGCCATCCACAGCGCGCGCGAGGACGCGACCGCGGTCGTCCACCTCCACACGCCCTACG
>CAXSDY010000097.1:0-9457 GCA_964235835.1 uncultured Sphingomonadaceae bacterium | reverse complement strand
TCCTCACCCGCTGCCCCTCCACCTTCCACCGCTGCCGCGGCTCCGCCCGCTCCCGCGAGGGGAGAGGGGCGCATCACCGCTTCCCCACTCGCCCGCCGCCTCGCCGAAGCGCAGGGCATCGACCTCGCCTCGCTCCACGGCAGCGGCCCCAACGGCCGCATCGTCCGCGCCGACCTCAACGGCGCCGCGGGGGCGCCGGCCGCCCAGCCAACCCCGGCCGCCGCGCCGCAACCCGTCCCCGGGCCGGCTGCCGCTGCGGCTCCGCAACCCGCCCAGCCGTTCGAGAGCGACATCCCGCACGAAGCGGTCAAGCTCAGCAACATGCGCAAGACCATCGCGCGCCGCTTGACGGAGTCCAAGCAGACCGTCCCGCACATCTACCTCACGGTCGACATCCGCCTCGATGCGCTGCTCAAGCTGCGCGGCGAGCTCAACGCCGGGCTCGCCAGCCGCGGCGTCAAGCTCAGCGTCAACGACATGCTGATCAAGGCGCTCGCGCTGTCGCTGATCGAAGTGCCCGAGTGCAACGTCAGCTTCGCCGGCGACACGCTGATCAAATACAGCCGGGCCGACATCGCCGTGGCGGTCAGCATCCCGGCGGGCCTGATCACCCCGATCGTCGCCGACGCGGGCGCCAAGGCGATCAGCGCCATCTCGAGGGAGATGAACGACCTCGCCGCGCGCGCCAAGGACGGCAAGCTCCAGCCGAACGAATATCAGGGCGGCACCGCCAGCCTGTCGAACATGGGCATGTTCGGCATCAAGCAGTTCGAAGCAGTGATCAACCCGCCCCAGGGCATGATCATGGCCATCGGCGCCGGCGAGAAGCGGCCCTATGTGGTGGGCGACGCGCTGCAGGTCGCGACCATCATGACCGCCACCGGCAGCTTCGACCACCGCGCGATCGACGGTGCGGACGGGGCAAGGCAGATGAGAGCGTTCAAGGAACTGTGCGAGGCACCGCTGGGGCTGGTGGCTTGAGTGGCCCGCGGATTCCGTTGATCCGCGTCACTGCGATGCCAGCCGACACCAACCCTTATGGCGGGGTGTTCGGGGGGTGGTTGATGAGCCAGATGGCGCTGGCGGCGGGGAGCCTTGCGTCGCGCACGGCGGGCGGCAAATGCGTTGTGGTCGCGGCGGACGAGCTGCGCTTTCCGGCCGCGATGGCGGTCGGAGACGAGCTGAGCGTCTACGCCGACCTGGCCGGACAGGGACGAACGTCACTGCGGATCGCGGTCGAGGGCGTCGCTCGCGAACGGGACGGCGAGGCGGAGACCAGGGTCGCGAGCGGAGTGTTTACGTTTGTGGCCATTGGGGTGGATGGGACGGCGCGGGAGGTGGCGGTTGGGTGAGCTCCATCGGCCGGCGAGCCCCTCTCCCCTTGCGGGAGAGGGGTTGGGGAGAGGGGATGGCGGCAATAGCCGCCCGAAGACCCTGACCGAGATTGCCGCCCGCAGCGCGCTCATCGACCAGCGCGCCAAGTCCATGCGCTCGGGGCCAACCGAGGCCGAGCATCGGCTCTGGAACATCCTAAGGGCCAAGCGGCTGCCGCCGCTGAAATGGCGCCGGCAAGTGAGGTTCGATGACCGCTTCATCGCCGATTTCGTCTGCTTCGCCCACCGGTTAATCGTCGAAGCGGACGGTGGCCAGCATGGCGATTGCGGCCCTGATGCGGTCCGAGACGCGTGGTTTGCGGAGCAGGGCTTTAACGTGCTGCGCTTCTGGAACAATGACATCCTGACCAACGCGGAAGGCGTCGTCGCCGCCATCCTTCTGGCGATCGAGTCTTCTTGCGCCGCGGACGCGGCGCGCCCCTCTCCCCAACCCCTCCCCCGCGAGGGGGGAGGGGAGTCACCCGGAGTACCCCATGCCTGACACTTACGACCTCATCGTCCTCGGCTCCGGGCCCGGCGGCTATGTCGCCGCGATCCGGGCGGCGCAGCTTGGGCTCAAGACGGCGATCGTCGAGCGGGAGAATCTCGGCGGAATCTGCCTCAACTGGGGCTGCATTCCGACCAAGGCGCTGCTCCGCTCGGCCGAAGTCTACCACTATATGCAACACGCCGACGCCTATGGGTTGAGCGCAGAAAAGCCCTCGTTCGACCTCGCCAAGGTCGTCGCGCGCAGCCGCGGGGTCGCCAAGCAGCTCAACCAGGGCGTCACCGGCCTGATGAAGAAGAACAAGATCGCGGTGCACATGGGGACCGGCGTCCTGACGGCCGCGAACAAGCTCACGGTCACCAGCGGCGACCCCGGCTCCGGGGCAGGCGGCAAGGCGACCGAGATCGAGGGCAAGCACATCATCGTCGCGACCGGCGCCCGCGCCCGCGACCTGCCGTTCGCCCCGGCCGACGGCGAGCGCATCTGGACGTATCGCCACGCGATGGTGCCCAAGGAGATGCCGTCCGAGCTGCTGGTGATCGGATCGGGCGCGATCGGAATCGAGTTCGCGAGCTTCTACAACGACCTCGGCGCCAAGGTAACGGTGGTCGAGATGCTCGACCGCATCGTGCCGGTCGAGGACGCCGAGATCAGCGCCGCCCTGGCCAAGTCGCTGACCAAGCAGGGCATCGAGATCATCACCGGCGCCGGGGTCGAGGCGCTCAAGAACGACGGCAAGGGGGTGGCGGCCTCGATCAAGACGAGCGACGGCAAGGTCGCCGAGCGCCGCTTCAGCCATGCCATCGTCGCGATCGGCATTGTCCACAACATCGAGGATATCGGCCTCGAAGCGCTCGGCATCGAGACCGAGCGGCGGCGGATCAAGGTCGATCCGCTCGGCCGCACCAGCGTCAAGGGCGTGTGGGCGATCGGCGACGTGACCGGCGCGCCGTGGCTGGCCCACAAGGCGAGCCACGAGGGCGTGACGGCGGCCGAGGCGATCGCGCAGGAGCTGGGCAACAAGGACGTCCACCCGCATCCGCTCGACATCCGCAACATCCCGGGCTGCACCTATTGCCACCCGCAGATCGCCTCGGTCGGCCTGACCGAGGCGAGCGCAAAGGAGATCGGGATCGAGGTCAGGGTCGGCAAGTTCCCCGCGATCGGCAACGGCAAGGCGATCGCGCTCGGCGAGACCGAGGGGTTCGTGAAGACCGTGTTCGACGCCAAGACTGGCGAACTGCTCGGCGCGCACATGATCGGCGCCGAGGTGACCGAGCTGATCCAGGGCTATACCATCGGCAAGACCGCCGAGCTCGTCGAAGCGGACTTCATGCAGACCGTCTTCCCGCATCCGACGCTGAGCGAGATGATGCACGAGAGCGTGCTCGGCGCCTACGGCAAGGTGATCCACAGCTGATGCGGGGAGGGGCGGCGGTTCTTGCCGCTCTGCTCGTCGGCGCCGCGGCCGTGTGGCTGTTCTGGCCTGGCGTCGCGATGTACGACAGCATCGCGCAGTACGGCGAGGTGCTGGGCGGGGCTTACGACGACTGGCATCCGCCCGCGATGGCGCGGCTGTGGGCGCTGCTGCACGGCGCGTTCGGCGGCGGTGCGGCGCCGATGCTGGTCGTGCAGGTGGCGCTCTACGCGACCGGGTTCGGGCTTTTCGCGGGGGCGCTCGCGGGGACCGGGCGGGGCAGGGCAGCGGTTGCCGCAATCGTCCTCGCCGCCTCGCCGCTGCTGCTCGGGTGGCAGGTCGTGGTCCTCAAGGACGCGCAGATGGTCGGCGCGCTGCTGGCGGGGGTCGGCATCGTCGCGGCGTATCGCCTGCGTGGGCGACGCGTGCCGATCCCGGCCGCAGGGCTGGTGATCGTGCTGCTCGCCTATGCGACCCTGGTGCGGAGCAATGCGCTGTTCGCGACCGTGCCGCTCGCCGTGCTGTTCCTGCCTGCTCCGCGGGCCATGCCGGCCCGCCTGGGGCTGATCGTGGCCAGCACTCTCGCCGTGCTCGTAGCGACGCCGTTCATCAACCATCGCCTGCTGGGCGCCACGGCGACCAGCGTGGCCAACAGCCAGCCGCTGTTCGACCTCGCCGGGATCGCCGTGCGCACGCCGCCTCAGCCCGGCGACTTCTTCAGCCTGGACGAGCGCGCGCGGATCATCGAGCGAGGCTGCGCCAAGCCCTTCTTCTGGGACCCGCTGGGCGACGAGCATGCTTGCGGGCCCGTGCTCGAACGGGCGCAGGACCTGCCCACCGCGACCCTGTGGCGGGCGCTCGGCAGCGCCATCCTCGCCCACCCGCTGGCCTATGCTCGGCAGCGCCTGGCGCACTGGGTGACCACCGAGGGCTGGCTCGTGCCGCCGGGCCTGATCGCCGCGGCGCCGCCGTCCGCTTCGGAGCCGAACAGCGTCGGCCTGCGCTCACCGGCCCATCCGCTCGCGGCCCGTTGGCAGCAGCTGGCCGCGGCCGAGGTCGCCAGTCCGCTCGGCTGGCCGATCGTGTGGGCCGCGGTCGCACTCTTCGCCACGCTCACCGCCTATCCGCTGCGGGGCACCCCGGCGGGCAGCCTGGCGCTTGCGCTGGCCGGATCGGCGGTGGCGCTGGAGGCGAGCTTCGCCGTCGTCAGCATCGCGTCCGACCTGCGCTACCATCTGTGGCCGATGGCGGCCGGGGCGCTGGCCCTCATCCTGCTGCTCGATGGAACGCCGCCGCGGCGATGGCGGCTTGGAGCGCTGGCGCTCGGCGCGATCGTCGTCTCCGGCGTTGTCGCCCGGGCGAGCTTGCCGACGCCGCCGTCGAGCTATCGCGCGATGATCGACACGCCCGGCGCATGACCGCGCGCCGCGTCTTTTCGGAACGCACACCGCTGGCGTGCATTGGCCCGGCATGAGTGGCGGGGGAGAGAACAACCGGACGCTGTGGATCGCGCTCGCCGCGAACGTCGGCATTGCCTTGTCGAAGTTCGCCGCGGCCGCGTTCACCGGATCGTCGGCCATGCTCACCGAGGGTGTTCACAGTCTGGTCGACAGCGTGAACCAGCTGCTCCTGCTATGGGGACGCAAGGCGGCTCGCCGCGCGCCCGACAAGCTCCACCCGTTCGGCTACGGGCGCGAGCTCTACTTCTGGAGCTTCGTCGTCGCCGTCATGGTGTTCGCGCTCGGCGCGGGCGTGTCGGTCTATGAGGGCATCCTCCACATCAGCCATCCCGAGCCGGCGGTCTCGCCGATCGTGGCCTACGTCGTGCTCCTCGTCGCGTTCCTGCTCGAGGGGGGATCGACCTTCTCGGCCTTCAAGGAGTTCCGCGACGCCAAGGGCCGGCTCGGCTGGGTCGAGGCGATCAAGCGGTCGAAGGACCCGCCGACGTTCATCGTCCTGCTCGAGAACGGCGCGGCGATGTTCGGCATCGTCATCGCCGCGATCGGGCTCGCCCTGTCACAGCTCACCGGCGATCCGCGTTTCGACGGCACCGCCTCGATCATCATCGGCGCGATCCTCGGCTTCACCGCCTGGGTCCTCGCGGTCGAATCCAAGCAGTTGCTGATCGGCGAATCCGCCGACCGCCAGACGGTCGAGGGGTTGCGGGCGATCATCTCGGCTCGGCCCGGCATCAGCGGCGTCGGCGACCTGCTGACCGTCCACAGCTCGCCCGACCAGATCACCGCCATGGCTTCGGTGGACTTTGACGATACACTGACCGCGCGGCAGGTGGAGGACATCGTCGCGGCGATCGAAGCCGATGCCTGCAGCCGTTGGCCGCTGGTCAAGCGGCTCTACATCCGGCCGCAGAGCGGCGCCGGGGCGGCGGCGTAGGCGCGACGCCCTAAGGGCGGTGCGCCGTGCGGGAGGAACGGCGACCCGCGGCGCGCGTTGGCGCGTGGACGGCCAGCGGGCCGGAGGGAAAGGAACTTCTGATGCGTTCGACCACCATCATCGCGGCCGTGAGCCTCGGCATCGCGCTTGCGGGCTGCGGCAAGAAGAATGACACGACCGCCGCCAACGACGCCAACATGTCGAGCGACATGAACGGATCGATGAACACCAGCGATGCGACCATGAACGGCAGCGGCGCGGCGACGGCGATGACCTCGCAGCAGTTCGTCGACACTATCGCCGGATCGGACATGTTCGAAATCCAGAGCGGCAAGCTGGCCGAGACGATGGGCAGCAGCGCCGCGGTCAAGGCCATCGGCAAGACGCTCGTCACCGATCACACCAAGTCGAGCAGCATGCTCAAGACCGCCGCCAGCAAGACCACCCCGACCGTCGGACTGCCGATGATCCTGCCGGCCGATCTCAAGGCGAACATCGCCGCGCTCAAGGCGACAAAGGGCGCCGATTTCGACAAGCTGTTCGTGCAGCAGCAGGTCGCCGGCCACCAGAAGGCGCTCGAGGCGCTGAAGGGCTATTCGGTCGGCGGCGACCAGCGTTCGCTGCAGGACTTCGCGACCGCGGCGACCCCCGTCGTGCAGGGCCACCTGACGCAGCTGCAGGGCATGCCCCAGTAGCGGAAACTTCCTGCCCGGCTACCGTTTGGACGGGCAGGAACTCGGCTGCAGGGGAACGCACGTGAAGGGCTATTGCGAGAACATCGACGAGCGGACCGTCGCCAACAACGACTTCCGGCGCGTGCTCTACACCGGCAAGAACCTGCAGCTCGTCCTGATGACGCTCCAGCCGGGCGAGGAGATCGGCGCCGAGGTCCACGAGGATCGCGACCAGTTCTTCCGCATCGAGGAGGGGTCGGGTGTGGTCGACATCGACGGCGCCGAGAACCGGGTGTCCGACGATTTCGCGGTGATCGTCCCGGCCGGTGCGCGCCACAATGTGCGCAACACCGGCGCCGCGCCGCTGCGGCTCTACACCATCTACGGGCCGCCGGAGCATCTCGACGGGACCGTCCAGTCGACCAAGGCCGAGGCCGACGCTCGCCACGAGCATGAGGAATGGGACGGCAAGACGACCGAGTAGTCCGTCGCCAAGCTCCGTTCATGCTGCAGCTAAGTCCTTGAATATACCCCGCTGATTGCCAGCGCACCATTGGATGCGCTAAGGTTGGGCATGTCGGGCGGGGATCGGATGCGATGGCGGGCAGGAAGGCAGCACTTGCGCTGGCAGTCGCCGCCGTTGCCGCGAGCGCCGGCGCCGCGGTGAGCAAGGCGTCTCTTCCGAGCCAGCGTTGCACGGTCCAAGGCGGCGACAAGCTGCCGCCCGGCTTGGGCGGAGGTGATGCGCTGTGTGCCGCCATCGTTCGCGCCCTTGAATCCAGGAAGCTGCCGACGCCAAGATCGATCGGGGTCCGGGTCAGTTCGCCCTATGCGATCGCGGCCGTCGTCCACACGGCGGACGGGCGGAGCCTGCCCGAGCAGCGCTTCTCCGTCAGCGATCGCAAGCTGACCTCCGCCGCGCTCGACCGCTTCGCCCGAAGCATCGCCGACCAGATCGCTGGCGCCGGGCGGTGAGCATCTGCGGCGCCCGCACTCTCAACGAAATCTTCATTCCGAAGGTGAAAACAGTTCAAGCTCAAGCCAGTAGAGGTGCGCGTGCCTGACATTCCCGGTGACTCATCGACGACTTCCCTCGTCACCATCGGCAGCACCACGAACGGATCGCTCGAGACCATCGGCGATCACGACTGGTACCGGATCCAGCTTGGCGCCGGCCAGGCGATCAGCGTCGCCCTGAACGGCACCAGCCTTGAGGACCCTTACCTTCGCATCCGCGACGCCGCGGGCACGATGATCTATGAGAACGACGACATCAGTGGCGGGATCAACCGCAACTCGCTCATCAGCTTCTCCCCCTCGAGCAGCGGCGTCTACTTCATCGACGCGGGCTCATGGAACGACGGATATGCGGGCGACTATCAGATCGTCGTCAGCAACTACGTCCCCCCGGCGGCGGGGACGATCGACCAGCTGGCCTACCAGCTGACCACCGGATACTGGAGCGGCGACACGCACCACTTCCCGGTGTCTCAGGGCGGCTCGATCACGGTCGACGTCACCGGCCTGACCGCCGCCGGCCAGAACCTCGCGCATGAGGCGCTCGGCCTGTGGTCCGACATCATCGGCGTCAACTTCACCGATGTGACGGGCGGTGCCCAGATCACGTTCGACGATAACGAGAGTGGTGCCTCCGATAGCAGCAGCCGCTCGGGCGGGATCACCACCTCGGCGCACGTCAACGTGTCGACGCAATGGCTCACCGACTACGGCACGACGATCAACAGCTACGCCTTCCAGACCTACATCCACGAGATCGGCCATGCGCTCGGGCTCGGCCACGCCGGCAACTACAACGAGACGGCGCGCTATCCGTACGAGGCGGTCTATTCGAACGACGGCTGGCCGGTGTCGGTCATGTCCTACTTCGACCAGCGCGAGAGCAGCTACTACGCCAATCGCGGCTTCACGAAAGAATATGTGATCACGCCGATGATCGCCGACATTGTCGCGGTCGGTCAGCTGTACGGACTGTCCACGACGACCCGCACCGGCAACACCGTGTACGGCTTCAATTCGACCGCCAACCGGTCCGAGTACAACGCGAGCCTCTATTCCAACATTTCCTACACCGTGTTCGACAGCGGCGGGAACGACACGCTCGACTATTCCGGGTTTTCGGTTCCCCAGAACATCAACCTCACGCCCGAGGTCTTCTCGGACGTCGGCGGGCGGGTCGGCAACGTCGTGATCGCCCGCGGCACGACCATCGAGAACGCCATCGGCGGAAGCACCGCCGACCAGATCGTCGGCAACAGCGCCGACAACGTCCTCAGCGGTCGCGGCGGCGCCGACGTCCTGACCGGCGGCGGCGGGGCGGATACCTTCAGCGGCACCATCGCCGAGATGAACGGAGACAGGATCACCGACTTCTCGTCCGGTGACCAGATCGTGTTCACCGACGGAACGAGTTTGACCTTCCTCCTCGGGCCGGGTGCATCCACGCTGACCTACTCGGGATCGATGATCTCGTTCGGCGCTGCGATCAGCGGGACTGTCGTGGCGAGCAGCCTTGCCGGCGGCGGTGTCGCGCTCAAGCTTACCGGGGGCACTGTCGGCACGCCGGTGCACAGCGTGGCGAGCGACTTCACCGGCGATGGCCGAAGCGACATCCTGTGGCGCAACGATGCCGGGGTGGTGGGCGACTGGCTGGGCAGCCCAAGCGGCGCTTTCGCCTACAACGCGGCCGTCGTGGCGGCCGTTTCGACCGGCTGGCATATCGTCGGCACCGGCGATTTCAACGGCGATGGCCGCAGCGACATCCTGTGGCGCAACGATGCGGGGACGTTCGGCGATTGGCTCGGCAATCCCTTTCAGGGCATCACCTACAATAGCGCGGCGGGCACGGTGAACGTGTCGACCGACTGGCATATCGTCGGCACGGGCGACTTCAACGGCGACGGGCGCAGCGACATCCTGTGGCGCAACGATGCCGGCACCGTCGGCAACTGGCTGGCCAACGCCGCTGGGGGCTTCGCCTTCAACGCGGCGGCAGGCACGGTCGACGTGGCGAGCAACTGGCACGTCGCGGGCACCGGGGACTTCAACGGCGACGGGCGCAGCGACATCCTGT
>CAXSDY010000096.1:0-9467 GCA_964235835.1 uncultured Sphingomonadaceae bacterium | reverse complement strand
TCATCGGCCGTCACATGCCCAGCTGTTTCTCGAGCTTCTGGAACTCGCGCTTGCGGGCCTCCCGCGCATCGTCACGAGCTTTCTGGTCCTTCACCTGGTCGGCCTTGATCTGCGCGTCCGTTCGGTCGGCACCATAGGACTCGGCATAGATGACCTGCTCGGGCGGCGCGGTGTTGATCTGTGGATCGACCAGGAACAGGATGACGATGATGATCGTGGAGAGCAGCGCGAGGAGCGCGCCGATGACCTGCTCGCGGCTGCGCTGCCGCATGAACGCCAACAGGTCGCTCAGCGCGGCGCGCGGGCTCGACGGACGTGGGAAGACGGGCATCGGCGCAAGATAGGGCTCGCAGACGCGTCGGACTAGTGCCAACGCTCTCTGTCAGTCCTCACCGAGTTCGAAGTGGAGGGTAACGACCTTGGTGGAAGGCACTGGCGTTCCGTCTTCGCTCGCCGGGGTGAAGCGCCAGCTTCTCAGCAAGTGCTTGCGCGCTGCCTCAAGGAAGATGCGGTCCGCGGCTCCGATCGGCTCGACGCCCGTCACCCGGCCCCGCTCGTCGATCGACAGCTTGAGCGTGAGCGTCGCCTCCTGGCCCAGCATGCGCTTGCTGTCCGGGTAAGGCGGCCGAAGCAGTGCCTCAGGGGTCGCGAACACCGGTCCCCGGCGGACCATCGGATGCGGTTGGACGGGCGGCGGGAGCAGGGTTGGCTGCGGCGGCGCCACGAACGAGCCTTCGCCATCGCCCACTAACGGTTTTCAAGGATCATCTACAATGATCTTAGCCGGCGCTGTGGGATTGCGAGGGGAGCCTTGTCGCCGGAAGAATTCTGGCTTGCAAGAACTTGCGGGTGGGACCTTCGAAGTATCGCCCGATGACTGCAGAAAAACCCACGGCCACAAAGATAAGTAAAATGAGTCGCCCAACAAATGGGGCGTGGACATGTGAAAGGCTGGGAGCTAACCACTCAGTGAGCGGCATGTGAATGATATAGATAGGATAAGATATGTTTGCTCCAAATTTGGCTACCCGCTTCCAGTTTCCCGTCGGGTTCATTCGTTGCGCTCCTAAGATCAGCAAGGGATACAGGCCGAAGATCATGAGAAACTCATACGCCACATTCCAAGCTTCCAGCGAAGGTGGGGCGAGCGATGCGATCAGAACCGTTGCAGCTAACCAGAACGGAATGGCTGGAACTAATTCCGAGTTCCGGATCCGATTCAAAAGCATCCCGATAACGAACGGCGGAAATACTGTTAAAACTCCCCAAGCAAGATCATTGTATTCAGTCCCAACTTGCAGACGGCCAAACTTGAAAGCAAGTATTATATAAGCGGGTATAGCCAGCAGAGTCATCCCCCAGAGCAGTTTACGTACGGAGAGTCTGAAGAGAACGAGCGCAAACGCCAGGTTAGCAATGATCTCGAAGAACAGCGACCACATGGGCCTATTGATCGAGAACGGGTGGTCGAGCCATCCCGCGGGCGACGGCAAACACAACATTGCCAAAAGTGTGTTTGGCACAATCAGCCGGGACTCCTTAATCGTATTGATGCTGCTGGGATCGGCGTAATAGACAGTAGCCCCGAAGAGCGCTCCGAACACGATCATGGGATAGAGGCGAATCACTCGGCTTACGACGAACTTGCGGAACGAGAAGGTGCCTTTGAGCCTCTCGGTGAACGCGTGATCGATCACGAAGCCGCTAAGAATGAAAAAGAAGCTGACTGCTAAATAGGCCTCTGAAAAGAGGCCTCCGGGCAGCCAGAAGCGCCAGTGAAAGATCACGACAGCAACCGCAGCTACGCCACGCAATCCGTCCAACGCAAGAAAGTGGTGGCGTTCGTTCGGGATACGCTCTCTCCAGGCTAATCCAGTGAGTTAGGGGGCATTGTCGCACGCGATAATTATTTTAGCATTAATCTCACCTTTTATCTCCTTTGTCATCAGGCGCACTGCTGGTGCGTTTTGGATCGATGTGACCTTGAGCTTGCGATCGCCCAGGGCGCATTCTAGTTCGGCCTTGGTGCCGATTTCCCGCATCTTCGCGGCAGCCAGTTCCCGCTCATCCCGCTGGTACGCTTCCACGGTGTTGCTAACTTCCTCCCGGCGGCCTCCTCACTTCGCCGCACATCGCGCCATCGATCGATTTCGTCGAGCAGTTCCGCTCGCCGTGGACATGCGGAATAATCTGCCATTGTCCGTGTACATTTCGGATCATCAAGCACGGTTGGTCCGCGCCAGTCATCCACGCCGATGGTAAAAGAAACCGAAAGTATGGCCTGCTGCCTACAAACGATCGGCGCGAGGCTGACGGTCTGACCGCGGCCATGCAGAGGTTCGAGCCGCGCTCGACGATGAGCAGCACTGTGGCCAGCACGGAACATCACGGCGGTGATCGCCACAAGATCGCCGGCAACCATGAGAGCAGCTTGAGGTGACCGGTCTCTTAGGTTGGCTGGGACGAAGCGTAGGCGAGCATGGCAACCTCCATCGTCAATTGAGGGATGATACATAAGTACGCACCTATGCCAAGCAGACTAGATGCTCCATCGGCGCAGAGGAAAAGACCGCCTGTGAACCCGCTAAGCGCCCCTTCCCGCTGCACTGCGAAGACGGGAGAGTGTCCGCTCCTTGCCGATCCGCTGCAGTAACGGCGCCATCTCCGGCCCCGAGTCGCGGCCGGTCAGCGCAAGCCTCAGCGGCAGGAACAGCGGCTTGCCCTTGCGCCCAGTCTCCAGCTTCAGGCGTGACCCAAGTTCCGCCCAGGGTTCGTTCGACCAGTCGACGCCGCGTGCGATGCCAAGTGCGCTGCCCAGGAAGACGCGATCGTCATCGCTGAATGAGGGGGACTCGATCTCCCCATTGAGTACCGCGTCCCACCTGGCGACCTCGTTCAAGTGCGCGATGTTCCCGCGCACGAGCAGCCAATCTTCCTCGGTCAGCGTCGCAGCTACCCGTTCCCTGACCGCGGTATAATCCATTTGGTGCAGCAGCCGCGCATTGAGCTGGTCGACCTCGGTCTGATCGAAATGGGCCGGGGCGCGTCCAAATTGAGAGAAGTCGAACCCCGCCGCTAGATCGGCGAGGGATGCGCGAGGCTCGACCGGCTGAGAGGTCCCGAGTCGCGCCAGCAGTGACAGCAGCGCCATCGGTTCGACCCCCGCCTCGCGCATGGCGTCGATGCCGGTCGCGCCGAATCGCTTCGACAGCTTGCCCTCGGCCGCGACCAGCAACGCCTCGTGCGCTAGCGCCGGCGGTTCCGCCCGCAAGGCGGCGAACATCTGCAGCTGGATAGCGCTGTTCGACACATGGTCCTCACCCCGCACGACGTGCGTAATGCCAAGGTCGATGTCGTCGATGACGCTCGGCAGCAGGTAGAGCCAGCTGCCGTCCGCGCGGCGGACGACCGGATCGCTCAGCAGCGCGGGGTCGAACCGCTGTTCCCCCCGGATGAGGTCGGTCCACGCGATCGGCGATGAGTGATCGAGCCGGAACCGCCAGTGGGGCGCGACACCAGGGGGCGGAGGTTGGCCCTCCGGTTTACGCTCATACACCGGCGGCAGGCCTCGCCCGAGCAGCACCTTGCGCCGCAGCTCGAGTTCGTCCTGTGTCTCGTAACAGGCATAGACCCGTCCCGCGGCCCGCAGCCGCTCGAACTCGCGCTGGTGGAGCGATCCCCGCTCGGATTGGCGGACCACGATGTCCGGCTGCAGGCCAAGCCAGGCCAGGTCGTCACGGATCGCCTGGTCGAAAGCGGGGGTGGAACGCTCTGCGTCGGTGTCGTCGATGCGCAACAGGAAGCGCCCGCCGTGCCGCAGCGCGAACAGGGCATTGTGCAACGCCGTGCGGATGTTGCCAACATGGAGACGCCCCGTGGGGGACGGCGCAAAGCGCGTGACGACCGTCACTTCTTACCAGTGTGGAACGCGTTTGTGATTGGGTACCGGCGATCACGGCCGAAGTTTCGGCTACCGAGCTTGACCCCCGGAGGAGCCTGGCGGCGCTTGTACTCGGCACGCAGCAGCTTGCCCTCGATGTCGGCGACGAGCGCTTCGTCGGCACCGGTCAGCGCGGCCGTCTCGCGCACCGACAGCTCTTTTTCGACCAGCCCTTCGAGGATGCGGTCGAGCAAGGGATAGGGCGGCAGGCTATCCTCGTCCTTCTGGTCGGGGCGCAATTCCGCCGAGGGCGGCTTGTCGATCACGCGCTGCGGCATCACGGCGCCGTCCGGCCCAAGGGCTCCTTCGGGCCGGTGCGCATTGCGCCAGCGGCACAAGGCGAACACCGTCGTCTTGTACGCGTCCTTGAGCACCGAATAGCCGCCGGCCATGTCGCCATAGAGCGTCGCATAGCCGACCGACATCTCGCTCTTGTTGCCGGTCGTCAGCAGCATGTGGCCGAAGCGGTTCGACAGGCCCATCAGCGTCACCATGCGGAGCCTGGCCTGGATGTTCTCCTCGGCCAGGCCCGGCTGAGTGCCCGCGAAGGCGGGCGCGAGCATGATCCCGAGCGCCTCGACGGCGGATACGATCGGGATGACGTCATGGCGCACGCCGAGCAGCTTCGCGCAGCCTTCCGCATCCTCCAGGCTCTCGGAACCGGTGAACCGCGAAGGCATCATCACGCACCACACCTTGTCAGGCCCGAGCGCGTCCACCGCGACGGCCGCGGACAGCGCGCTGTCGATGCCCCCCGACAAGCCGAGGATCACGCCCGGAAATCCGTTCCGCCCAACATAGTCGCGAAGCGCGATCATCATCGCCCGGTAGATGTCCGCGGGATAGGGATCGAGCACATGCGACGCGCGAGTGGCGCAGACCCAGCCGCTGGAGCTCTTCTCCCACCGGGTCAGCTGCACGGCCTCGTCCCAGTCCGGCATCTGCACCAGGATCTCGCCGTCCCGCGCCATCACGAATGACGATCCGTCGAAGGCGATCTCGTCCTGCCCGCCGACCCGGTTCAGATACGCCATCGGCAGCCCGGTCTCGGTCACGCGCGAGCGGGCGAGGCGATGGCGAAGGTCGTCCTTGTCGAGCTCGTAAGGGCTGCCGTTCGGCACCAACAGCAACTCGGCGCCGCCCGCGGCCAGCGCCGCGCACACCGGCTCGCGCCAGATATCCTCGCAGATCGGAACGCCGATCTTCACGCCCCGGAACTCCAGCGGGATGGGGAGTGGCCCGCTGGCGAACACCCGCTTTTCGTCGAAGGTCCCGTAGTTCGGCAGCTCTCGCTTGAGCGTCCGGCCCATGACCCGGCCGTGCTCGGCCAGCACCATGGCGTTATAGACCAGCCCGTCCTCGACGTGGAGCGCGCCGAATAGCAGCCCAGGACCTCCGTCGGCGGTCGCATCGGCCAGCCGCTCCGCCGCCTCGAGCGAACGTCGGACGAACTCGGGCTTCAGCACCAGGTCCTCCAGCGGGTATCCCGTCAGCTGCAACTCCGGCACCATCACCAAGTCCGCCTCGCTCGCCTCGGCCCGCCAGGCGAGGATGGATTGCGCATTGCCGGCGAGGTCGCCGACCCGCTGGTTCATCTGGACGAGGGCGATGAGAAGGCTGTTGGTCACCGGGCGGTGGTTAGGCGGCGCGCCCTCACCGAGCAAGACGGCGCTTGGCTTTGGCGGCTGCCGCTCGCTAAGGACCTGTGCGTCAGGGGACCTCCATGAAGCTGCTCGCCGGAAACTCGAACCTGCCGCTCGCGCGGGCGATCGCCGACTATCTGGAAACGCCGCTGACCAAGGCAAGTGTGCGCCGCTTCGCCGATGAGGAAGTGTTCGTCGAGATCAACGAGAACGTTCGCGGCGAGGACGTGTTCGTCATCCAGTCGACCAGCTACCCGACCAACGACAATCTGATGGAACTGCTGATCTGCGTTGACGCGCTGCGCCGCGCGTCCGCCAAGCGGATCACGGCTGTGGTACCCTACTTCGGCTACGCGCGGCAGGACCGCAAGCCCGGGCCGCGCACGCCCATCTCGGCTAAGCTGGTCGCCAATCTGATCACCGTCGCGGGTGCCAACCGCGTGCTGTCGATGGATTTGCACGCGGGGCAGATCCAGGGCTTCTTCGACATCCCGACCGACAATCTGTGGGCCGCGCCGGTGATGGCGGCAGACATCCAGGCGCACTATCGAGGGCGTAAGCTGATGGTCGTCTCGCCCGATGTCGGCGGCGTGGTTCGCGCGCGCAGCTTGGCCAAGCGCCTCGACAACGCGCCGCTCGCGATCGTCGACAAGCGCCGCGAGCGCGCCGGCGAATCGGAAGTGATGAACATCATCGGCGACGTCGAGGGCCACTTCTGCATCCTCATCGACGACATCGTCGACTCGGGTGGCACGCTCTGCAACGCGGCTGCAGCGCTGAAGCAGCAGGGTGCGGAGGACGTCGTCGCCTATTCGAGCCACGGCGTGCTGTCGGGCGGCGCAGCAGCGCGCGTCGGGGCGAGCGAACTCAGTGAGTTGGTGGTCAGCGACACGATCTGGTCGGGCGAGGCCGATGCGACGGCGGGCAAGATCCGACGACTGACCATCGCCCCCCTGTTCGGCGAGGCGATCAAGCGCATCGCCGACGAGAGCAGCGTCAGCTCGCTGTTCGACTGAAGCTTGCTCGTGGGCGTAGGCTAACCTATAGGCCCGCGCTTTCCAGATTGGTGGAAAGACGAATGGTCCGGCCAGTGAGGGCTGCCGTGGCGATTCGATAACGTCGCTCCCGGGCTGATGCCTGTGCGGGTAACAAGGAGACGAAAATGCCCAAGCTCAAGACCAAGAGCGGCGTGAAGAAGCGCTTCAAGCTCACGGCGACCGGGAAGCTCAAGCACGGCGTGGCCGGCAAGCGCCACCGGCTGATCAGCCACAACGCCAAATACATCCGCCAGAACCGCGGCACCGAAGTGCTTGCCGTCGCCGATACGGCGCGGGTCAAGCTCTGGGCCCCTTACGGCCTCAACTAGGAGCTAGCGAGAAATGGCACGCGTCAAACGGGGTGTAACCACCCGCGCCAAGCACAAGCGGATCCTGGAGAATGCGAAGGGCTATTACGGCCGCCGCAAGAACACGATCCGCATCGCCCGCCAGGCCGTCGAGAAGGCCGGGCAATACGCCTATCGCGACCGCAAGGTGAAGAAGCGCAGCTTCCGCGCCCTGTGGATCCAGCGCATCAACGCCGCGGTTCGGGCCGAGGGCCTGACCTATGGCCAGTTCATCCACGCGATGAAGCTCGCCGGGGTCGATCTGGACAGGAAGGTGCTCGCCGACATTGCGATGCACGAAGGGGCTGCGTTCAGCGCCCTCATCGCGCAGGCGAAGGCGGCGCTTCCCAACGAAGGCGATCGCCGGGCAGCGGCGTAACGCGGCACTGACCAGGGCGCCGGGGATCGACTGCGGCGCCCTATTTTCGGACCATTAATGAAAAGGGCGCCTCGACTCTCGTCGATGCGCCCTTCCGGTTGGATGCTCTTTTGGCATCCTCTCCTAGCTCAGTGTTGCGCGGCCGCCGGCTCGATGGCGATCGAGTAGCGCATCGTCGCGGGACAGTTGTCGCGATAGGTCAGCCGCTGCCACTCAGTCCGGGCGCGCACTTCGTCGTTGAAGGGGCCGCTGATCGACGCGGTGCCTGGCGTCAGCTCGCGAAAGGCGCAATCCGCATACTCGCCGCCGACAACCCAATATTTCTGTCCCATGGAACTGCTCCTTTCCTGCAAGCTCGCGCTCGGTAATCTGATGCGGAGACAACACGAGGAGAATGGTAAAGGTCTCATCGAAAAGGGCCATGAAGACACACTTAGACTTGTGAATCCTGTCAATCGTTGACAGAACGCGCCATGGTCGCTCAACGAAAGCTCTTTCTTGGCGCTCGACTGAAGCGCCTTCGCCGTGACCGCGCCTTGCAGCAGAGCGCAATGGCGGCCGAGCTGGGCATCTCCCCGTCGTACCTCAACCACCTCGAGCGCAATCAGCGGCCGGTCACCGCGGGCATCCTGCTGCGCCTGGCCGAAGCGTTCGACGTCGACGTGAAGGCGTTCGCTGCCGAGCGTAACGAGAGTGCCGGAGCCGAGCAGCTCGGCGAAATCTTTTCCGACGGCATGTTCAGCGATCTGGGCATTAGCCGCTACGAGCTGATTGAGCTCGCCGACAACGCGCCGGCCGTCGCCGATGGCGTGGCGCGGCTCTACACGGCCTTGCGCGAACTCCAGCGCCAGCCCCACGTCGATGGTGATGAGGCGCCCGACCCGCGCGCGCTGATCACCCCTGAGACGTGGGTCCGCGACCACATTCAGGCGCAACGCAATCATTTTCCGGAGCTCGAGGAAGGCGCCGAGACGCTCGGCGGTGCCCTGTCCGACCCGCTGTCCATCGCCGAGCCGCTTCGCCGCCGCCTGAAGGAGGCTTACGGGATCGAGGCGCGTGTGGTCGCGCCCGAACAGCTCCGCGACGCGAGCCAGCACTATGACGCCCAGCGGCGCACCCTGCTGCTCTCCGCCTTGCTGCGGCCCGAGAACCGCACCTTCGGCATCGCCTACCAGCTGTCCCTGATGGAGTTCGCGCCGTTGCTCGAGCGGATGGTCGATACTGCCCGTCCGCCCGACAGCGGCACGCGCAGCCTGCTCCACATGAGCTTCGCCAACTATGCGGCGAGCGCGATCATGATGCCCTACGGCAAGTTTCTGGCCGCCGCCGAGGAGCATCGCTATGCGATCGACCGGCTGTGCGGGCAGTTCGGCGCCAACGTCGAACAGATCGCTCATCGCCTCACCACACTGGGTCGCTCCGGCGCGCGCGGTGTGCCGTTTTTCATGCTGCGCGTCGACCCTGCGGGCAACATTTCCAAACGCTACGCCGGCGAGAGCTTCCCCTTCTCGCACTTCGGCGGCACCTGCCCCCGATGGCACCTCCACGCCGCGTTCCAGACGCCGGGTCAGACCATCAGCCAGCTGATCGAGACGCCCGACGGGCAGCGCTTCTTTACCATTAGCCGCACCATCGAACGGCCGATCCGGCCCGATCTCCATGACGACAGCCTGCTCGCGGTGGGGCTCGGCTGCGACGTGCGCTATGCCAGCCGCATCGCTTATGCCGATGGGCTAGACCTGGTGACAACGCCGGCTACGCCGGTCGGTCCTGCGTGCGCGGTCTGCCCGCGAATGCAATGCGCCTATCGAGCGACGCCGCCGGCCGGCCGCCGACTTGCCGTTCACGAAAATCGCAAGACGATTTCGCCCTACCCGTTCCTGCCCGGCTAAGGTCGGGCGCTTGACAAAAAAGGTCGTTCCGGTCATTGCCGGCACCATCGAGCGGCCCTGCGGCCGCTCTTCCTTTTTCAAGCTTCTGGAATTCGTCCGATGGCCAAGCCGGCAACCGTCAAGATCAAGCTCGTCAGCTCCGCCGACACCGGCTTCTACTACGTCACCAAGAAGAATCCGCGCAACACGACCGAGAAGATGTCGTTCCGCAAGTACGACCCGGTCGTGC
>CAXSDY010000095.1:0-9489 GCA_964235835.1 uncultured Sphingomonadaceae bacterium | reverse complement strand
CGGCCGGCGCGAATGGGCCGCAATCCAGCGACGGGCGCGGCGGTGCAGATTGCGGCCAGCCGGAAGATCGTGTTTCGCCCGGCGAAGGAGCTGAAGGACGCGATCTGATCAGGCTGCAGCAGCGGGCTGCGCGGGATTGCCCTGTCCGAGGTGTTCTGACCAGGACCAGCGCCGGCCGAGGCCGCGGGTGGTGGTCAGTCCGCGCTGGTGAGCGCGGCGCTCCATCTCCACGGAGATGGTAGCCAGGTCGGGGTGATGGATGGCGAGCCAGTCCACTTCGCTCTTTTTGGAAGCCGGGCACATGAAGCAGGCCGACTTCATCGGGGTGCCGTCGCGATTTATGTGGAAATTGGCTGAGCGGCGTGTCTCCAGCGGGATGATAGTTGGTTGGATTAGGCGGCGAGGTCAACAGGGACAGCAGCGGCGAGGCTCTCGCCCAAGGTCTGCCGAGCGCGATCCTTGCTGCACGCGGGGCCCGGCGCTGGACAGCTGCGGCCATCGCCTCCGGGGTGAGGCGCACTTGCCCTGCCACACCACCTTGCCGACATCATCCACCACGCACACCGACGTCTCCGCCTGCGACACGTCAAACCCGACGAACTGCTCCTGCTCCATGATCGCCCCCGCTCTCCCGGCAGCCCTGCGCTACCGCGTCAAGCAGGCTAAACTGTCCCGCCGACGATCACGCCACGTTCTATGGCGGGACCCCGATTCGTGAGCGCACGAAGGCGGGCTTGGCGGCTGCAAGAGCGCGAGGGCGTAAAGGCGGCCGACCAGCGAAGCTCAATGCGGAGCGTCTTCGGATCGCCCAACGCCTACTGAACGACCCAGAGTCGACCGTTTCCGAAGTCGCACGGACGCTTGCAGTTCACCGTTCGACTTTGCACAAGGCTCTTTCAGCGGACCCTATAAGGCAGAGTGCTGTAGGTGCTCGAAGGAAAACGGCAGCGTCAGACGCCAGGGGAGAAAAGTAAATTGGCTGTCCCTTTGAGCGAAGCGCTCGCAACCTACTGCTCGGACACCAGAGCATTGGAGGCGCTTCCGACTTCGACAGAGACGACGTTCTATCCGGACGTTCGGACGCTGCTGACGGCGGTGCTCAAAGCCGAAAAGCTGCCTTTCGACGTGCGCACCGGAACGTCTGAAAAGGGCAAGACCAGCCACGATATGCCGGACTTCGTGCTCGGGGACGGCGCATTGTTTGTGGGGGTGTACGGCGAGGTCAAGCGCGCCAGCACCGGCTTGGACGACCTCGCCGTCTCGACCGAGCAGAAGGATCAGGTCGGACGATACCTCGCACAAACAGGCGTCGTGCTTTTGTGCAACGTGCGTGGATTCGGACTGCTCGTTTGCGATCCGATCTACGTAAGGGACGGGGTGACACCTGTACCGCCAGAGAAGCGCGTGCTGCAGAAGACCGTCGATCTGTGGTCTGCCGTCAGTGGCGGCGCAAAGCCGAAGGTAGATGCCGAAGCGATCGTCGCGCTGGTCGACATAGTCACCCGTGCGGTGACCGATTTGGCGCGCATCGGGGCGCCTGCCGATCTGGCGAAGATCCTCGCGCGCCAGGCGCGCGATGCGAAGGACGCGCTGCCGGATGATCTAAAACCCCTCAAGCCGCTGCTCGATGACTATCGCCAGGCGCTTGGTTTGGCCTTCGATGTCGACGACGAGAAGGGCGCGCGCTTCTTCCGCTCGTCGCTCGTGCAGTCCGTCTTCTATGCGCTTTTCGCGGCATGGATCCTCTGGGATAAGAAGGCCGAAGCAAACGCATCGTTCGACATCGACGACGCCCACAGCTTCCTACCGATCCCCTTCCTGGACGCGCTGCTGCACGACATCCGTCACCCATTGCGCATGAAGCACCTCGGGCTGGAGCCGCATCTTGCCCGGGCCATCGCCACGCTCAATCGCGTTGACCGACCGCTGTTCCGCGGGCGGATGACGTTTCCGACCATCGATGGCAAAAGCTCTGTTGCGGCGATTACCTATTTCTACGAGCCCTTTCTCGAAGCGTTCGACTCGAAGCTGCGCGAGGATTTGGGAGTATGGTATACGCCGCCCGAGATCGTTCGCTACCAGGTGCGTCGGGTTCATTACCTTCTGAAAGCCGAGCTTGGTCGCCCGCGCGGGCTCGCCGATCCCGATGTGATCGTCCTTGATCCGTGCTGCGGTACTGGCGCCTACCTTCTTGAGGTCGCGCGCTGCATCGCCGAGGAACTGATTGCCGAGGGAGACGCGACGACCGTCGGTCTCGAGCTGACGACCGCGTTTCAGGAGCGGGTAATCGGCTTCGAGATCCTGACGGCGCCGTCAGCGATCGCCCAACTTCAGCTCTACCTGCTGCTTGAGCAGTTAGGGGCGAAGCCTGACCCAGACCGTCGGCTTGCCGTCTTCCTCACAAACGCGCTGTCTGGATGGCATGAGCACGGCGACGTAAAACTCAACTTACCGGAAATGCGCGAGGAGTTCGACGCTTCGCAACGGGTCAAACGTGACGCGCGGATCATCGTAGTCTTGGGCAACCCGCCCTACGATCGTTTTACCGGCGCGGCGCAGGCAGAGGAAGCCGAGCTTGTTGCTCATTATAAGGGCATCAAACTCGTTGAGCAGACGACGAAGGATGGTGCGGTCAAGATGGACGGCTTTGGCCGGCCACTGATGAAGCAGCGCGGTAATAGTCGTTTGTATGAGGAATTTGGCGTCAAGAAGCAGCTGCTCGATGACTTATATATTCGTTTCATTAGGCTCGCTGAGGAACGCATTGGCCTCGCCGCAGAGTACGGCGTGGTCTCCTACATTTCAAATTCGTCATACCTCACAGGCCGCTCCCATCCCTTGATGCGGCGATCGCTGCTGGCCAATTTCGACGCGGTTTGGGTCGATAACCTCAACGGCGACAAATACCGCACCGGGAAGATGATCCCTAACGGGCTGCCCGGCGCCGGGACGCGTGACGATAGCGCATTCACAACGGAGATGGACCCGCGGGGCATTCAACCAGGAACCGCGATCGTCACATGGATCAAGCGCACGGGTGCTTCAACTTCCTCGGCAGCGACAGAGGTTTGCTACCGCGACTTCTGGGGGACGGCGGCATGGAAACGTCAGGCGCTTGTCGCGAGCTTGCCCAGTGGACTCGCGAGTACGCCTGAAGCAGCGCCGGCCTATGAGGAGATTTACCCAAGCGCCGAAGGGCGTTGGCGTCTTTCGCCGCGCGTGATGGAAGGTGGCTTCGAGGCTTGGCCCGCGCTAGACGAGCTTTTCCGCGTGACAGTACAGGGTGTGAACCACAATCGAGGTATTGAAGGGTCGGTGATAGACGCAGACAAGGGCGTGCTGGCCAAGCGGCTCGAAGAGTACATTAAGAAGCCGACATTTGCCGCCGCCTCTGCCTCCTATCCCGATCTCGCACCACCGAACAAACCTGATGGTAAGCCCGCAATCGCTGGATACAACCCTGAGACAGTTTGGACGGCTCTCAGCAGCCTCGGTTTTGACAAGTCACGGTTAAAGTCATTTCTAACATTCCCGCTCGATCAGCGGACGATCTACTATGAGACCCGGACGAAGCTACTTAATCGCGCGCGACCGGAATACGAGTCTAACTTGTCGGGCAACGAGTTTCTGCTGACGGTTCCAGAGCCGCGAAAAGAATCCGAAACACGCCCTCTTTTCGCGACGACGCTCGCTAATCTTCATGTCCATGAACGGGGGTCCGTCGTCTTTCCTCGTGAAACCGTTAGCGAAGACCTTCTCGCACACCGCGACGCCAACATCGCCGAGCCGGCTTGGCGCGTGCTGCGCGACCACTTCAGCCTAACGGGCGAGCGTAGCGGGGATGACGCGCGCGCCTTCGTCGGCAAGCTGTTCCGCGTCGCCTTCGCGACGCTCCATGCCCCAAGCTACCAGTCCGAGCATAAGAGTGCGCTGTCGAGCGACTGGGCTCATTTGCCGATTCCCAAGGACGCCGATCTGCTGGGCAGGCTTGTCGATGTCGGCGAGCAGGTTGCCCGCCTGCTCGATGCCGATCGCGACGCGCGCGAAGTGGTCGAGGCGGTGCTCACCCCCGAGCGCACCAAACTACTTGGCCAGCTTCGCCGCTCGGACGGAGCCAATGTCTCGGCCGAAGATCTGAAGCTGACCGTCACCTACTGGGGTGGCGGTAAAGGGAAGTGGACGTCGCGCCCGTTTCTGGAGACGGAGTTGCCAGCCCCGACGTGGGATGCCGCTTGGGGCGAACGAACGGGCGATCTGTTCCTGAACGCGCAAGCCCACTTTGCGCACGTTCCCGAAGCGGTGTGGACCTACCAGCTCGGCGGCTATCCGGTTCTAAAAAAATGGCTCGGCTACCGCCAGGCCGATCGACGCGACGGCAACCCGTTGACCGAGGGCGAGCGCCGGTGGCTTCGGCAGATGATCCAGCGGATCGCGGCGCTGTTAGCTGTGGGTCCGACGTTGGACACACTCTACCAAGAGGCGATCTCGAATGCGTTCACGGCTTCGGAGCTCGGGATCAGAGCATGACTAACACGGTGAATATTGAAATCAAGCGAGACAGATCATTCGTGAGCTCACTTTGCTCGTGGTCGCCGTGTTCTATTGAAACCGAAATGGAGTAAGGGGCTGAGCGCGATGGTAGACTTCAAAAAGCTGCGGGAGGCGAAGGCAAAACCGAAGCCGATAAACCCGCGCGATATCTTCAACGCGTTACCGAAGCCGCCGGGTATCAACGACCTGTACGCGAGCCAGGCGGAGGTGCTGGACGCTTGGTTTGCGCGGCGTAATGACAACGACATAGTCGTGAAGTTGCACACCGGCGGTGGCAAAACGCTAGTGGCGCTGCTCATGGCCCAGTCGGTGATGAATGAAACCGGCGAGCCGGTGCTTTACCTCGCTCCAACCAATCAACTCGTGGAACAGGTGCTGGCTAAGAGCAAAGAGTATGGCATCTCGGCGATGCCCTACACGAAGGGCCAGCCATTATCCGCGGAGTTCCACGATGGCAAGAGTGTGCTCGTCGGGGCTTACGAGACCCTGTTCAACGGGCGCAGCAAGTTCGGTGTGCGGGGCTCGGGCCAGGAGCTGGTGAAGGTCGGCGCTATCGTGCTTGACGATGCGCACGTCGCCTTGTCGTCCGTGCGCGAAGCTTTCACGCTGAACATCTCGGCTAGAGATCACAAAGACGTTTACACCGGGTTGGCCGACCGGTTTCGGCCCGCGTTCAAGGAAGTGGGCCGGGGCGGCTCGTTCGCCGACATTATCAATGGCAAAGAATTCGGCATCATCGAAGTGCCTAGCTGGGCGTGGCATCGTAAGCTCGACGAAATCCAGCAGTATCTTTCGGGCGAGGTCGATGCAATCGACGCATTCGTGTGGCCGTTTCTGCGTGATGATCTCGGCGTCTGCCACTGCCTGTTCAGCAAGTCGAGCGTCAGCATCACACCGCAGTTTCCGCTAGTCGACATGCTTCCGACCTTCGACGACGCCGGCCGCAGGATCTATATGTCGGCGACCATCGCCGACGATAGCGAGATCGTGCGAACTTTCGGCGCCTCACAGGACGCGGTCGCGTCGCCGGTCACCTCGACCTCCCTCGCCGGCGTCGACGAACGCATGATCCTGGTGCCTGGCCTTATGAAACTCGGCGGCGCGGCGATCCAGCCGATGGTCAAGAACTTCGCGACGAAGCTGGCTGAAGGAAAACGCGGAGTAGTGATTCTATCTCCGTCCGGTACCGCGGCAAAGGAGTGGACCGACATTGCCGAATATGCCGAGACGACGAAGACCGTCTCGGCAAAGGTCGCGGCCATGCAGGCAGGCGAAGCCTACGGTCCGCTCGTGCTTGCCAACCGGTACGATGGGATCGATTTGGCGGGCAACGCCTGCCGGTTTTTAGTAATGGACAACCTCCCCCAAGGTACCACGAACTACGACGTATTCCGGATGAATGTCGTCGCCGACGCGGCGGTGAACTCGCTACTCGCGCAGCGAATCGAGCAAGGGATCGGACGGGGCACACGTGGCGGCGCCGACTACTGCGTGATTATGCTCGTTGGAAGCAAACTGGTCGGATGGATTGGGCGCAAGAAGAATCTCGACTTTCTCACCGCCAGCACGCGTGTCCAGCTGAAGCTCGGTCAGGAGGTGAGCGAGGCGGTGAAGGCCCCCAATGAGGTCGGCGAAACGATTTGGAAGTGTTTGAAGCGCGATCCTGACTGGGTCGGGTATCACGCTTCGGAACTCGCGGAGGCGGCACACGCCGCCCCCGTGGACGAGTTAGCGCTGAGGGTAGCCGCCCTGGAGCGAAGGGCGTTTCGGCTGCTGCGTCTCGGGCAATACGAGAAAGCCCTTGCCGCGCTTGAAAAGCTGATGGACGACGAAGTGCTAGCGGCGGACGCGCAGCGTCGCGCGTGGCTCTCCGCCTCGGCAGCGCGTATCGCTTACCAAATGGAAGACGAGGCCAAAGGGCAGAAGCTCCAGACCACTGCGTTCTCGATGAACAACAATCACAGCCCGCCTCGCAAGCGGCCCAATTACGTGGCTCGGCCTGCGCCGGGCAAGCAGTCCCGCGGGATCGTCAAGCGACTAGCCGAATACGATCAGCGCGCCGCCATCCTCGCCGATTTCGACGAGGCAATGAGCGATCTCGTGCCCGAAGCTTCTGCGGCGCGCTACGAGGAGGCGCTGGCAAACCTTGGCGGCTTTCTCGGGTTCGACGCCGAGCGCCCGGAGAAGGTGCATGGTGTTGGGCCCGACGTTTTGTGGCGGACGGAAGCCGCCTTCGACTTTGTGATCGAGGCGAAAAGCGAAAAGGACGATGAGAACCCCCTCTACAAGAAGGATCATGCACAGCTGCTCGAGGCGGAGCACTGGTTCAAGCAGGCCTATCCAGGTCGGGACGCGGTTCGCGTATCGGCTCTGCCGGAGGCGGTCGCCGACGAGAAGGCGACCCCAGTCGGCAGCTTCGCCTTTCGGCTCGACGAGGTCACCAAGGTGGTGAGCGCGTTGCGGGGTGTGCTGGTGGAACTCGTAGGCGCAGCGGGCGACCACGATGCCCTTCGGGAGCGCTGCGAGGTTGCGCTGGTGAAAGCCAAGCTGAAGCCGGCGATAATCCGGGACACTTTTATGAAACCGTTTGGCAAGGCAAAACTGAAAGCTAAATAGCTTTCTGACAGGCACATCGGTCGCATATATAGGACTGTATCAACGATACAGCCTGTTATATGAGACCTTATGCGATCCGCTGTTCCCGACATTCTACCGCCCAAGGTGAAACGTGCTCTCGGCAAGCTGGGCGCGGACATCGCGCTCGCTCGCAAGAAGCGCAGCCTGACCATCGTGATGATGGCTGAGCGGCTCGGCGTCGCGAAGAGCACCTACCTGAAGGTGGAGAAGGGCGACCCGAGCGTCGGCATGGGAACGTACGCTATGACCTTCTTCGTTCTCGGCTTTGATCAGGCGCTCGGCGAGATCGTCGATCCCAAGCGCGACGACCAAGGCTTGCTCCTGGATGCGGAGCGGCTGCCTCAGCGCGTTCGCGTCCGAAGGACGAGCCGAGCGCTATGAAGCGGACGATCGATGTTCACCTAGGCGAGGGGGGACTGCCGCTCGGCACGTTGCGCTATGACCAGCAAGGCGCGGGCGAGAGTGCTGCGTTCCAATATGCTGCCAGTTGGCTGGGCGATGCTGAGCGGTTCGCGATCGAGCCGGGGCTTCCTCTCGTGGCGGGGCCTCAGTTTCATCGCAAGACGCGGGACGGCTCTGCCTTCCATGCCGCGCTTGCCGACACCGAGCCGGACGGCTGGGGCAAGCGGGTGATCCAGCGCGACCATGCGAAGCGACGCCAGCAAGCACGCCGTGAAGGCGGGGAGGTCGCTGCCCGACCCCTAAATGCGATGGATTATATCCTAGCGGTAGACGACGTCAGCCGCGTCGGCGCGCTTCGGCTTCGAGATGAGGATGGTCAGTACCAGCGAACTGTCGACGAAGGCCGCCGGACAACGCCGCCGCTGATTGAGCTCGCGCAGCTGCTCACCGCCACGCGGGCGGTTGAGACCAACACAGAGACTGTAGCCGACCTCGCCTATCTTCGAGGGCGCGGCACCTCGCTGGGCGGCCTTCGTCCGAAATGCTCGGTTTTAGACGAGGACGGCTGGCTCGCGATCGGCAAGTTCCCGAGCGTTGGTGACGAGCGTCCCGTCACAAAGGGTGAGGTGCTCGCGATGCGGCTGGCGCGCAAGGCGGGCATCGACGCAGCCGATGCTCGCATCGTCGACAGCGACGGCGCACCCGTGGCCCTAATCCGGCGCTTCGACCGGACAGGCAATGGCGCGCGGCTAATGTACGTCTCGGCTGCCACGATGCTGGGCGCCGAGCCAGGCGATTCAGGCGAGCACAGCTATACCGAGCTGGTCGATGCACTCCGGCAGAATGGGAGCCGACCGGCGGCGGACATCGAGGAGCTGTGGCGCCGCGTCGCCTTCTCGATACTCATTACGAATGTCGATGATCACCTGCACAATCACGGGTTCCTGCACGTTGATCGCGGCCAATGGCGACTGTCACCGGCCTTCGACATCAATCCCTTACCTGAGCGCGTTCGGGAGCTGAAGACCTGGGTTTCTGAGGAAACGGGCCCGGAGGCGACGATCGACGCTCTCATGTCGGTCATCGCCTATTTCCGCATCGCCAGCAGTCGAGCGAAGGCGATTCTCGCTAAGGTCGAGGGCGCTGTCGCGACTTGGCGGGACGAAGGTCGGGCGCTTGGCATGACAGTCGGTGAGCTCGACGCTTTTGTGGAGGCCTTCGAACACGACGAGCGAAACGCCGCGCGGCTGGTGATCACATGATCGGCTTGAAGTCGCGTTATCCGCACGGAACCGGAGTAAAAATTTACCGCTCCTGTTCTGTTCTGAGTGTGCTACCGTTCGATGCTGAAAGGCAAAGCCGAAATGGCTGATGGAAGCGCGATCGAGTGGACGGACGCGACGTGGAACCCGGTGACGGGCTGCACCAAGATCACGCGTGGCTGCGATAACTGCTACGCTGCTCGCTTCTCCGAACGGTTTCGAGGTGTGCCGGGACACCCGTTCTCGACTGGCTTTGACCTAACGCTGCGGCCCGAGCGGATTGACCAGCCGCTGAAATGGCGCCGCCCGCGCATGATTTTTGTGAACTCGACGAGCGACCTGTTCCACAAGCAGGTCCCTTCGCCGTTCATTGACCAGGTGTTCGACACGATGGAGTCGGCCGACTGGCACGCTTTCCAGGTGCTCACCAAGCGCAGCTCGCTGATGCGTGACTATCTACGGCGCCGCTACGGCACCGGCCGAGGACCTGAGCACATCTGGTGCGGCGTGTCCGTAGAGGACGCGCAAGCGAAGGGCCGCGTCGAGCACCTACAGGCATCGCCCGCTGGCGTACGCTTCTTGTCGGTTGAACCACTAATCGGTGCCGTCGGCGCGGTAAACTTGACCGGTATTGACT
>CAXSDY010000094.1:0-9814 GCA_964235835.1 uncultured Sphingomonadaceae bacterium | reverse complement strand
CCGATCCGCGAAGCCGCGTTGCAGAAGCCGCGCTGGCCATAGATCGTCGACCAGCCGTTGTAGCTGCGCGTCTCGTAGGCGTTAAGCGCGGCCAGCGCCGCCTCGCCGGCCACGGTCCGGGTGAAATAGCGGCTGAAGGCCGTGTAGGCTGCGGCGAGCTCTTCCCGGTGATCGCGCAGCAGGTCGTTGTAGTTCGCCGTCGTGTCGAGGAAGGGCGAGGTCGAGCATTGCAGCGCCGCGACGTTGAGGCCCGAGCGCAAGGCCCACATCCGTGCGGCCGTGAGTTCCTGGGGCGTCGCGCCGGGCAGGGCGGCGATGAGCTGATCGTCCCTGCCGAGCAAGGCTTGCGTCGGCGTGGGCGGAACGATGTAGACCTGCGCCGAGCCCGTCGTGGAGGAAACGGCGATCGCCGCGGCCGCGAGCAGGGAGGCGAACCTGGTCACACGCGCGTGCCTTCTGTGATCGCATGAAAAAGGGGCCGCCGAACATGCCGGCGGCCCCTTGATCTGGCCCAGCCGGCCCGAAGGCCGGCCAGCGACGCTTACATCGCGTTGCTGGTCGAATTGCTGGTCGTGGTCGTCGTGTTGGTCGTCGACGAGTTCATGCCGTTCATGCCGTTCATGCCACCCATCGAGTTCATCGACATGTTGCTGTCGGCCGACATGTTGCCGCCCATGTTCGACGAGGCGTCGACCGCGGTGGTGTCGTTGGTCGTGACGGTCTCGGTCGTCATGTTGGTATCGACGTTCATGGTGTTGTTGGCGGCGTCCTTGCTGCTGCAAGCCGACACTGCCAGGGCCGCACCAGCGACCAGGATCAGAGCACGCATTCAGAAACTCCCTTGTTATAGATTTGCCGCAGGGTCCCCGCATTACAAATCGCGGACACCATTAGTCGATAAACGGCACGCGCCTCAAGGGACTTTGCAACAGCCTCCCAAAACCGCCAGAAAACGTGGAAGTTCCGCCTCTAAAGCATCGTCTAGCGCGCCAATCCCGGCTCCTTGGCCGAGTGCGGCGAGGCTGGTGATACCATAGTCGCGGATGCCGCACGGTACGATCCCGGCAAAATGCGAGAGGTCCGGTGAGACGTTCACGGAAAAGCCGTGGAGCGTCACCCAGCGGCGCACGCGAACCCCGATCGCGGCGATCTTGGCTTCCTCCGATCCGGTGCCGACCCACAGCCCGATGCGCCCGGGCTCGCGCCGCGCGGCGACGCCGAGCCGGGCAAGCGCGGCGATCAGCCAGCCCTCGAGCGAATGGACGAAGTGGCGGATGTCGCGCCCGCGCCGTTCGAGGTCGAGGATCAGATAGCCGACCCGCTGGCCTGGGCCATGATAGGTGAACCGCCCGCCGCGGCCCGCGGCGAACACCGGGAAGCCGGCCGGATTCATCAGCTCGGCCGGGTCGGCACTGGTGCCGGCGGTGAACAGCGGCGGATGCTGCAGCAGCCAGACGAGTTCGGGCGCCTCACCCGCGCGGACCGCGGCGGCCCTCGCCTCCATCGTCGCCAGCGCCGCCTCATAGGGCGTCAGGCCGTCGCTGACCTGCCACTCGGGAAGCGGGGTTTCCATGACGCGGACATGGCGCGGGGTGCCGCAACCGGCAAGGCCGATTGCCACCGCGTGCCCGCGACCGCTAGGAACGAGCCGGGCACGAGGGAGACGGGTGTGACGCGATTGTCGGTTTCGCAGGCATGGGACGAGACCCGGGCGTTCGTCGTGCACGAGGCGCGCGTGCTGGCGCCGCTCGGCCTGGCCCTGCTGTTCTTGCCCGCGGCGATGGCCGGCCTCGCTGCGCCGGCCGAGCGCGGGGCGACGCCGACCGCATCCCAGGTCTATCTGGCCTTCATCGCGCTCCAGGTGCTGATCGGGATCGTCGGGCAGATCGCCATTTCGCGGCTGGCGCTGGGTCACCGCGAACGGATCGGGGATTCGATCGGCCATGCGGTCCGGCGCATGCCTGCCTACGTTGGTGCGGCGCTGCTGTTCGCGGTGCCGGTATCGATCGCGCTGGCGCTGGTGATGACCGCAGCGACCGCGGTCAGCAAGGCTGGCAATCAGGGGCTTTCGCTGCTCGTGCTGGTGCTGTTGACGCTCATGATCGTCGGCTTGCTGATCCTGTTCGCTCGCTTCTCGCTGAGCACCGCCATCGCCTCGGTCGAGGGCGGAGGCCCGGTGACCATCCTCAAGCGCGGCCTGACCGTCACCCGAGGCCAGGTGCTGCGCCTGCTCGGGACGGCGATGCTTTTCCTGATCGGCGGCGGGCTCGCCGTCTATGCCGTAACGGTCGCGTTCGGATCGCTGGTCACCCTGCTGCTCGGGCCGCCCGAGCCGCTGACCGTCAGCCTGCTGCTCATCGCCGTCGCGCGGGCCGCGGTGCAGGCGGCGGTGGGCGTCGTGTTCACGGTCTTGTTGGCGCGGCTCTATGCCCAGCGCGTGGTCGCGCCCGGCGTTCCCAGCAGCGGCACCTGAGGCGCGCAGTCGGGCGGCAGGACGCCGAGCAGGCGCGGGTCGGGGAAGGTTTCGAGCGAGCGGCCGGTCACGCGAAACCCGCCCCTGATGTAGTTCGGCAGCGCTGCCGGATGATCGAGGGTGCAGGTCGTCACCCCCACCTGCCGGACGCCAGGACCGGCCCAGGCGAGCGCCAGCGTTGCTTCGAGCAGGCAACGGCCATGCCCCCGGCCGGCGAGTTCGGGCACAAGGCCGAGGAAGGAGATGAGCGCCGTTGCCTGCTCCGCGAACGACAGCTCGACGAAGCCGACCACTTTCTGGCCGGCGAACACCCGGTGAACTTGCGTGGCGGGGTCCGAGAGGATCGCCCGCAGCTTCGCGTCGTCCATGAGCAGCCGCGAGTACCATAGCCAGCGGCTGCCGACCCGTGCGAACAGGTCGCGGTATTCGTCCGGCGACGGATCCGCCCAGCGCCGCAGCACGAGCGCGCCAGCCGCTCCGGGTTCCGACAATCGCGGCGGCTGGTCCATCGCCAGGTGGGTGACGACGGTCGCGGCATGGTCCGCCGGAACCGCGACCTGGCTCACGCCCAGCGGGCCAGCGGCGGCAGGCTCATGAGGATGGCGTCGATGTTGCCGCCGGTCTTCAGCCCGAACAGCGTGCCTCGGTCGAACAGCAGGTTGAACTCGACGTAGCGGCCACGGAATTCGAGCAGCGCCTCGCGATCTGCATCGGTGAAGGGCTGGTCCATCCGCTTGCGGACGAGCTGCGGGAAGATATCGAGGAACGCCTCGCCCACGTTCCGAGTGAACGCAAAGTCGGCGTCGAAGTGATCCTCCAGCCGATCGTAGAAGATGCCGCCTACGCCGCGCGCAACCTTGCGGTGCGGCAGCCAAAAATACTCGTCCGCCCATTTCGAGAAGCGCGGGTAGAAGGTAGGGTCGTGCGCGGCGCATGCAGCGCGAAGGCGGGCGTGGAACGCCTCAGTGTCTTCGGAGTAGGGCAGGGCCGGGTTGAGATCGGCGCCGCCGCCGAACCAGCGCTGGGTGGTCGTTAGGAAGCGGGTGTTCATGTGCACCGCGGGAACATGCGGGTTGGCCATGTGGGCCACGACGCTGATGCCGGTCGCGAAGAAGCGAGGGTCGTCGGCTGCCCCGGCGATCGATGCGGCGAACTCCGGCGAGAAGCGGCCACCAACCGTCGAGACGTTCACGCCGACCTTCTCGAACACCGCGCCGGCCATCTGCCCGCGGACCCCGCCGCCACCCGGTGAGCCGTCCGCCTCCGTCCGCTCCCACGGGATGTAGCGGAACTTCGCGTCTGATCCCGCCTCCTGCTCGATCGCCTCGAACACGGCACAGATGCGATCGCGCAGCGCTTCGAACCAGGTGCGCGCGGCGAGTTGCTGGTCGTCGAGGGGGGTCATGAGGCGCTCCTTAAGCCGATGATCGCGAAAGTCAGTCCCCCACTTTCGGGCTGGCGAGGCCGTCACCGATCTGCCTCATGCCTTCGCCGAGTGCGATCGCGGCGGCGGTGGCAAGGTTGAGGGAGCGGACTTCGGGGCGGATGGGGATGCGGATCGCCGCTCCGCAGGTCGCCGCGACTTCGGGCGGCACGCCGGCGCTCTCCTGGCCCAGGAGCAGGATGTCGTCGGCCTGGAACAGGTGATCGTAGAGCGAGCTTGCGCCTCGAGTGGTCAGCAGGACGAGGCGCGCGCCGGCGATCGCGTGCCGGAACGCGGCAAAACTGGCGTGGCGGGTCACCGCGACATGGTCGATATAGTCCATCGCCGTGCGCCGCACCCGCTTGTCGTCCCACGCGAAGCCCATCGGCTCGATCAGCTCGACGGCGACCCCGAAGCAGGCGCCGAGGCGCAGGACCGCGCCGACGTTGCCGGCAATCTCCGGCTGATAGAGCGCGATGCGCATGGCGCGCCGCTTAGGCACGGCGCCCGGCGCGGGCAAGCCGCCGCGGTGCGCCCTTTTTGCCGTTTGCATCGCGGGGGCGAAACGCTATCAGGCGCGCCAGCCGCCCCGGGGTTCTGCCGGATGCGGAGCCCTATCCGGCCCGTTCGCTCGCCGACCGGGCGAAGGTTCAAAAGGTGAGCATGGCCACGCTGGAACAACCCACGCCCGGTGCCCCGCGAGCGATCATCGTGTCGGGCAGCCATGACGACGGCGGGCACAATGATGGCGGGTACGACGACGGCGTGCGCCGGCGCGACTTCATCAACGTCGCGGCGCTGAGCTTCGCCGGCGTGGGCGCCGTTGCGGTCGTCGCGCCGCTGCTGAGCCAGATGGCGCCGTCCGCCGACGTGCTCGCGCTGGCTGCAACCGAAGTCGACGTTTCGAAGATCCTGCCCGGCCAGGCGATCAAGACCAGCTGGCGCAAGCAGCCGGTGTTCGTCCGCAACCTGACTCCCAAGGAGATCGCCGCTGCGAATGCGGTCGACGTGTCGACCCTGCGCGATCCGCAGACACTCGCCCAGCGGACAAAGCCGGGCAAGCAGAACTGGCTGATCACGCTTGGCGTGTGCACCCACCTCGGCTGCATTCCGCTGGGCACCGGGGAGGGCGAGAACCGCGGCCCGTTCGGCGGCTATTTCTGCCCGTGTCACGGGTCGGCCTACGACACCGCGGCGCGGATCCGCAAAGGCCCGGCGCCGAAGAACCTGCAGGTACCGGATTATGAGTTTACGTCACCGACCGTCGTTACGATCGGCTAAGGGAAAGCACGCCTCATGAGCTTCGGCTGGGCCCAGGAATACGAACCCAAGAGCAATTTCATGCGCTGGCTCGACCAGCGGATGCCGTTGCCGCGGCTGGTCTATGGTGCGGTGGGTGGCGGCTACCCCGTGCCGCGCAACCTCAACTACTTCTGGAACTTCGGCATCCTTTCCGGGCTGATGCTGACTGTGCAGATCGTCACCGGCATCGTACTGGCGATGCATTATTATGCCTCGGCGGACGGTGCGTTCAATTCGGTCGAAGCGATCATGCGCGACGTCAACGCCGGCTGGCTGCTGCGGTACGCGCACGCCAATGGCGCGAGTTTCTTCTTCCTCGCGGTGTACATCCACATCTTCCGCGGGCTCTATTTCGGCAGCTACAAGGCTCCGCGCGACTTGGTCTGGATGCTCGGCCTCGTCATCTACCTGCTGATGATGGCGACGGCGTTCATGGGCTACGTCCTACCGTGGGGGCAGATGAGCTATTGGGGCGCGCAGGTCATCACCGGCTTCTTCTCGGCCTTTCCGATCGTCGGCGAGCCGCTGCGCATCTTCCTGCTCGGCGGCTATGCGCCCGACCAGGCGGCGCTCAACCGCTTTTTCTCGCTCCACTACCTCCTGCCGTTCGTTACGGCGGGCGTGGTCATCCTGCACATCTGGTCGCTGCACATCCCGGGGTCGGGCAATCCGACCGGGGTCGACGTGAAGAGCGAGAAGGACACGCTGCCTTTCCACCCGTTCTACACCGCCAAGGACGGCTTCGGGGTCGGCGTGTTCCTGCTGCTTTACGCGCTGGTGCTGTTCTTCGCCCCGAACTACTTCGGCCACGCCGACAACTACATCCCGGCGAACCCCCTGGCGACACCGGCGCATATCGTTCCGGAATGGTATTTCTGGCCGTTCTACGCCATTCTTCGCGCGTTCACGACCGACTTCATCCTGCCCGCCAAGCTGTGGGGCGTGCTGGCGATGTTCAGCTCGATCCTGCTGCTGTTCTTCTTGCCGTGGCTCGACACGTCGCCGGTGCGGTCCACCAACTATCGCCCACTGTACAAGCGCTTCTTCTGGCTGCTGGTCGTCGACGTGTTCGTGCTCGGCTACGCCGGAGGCGCGCCGGCCACCCCGTTCTGGATCATGATGAGCCAGTTCGCCGCCGCCTATTATTTCGCGCACTTCCTCATCATCCTGCCGATCATCGCCAAGATCGAGCGGCCGCTGCCGCTCCCGTCGTCGATCTCGGCATCGGTGCTCCACGGCGAGGAGGAGGAGAGCGCTCCCTATGGGCTCGCCAAGTCGTCGCCGGCCCACGCCCACGCGGCTGCGGAATAAGAGGGACTCATGATCCGCAAGCTCGCCTTTCTCGTCGGCCTGGCCTTTGCCGGCGTCCTGCTCCTCTCGTTGTTCATCAACCTGAAGTCGTTCATCACCGATCCCACCGAGCCGACCGCCGAAAGCCAGTTCCACGAGGAGCCGGCCGCGCTGGCGCTGGCCAGCAACGGGCCGTTCGGCAAATATGATCGGCAGCAGCTGCAACGCGGGTTCCAGGTCTACAAGGAAGTCTGTTCGGCCTGCCACTCGCTGAAGCTCGTCGCGTTCCGTGACCTGCGCCAGATCGGCTATTCCCAGGCCGAGGTGAAGGCGATCGCCAACCAGTGGCAGACCGAGGTGCCGTCGATCAATCCCGACACCGGCGAGCCGGCCACCCGCAAGGCTCTTCCCGCGGATCATTTCCCGGCGCCTTATGCGAATGAGACGGCGGCCCGCGCGGCGAACAACAATGCGCTGCCGCCCGACCTGTCGCTGATCACCAAGGCGCGTGAGGGCGGGGCGCCCTACGTACACTCGCTGCTGACGGGCTATCGCGAGCAGCCCGTGGAGTTGCTCAAGAAGTTTCCGGACGCGAAGACTCCGGAGGGATTGTACTACAATCCCTATTTCTCGAACCTCAACATTCATATGCCGCCGCCGCTAGTCGCCGACGGCCAGGTCCAGTTCGCCGACGGCACCAAGCCGACCGTGAACCAGATGGCGACCGACGTGGCCGCCTTCCTGGTGTGGACCGCGGAGCCCAAGCTGGAGGCGCGTCACGCAACCGGGATCACGGTCGTGCTGTTCCTGTTGGTCGCGACGGTCCTCGCCTACCTCAGCTATCGCAACATCTGGGCTGAGGCCAAGCGGACGGTCGCGCAGAAGGGTTCGCTCGATCCCGAGAACAAGGAAAAGCGCGCGACCGCGATGAGCGAGGCCGGGATCGTCGGCGGCCCGAAGCCAGGCGAGGCCTAGACGGGTTGGCTGAGGCCTCTCCCCTGGGGAGAGGGTTGGGTGAGGGTGATCGGGGATAATGGTGAGCCGGTCGCGCCCTCACCCTTCCGCCGCGTTGCGGTCCCCTCCTCTCCTCAGGCGAGAGGGGACTAGGCGGGCCGACGCCTAATCAGCACAATCGAACGATAGCGCATCACGTCGACGCCATCCTGGTTGGACACGATCGTCTCGGTGCGGAAGCTGCCCAGATCGGGCTTCGAGCGCGACGGCGTCTTGTCGACCACGCTGCCGCGCACGGTCAGCCGGTCACCCGGATAGACCGGCTTGAGCCAGCGCAGTTCGTCGATGCCCGGAGAGCCGAGGCTCGCCTGCGGCTTCTTGCTCATGTGGGCGACCACGACCGACATGGCCATTGCGCCGGTGTGCCAGCCGCTCGCCGCGAGCTTACCGAAGTGGGTGCCCGCCGCGCCCTCGTCGCTGAGGTGAAACGGCTGCGGATCATATTTGCGCGCGAACTCGAGCACTTCCTCGCGGGTCACGTCGTAGTGGCCGAACTCGACCTCGCGGCCGACCTCGAGGTCCTCGAAATAGATCATCGCCTTGCCGCCTGTTCCATCATCGCCGCGCGTTGGACGATTGCCTGCCCGGCGCCGCTCTGGCAGCCTGCGCGCCGTCATACAACGGGGGCGGCGATCGATGCGCGGAGAAGGTTTTTCCAAGCTGAAGCTGTGGTGAGCATCAACATCGGCCGCGCCGCTCTTGCGGCGGCTCTGGTGGGGCTGGCGGGGGTCCTGGGCGGCTGCGACCTCTTGAGCAACGCGTATACCTACCGTTACCGCGTAACGGTCGAAGTCGACACCCCACAAGGCCTGCGCAGCGGATCGAGCGTGTGGGAGACAAGCGTTTCGGAAGGCAGTGGGATTCCAGATCGCTCATTGCACAGCAGGCAGCGCGGCGAGGCCGTGGCGGTAGATTTGCCCGGCGGAACCTTGTTCGCCCTGCTTCGCGGCGCCGACATGAACGTCGACTATGCCGCCGGTGTGATCGGCGGGCATCTGAGCCGACATCCGGAAGCCGGCGTGCCCATGACGAACGACTGGGCTGAAAACAAGAAGCGCATCATCAAGGCCAAACCCGCTTTCGAGCTCTCCCCCGATGAATATCCGCTGCTCGTCCGCTTCCGCGACATCAACGATCCAGCCAGCGTCGAGAAGGTCGATCCAGCGGATCTGTCTGCCAGCTTCGGACCAGGCGTGCGCCTGAAGCGGATCACCGTATCGGTGACGGATGATGATGTGACTGGGGGCATCGAGCAGCGCTTGCGATGGTTACCGCAGCAGCGAGGAGCTTTTGTGAAGTTGCCCATGACTCCTCAATATCAGCAACCGTTAGCGGCGAGATTGACGGAAGGTGACTTCAGTCAAGGAGATCGGAAATGAACGGAGAAGTGTTCTCAGCGATCCTGGCGCTAGACTCGTACAATCGCGGCTACGATCCGACCATGGGTGATTTCAGAACTTGAAGCTCCTAAACGTTGAACTTGAAGTGGAGGACGTCGCCGTCCTTGACGACGTAGTCCTTGCCTTCCTGGCGCAGCTTGCCGGCGTCGCGGGCGCCGGCTTCGCCGCCGAGCGCGACATAGTCGTCGAAGGCGATCGTCTCGGCGCGGATGAAGCCGCGCTCGAAGTCGGAGTGGATCGCGCCGGCCGCCTGGGGCGCCTTCGACCCGCGCTCGACGGTCCACGCGCGGGCCTCCTTCGGTCCGACGGTGAAGAAGGTGATGAGGTGGAGCAGGTCGTAGCCAGAGCGGATGACGCGGGCGAGGCCGGTCTCGTGCAGGCCCATCTCCTCGAGGAAGGCGAGCCGCTCGTCCATGTCCATCGTGACGAGGTCGGCCTCGATGGCGGCGGACACGACGACCGCGTTGGCGCCTTCCGCCTGCGCCTTGGCGAACACCGCCGCGGAAAGCGCGTTGCCGCCGGCCGCTTCGTCCTCGTTGACGTTGCAGACGTAGAGCACCGGCTTGGCGGTGATCAGCTGGGCCTGGGCGACGACCCGCGCCTCCTCCTCATCCTTCGGCGCCGTCAGCCCCGCCGGCTTGCCGTCGCGCAGCAGCTCGAGCGCCTGGCCGAGCACGGACGCGCCGATCCGCGCCTCCTTGTCGCCCTGCTGGCCTTTCTTGACGAGGTTGGGGACGCGCTTCTCGAGGCTGTCGAGGTCGGACAGCAGCAGTTCCGTCTCGACCACTTCGGCGTCGGCGAGCGGGTCGACCTTGTTGGCGACGTGCTGGATGTCGTCGTTCTCGAAGCAGCGCAGGACGTGGACGATCGCGTCGACCTCGCGGATGTTGCCGAGGAACTGGTTGCCGAGCC